>JAVBQA010000074.1:0-74509 GCA_031549325.1 Eubacteriales bacterium | reverse complement strand
ACGAGGTCTTTGACTCCCTCGAATTGGTTGTCGACAGGCTTTGTTCCACTGTTTCCGCGCTGCTCCATAACCCCACTCGCGTCGCTTCTATTACTCATAGAGCTTGGTTATATGATGCTTTAATGTTTTGAAGTAGTATGAGGGCGCGCGCAAGACAGGCGGGAATCAATCCTTGATCGCTTTGATCCCTTATGATGAGCGAGGACATCGGCCCCCGCCATCCGATGAAGACACCATGAAAACAGGTCCGCTGAAGCAGCGGACCTGTTTTCATGGGTTGCGGAGAGCGCAACATGAGCAAACACAGCTGGCGTCCGGCTCGTCTTGTCGCGCGCCGCCGCGTCGCTCTGCGCTCAACGCAGCTGTCGGCTTCGCCCCGCTCCTTGCGCTGCGTCGGAAAGCCGCGCCGACTGGCCGGCCAGCCATAGCTGCTTGTTTTGCCCTAGCGCATGGTGTTCGCGTTGCGTGCGAGCTGGTCGACCTCGGGCTGCAGCTCCGCCTGGGAGGCGCCCGAGCGCTGGCGCTGGGCCAGCTCGGCAATCTTGGTGACATCGTTCGGGTCGGCTGTCACCGCCACCACGGTGATCGTGTTGTCGGCGGCCATCACCTCGCCGGCGATCATGTCGCGGATGCGTTGGGTCAGCTCGCCCTTGTAGCTGCCGGTGAATTTGATGCCCACCAGCGCGGTCTGGCCAGCGGTCACGATGTGGCTCTCCTGAATTTCGGAGAACATGTTGATGCGACTTTCGACCATGCTGGCCTGGGTGGCCCAGTCAAACGCCTGTACCGGCGTGCCCGTGGTGCCCGGCGCTGGGGAAATCAGCGTCGTAGGACCGGTGGTCACAAACGGCGCGCCGTTGGGGTTGATGGTCTCGTCAGGGACTTCGGTGGGCTGATTGGCGGCGTTGAAGCAACCGGCCAGCACGACACACATCGTCAGGATCGTCAGGGCAACCAGAAACACGTTTTTGTTCCTAAGCATAAATCAAAACCCTCCCTTGCGCTACTATTGTGCACCGGGAGGGTTTTTTTAATCGCGGAAGCGCCAAAAAGATTTGTTTCAGAGAGCGCCAATTCCATGAGCGTTTTGAGCGGGCCCAAGCCCTCGGCCTCGAGCGATGGGTTAATCTTCCTCCCTATAGAAACAGCAGCCCCCGGTGAACTCGCGCAGGATCGAGTTCAGCGGGATTTCATCCTCCACGTTGGCGGTTATGACATAATTCAAAAACTTGACCAGCCGGCGCGAGCGCGTGTAAAACGGGCTGTCCTCCTTGACACCCATCAGCAGCGGATAAGCGTATTTTTTGAGGATGGCCAGCTCATACACCAGCGTGGAGTTGAACATCACGTCGGCCAGTTCCTGGTAGGGGAAGATGTAAGCGTCCTCGCCCCTCCGCACCGACGTCCACATGGCCAGTGTGCCCTCGGGCGGCGTGCCGCGGAACTGGTGGTCGCGCACCATGCGCCTGAGCAGGCGTACGTCGGTGGTGCGGATGCGGTTGTGGTCGTCCAGGTTCAGCGTGGTCAGCGCGCTGATGTAGATCAGGAACTTGCGCTCCCTCGGGATGGCGGAGGTCAGCTCCGGATTTAGCCCGTGGATGCCCTCGACCAAGATGGGCTGGCCAGGCTCGATCTGGAGCCGATGCGTCTTTTCCGAGCGCTTGCCGCGCTTGAAATCGAAGATCGGAGTTTCAACCGCCTCGCCGTCCAGCAGCCTCTTCAGGTGCCGGTTGAACAGCGGCACGTCCAGCGTGTCCAGGCGCTCCAGGTCCACGTCGCCGTTTTCGTCCACCGGGATTCGGTCGCGGTCGATGTAGTAGTCATCCAGCGACAGCTTCATGGGCCTGCGGCCCAGCACCCGCAGCGCGATGGACAGCCGGTGGGTAAACGTGGTCTTGCCCGAGCTGGACGGTCCGGCCACCAGGATCAGCTGCGCGCCGCTGTCCATGAATTTGTCGGCAAGCGCGCCGATGGACTTCTCCTGCAGCGCCTCATTCACGCGGATGAACTCGCGCAGTCCCCGCTGGGCCACCAGCTCGTTCAGGTCGGCACAGTTCTCGCAGCCCAGGATTTGCGCCCACCTTTTGGATTCGCTGAAGGTGTGCTGCAGCTTGGGCTGTTCCTTAAACGGCCCGGGCACTTTCGGGTTTTTCGGGTCGGGCAGAATCATCATCAGCCCGTCGAGATACTTTCTCAGCGCGAACACCGGCACATAGCCAGTGGATGGCGCCATCTCGCCATAGAAGTATTCCAGCATGTCCTCGCAGCTGTAGAGCTGGAAGTGTTCGAACGGGCGGTAGGTCAGCAGCCGCACCTTGTCGGTCATGCCCGCAGCCTCGAAGTGCTTGACCGCCTCGGCGCGGCTGATCACGCGCTTGGCGAACTTCAAGTCCTGCGAGACCAGCTCGCCCATCTTTTTCTCGATGTTCAAAACCACATCGTCTGTGACGTCCAGGCTGTCAATGCGCGCGTACAACCCGGAGCTGGTGGAATTTTCCACCCGCACCCGCGCGCCCGGATACAGCTTTCTCATGGCCAGCAGCAGCACGAAGCGCAGCGAGCGCTCATAGATGCGCATGCCTTCCTCGCTCTGGTAGGTGAGCGCGCTCACCTGCTGCCCCTCCTGCGGCCAGGCGCTCAGCGGCAGCGTGTTTCCGCCCATGCGAATGCCCAGCGCCTCCATAAAGCGATCGGGCCTTGTGCGCTTTAAAATGTCAAGATAGCTCTCGCCCGCGCCGTATTCAACGGCGGCGCCATCCAGGGTAATCGTCATGTGGGCACCTCCCCATTTCAGGCAAGCGCCGGTTCCGTCCGCGCTTACCAAGCTATTCAGGGTTTCCTTTTATTATACCATCGACAGAATATTCACACAAGATGCATGTTTCGCTAAATAAAGCTTCTCTTTCGGCACGCGAGATGTTATAATCAACTGAGAAATTGTACTACTAGAGGAAGTTGGAAATAACGCAGGGGGTGCATGCATGGATCGACTTCGCGTGATGGTTGTTGAGGACAACCGCGAGATTCAGCAAAGCATCGTTCGTTATCTGTCCGCCAAGGAAGACATCGAGGTGGTGGCCGTCGCGGCCAACGGCGTAGAGGCGCGCAGATTGGTGATGCAGACCAAACCCGACGTGCTGGTGCTGGACATCATCATGCCGCTGCAGGATGGGTTTGCCGTGATGCGCCAGTTGCGCGACGAGGGCATCGGCGACATGCGCATCATCGTGCTGTCCGGCATCGCGCGCGACAGCCTGATCCGCCAGGCGATGGAGCTGGGCGCGTATTACTATCTGGTGAAACCGTTCGATCCGGAGCTGCTGTACAGCTACATCGTGCAGAAGGACAGCTTTGACGACGACATGCTGGGCGCCGTCCAGCCGCTGCCGCTGGATGAGAGCGCGGCGCTGGACAAGCTGCTGGGCGAGACCATGGGCATCCCCATGCACACCAAGGGCGGGCGCTATCTGCACGCGGCGGTGCGCATCGCCGCCGAGCTTGGGAGCCTGTCCGGCCGCATCACCAAGGAGGTGTATCCTGCCGTGGCGCAGCTGTACGACACCGGCATCTCCCAGGTGGAGCGCGCCATCCGGCACGCCATCGAGATGGCCTGGACCAACGGCAGCATGCGCAAGAGCGGGCTGTTTCCCGCCAACATGCGCCCAACCAACGGCGCGGTGATCGGCGTGCTGGCGGCCAGACACCTGCAGGACATGCGCAGGAGCGGCGCGCGCAAGGGCGAGCCTGGGCATTACTTTTGATGGACGGGCGGCTTTCCCGAGCATATGTTAGGTGACAAGCCCGCGATGAATAGGGCACTGGCAAAAGCCTGCTGCCGCAACCTACCCTGCCGCCAAACAAGAGCAGCGCCCGGCGCGAAAGCCAGGCGCTGCTTTTGCAACGGATCCGATCATTCTTTCCCGGCGGTCAGATAATCCCGGGGGCTATGGCCGGTGTACTTCCGGAAAACGATGGCGAAATATTTCGGGTTGGTGAAGCCGGTCATCTGCGCGATCTCAAAAACCTTGTATTTTCCGGAGGCCAGATACTCCTTGGCGCGCTCGACGCGGTGCTCGTTCAGGCAGGACACAAAGCTTTTGCCCAGATCCGCGCCAAAGCGCCGGCTGAGGTATTCGGGTGTCACGGACAAGCTGCTCGCCACCGATTCCAGCGAGATGTCATTGGCGTAATCCCGCTGGATCGCGCCCAGCGCCAGCGCGGTGATCCGCTTCAGCGGCTTTCCCTGCGCATCGCCGCTCGGTCCGATGATGTTCATCATCATGTTGCGGTAAGCATCGAATGTCAGGCAGCGCGGAACGCCGGAGAGCACCTGCATCTGCACGATCTCGTTGTGCAACTGGGGGTTGATGGTCTTCAGCTGGAACAGCACCGCGTTGGCCAGCCGCAGCATGGCCTCGTACATATGCGTCGGGTGGCTGCCCGACGCCCGCAGCGCGTGGATGAACGCGTTCAGCGCCGGCTCCACGCCGTCGCGCCTGTGCAGCGCCGCGAGCAGCTCGCGCTCCAGCGCCTGCGGGTATGCCAGAAGTTGAACCGGCAGCGAGCGGACGTGCGAGGCGGAGGTGGCGCAGAACATGCCGAACACCAGGCTCCACTTGGACATGGGAAGCATGTCGGCAAAGCGCCGGGTGAGCGGCAGATCGAAGCGGTCGTCGTACAGCGCGAACACGGGCACAGCCACCTCGGTCAGGCGCTCCATGCAGTGGTCCAGCGCGCGGCAGAACGGCTCGATTTTTGGGTATTGCATCAGCGCCTGGATGCGGAACAAGCCCGCCGTGACCGCCGTGTAGCGCCTGGTCGCGTCCGAAAACGAGATGCGCAGCGCTTCCAGCACCAGCGCCACGTCGTGCGGGTTGAGCTTGGAGCGGAAGAACAGCACGAAGGGCACCAGGATCTCCCCGTTCAACGGCTGAAACTGCGCGTGGAATCGCTCGCTCTGCTGCTCGTCCTCAAAGCCCAGCAGCGAAAGGCGCTCGAACATCGCGCCGATCTCATCCGGCGATGGCGCCTTGTTCCGCTCGGCGTCCAGCGCCCGCGCGGCCCTGTCCAGCACCGACAGCAGGTCGTCCGGCGTGATGGGCTTGAGCACATAGTCGAAGATGCCCAGCTGCAGCGCCTTGCGGGTGTACTCGAAATCGGAGTGCCCGGACAGCACGATCACCTTGCCCTGATACCCGCGCTTCCAAAGCTGCTCGGCCATCTCCAGCCCGTCCATGCCCGGCATGCGCACGTCGGTGATGATGATCTCGGGCTGGTGCTGCAGCGCCCCGTCCAGCCCATCCGCGCCGCTGCGCGCCGTGGCGCACACCTCGAAATCGCTGCCGAAGCGCTGAATCAGCGTGACCAGGCCGTTGAGCGTCTTGCGCTCGTCCTCCACGACCATGATCCGGGTTTTCTGGGGCATCAAAGATCACGCTCCTTGGTGAATCTGGGCCCGTCTGCGGCCAATCGCCGCTGGAGGCGCGCTCATTCATGGGGGGGCTCCTCGCGAATCACGACGGGGGCGCGGCGTCGGCGTCGGGCAGGCGCAGCGTGACCCGGGTGCCCGCGCCCTGCTCGCTCCACACAGATACGCCCGCCCTGTCTCCATAGTACATCTTCAGCCGCCGGACCACATTGCTCACGCCGATGCTGTCCGGGCGCGCGCCCTCCTTGCTGGTGAGCGCCGAAACCTGTTCAGGCGTCATGCCGCAGCCGTTGTCCTCCACCGTAAACGCCAGCTCGCCCGATGGCGTGCGCCCGCCGGCGACGCGCAGCACACCGCCCGCGTCGCGCCCCGAGAACGCGTGCAGCACCGCGTTCTCCACGATGGGCTGCAGCAGCAGCTTGTGAATGCGGCACTCTCGAATCCCTTCCTCCACTAGGATCTCATAGCGGAACGATTCGGAGAAGCGGTAGCGCTGCAGGAACAGATACTCTCTCAGCCAATCCACTTCCTGGCGCACCGTGACCATGCGGTTGCTGCGCGTGATGCTGTAGCGCAGCACGCTGGCCAGCTTTTTCAGCATGTCGCTGATCTCATACTCTTCCTTCTCGATGGCGCGCCAGTTGATCGAGTCGATCGTGTTGTAGATGAAGTGCGGGTTGATCTGCGCCTCCAGCGCCTGGATCTCGGCGTTTTTCTCCTTGCGCGTGGCCTCGCGCACGATGTCCTTCTCGCGCTGCAGCTCGTTCATCAGCTGATTGATCTTCACCGTCATGTTGTTGAACCCATCCGCGATGCGGGTGAACTCGTTGGGCGCGGAGGAGTATACCCATCCGTCAAACTGGCCGTGGCCCACGCGTTCCATCATCTCCAGCGCCTTGCCAATCACCCGCCGCGTGCGGGACAGCAGCGTCAAAAACACCAGCGCGATCAGCAGCAGCGACGCCGTGGAGATCGTCACGTACAGCCGCAGCGCGGCGCGCACCGACGCCGTGATGTAGCCGCTGTTGATGCCCACCACCACCGTCCAGTTGGCGCGCGTGACGGGCAGCGCGTACAGCAGGTAGCTGCGCCCCGCAATCTCGCCGTAGAACGGCGCGCCCGTCTCGTAGCGCCGCTCCGCGAGAAAGCGCGCCGGGTCCCCCATGTCATGATCCTGGAAGAACAGGCCGCCTTTGTCCAGCACGAACGTGCAGCGGTCTATGGAATCCCCCCGGTTCATGATGTTGTCCGCCACGCGCCGGAACAGGCTCTCATCCACATACAGCGAGATCGCGCCCAGCGGCTCGTCGCTGTAGATGTCATACAGCAGCTTGGTCAGGCTGAACACCGCGCCGCCCGGGTCCTTGGTGGCGGCGTGCTCCACGACCAGCGTGGCGTTGTCCAGAAAGGAGTGGCTGTGTCGCTCGGCCTCCCGCATCAGCCGCACCGCGTCCAGGCCGCGCTCCATCAGGTATTTGTCAAAAGAGACCTGCCTGGCTTGCGCCGAAGTCACCACGATGGAGCGGATTCCCTGTTCCTGATAGGCGGCGCGGTTGATCTGCAGCAACAGGTTGGCGTGCGCGCGGGTGCTCTTCAGGCTGTCTTTGGATTCCAGCTGGCGCACGTCGGACAAGAACGCGTTGTCGCACAGGAAGTTCAGCAGGATGTACTCGTAGCGGGTCATGGCGTTGTCGATGGCGTCCGCAGCCTCCATGGCGTTGGCCGCGATCAGATCCGCCGCGCTGTCCCTGATGATGTTCTGGGTATACAGGTAGTTGTGCACCTCGATGAACAGCATCGGCAGCGTGGAGAGCGTGATGATCACCAGGAAGATCCGAACCATCAGCGGATACTTGGCGTATTGCCGCCAGCCGCGCCTCTCGCCGGGCATCCCATCACCCTCTCTTTGAACGCTCCGGAATCCTTAACAGTGTAACGCATTTGCCGGGCGGAATCAACGCCGAATCGCCCGTGATGGGATCAAATAGGTTAAAATATTAAACCTATGTTATAAATTTGCTATATACAGTTGCGCCCCCTGATGATACGATAGCGGAAAGAAGACCCCCATGACACGACGATTAAGGAGGTAAACCCATGAAAAAGGCGGTATCCGCGCTTCTTCTGATGGTCCTGGTGTTCGGCGTCCTGGCCGCGGCGTCCCTTGCCGATGGCGCGCAGCGCGAGCTGGACTTCTTCCTGACCTACTCCAAGGAGAAGGTCGGGCTGCACGACGTCATCGGGCAGTTCGAGGCCGAGAATCCGGACATCAAGCTGAACATGACCATCATCACCGACCTGACCGAGGCGCAGAAACAGTTCAACATCATGATCGCCGGCGACATGCTGCCCGATCTGGTGGACCTGGACGGCCCGAACCACGGCGCATACGTCAAGATGGGCATCTTCCAGGACCTGACCGACAAGATCAGCGCGGAGCTGCCGGTGGACCAGTACTACGAGGGGCCCATGGAGTCGGTCACCGTGGACGGCAAGCTCTATGGGCTGCCCTTCACCACCAACAACATCGCAGTCTTCTACAATAAGGACATGTTCGACGCGGCGGGCGTGGCCAAGTTCCCGGAAACCTGGGACGAGTTGCTGGACGCCTGCAACAAGCTGAAGGGCGACGGCTTCTATCCGCTGGCGACTTCCTGCACGCTGACGATGGACGGCACCTTCCGCTTCTATCCTTTCCTGTGGGGCGCGGGCGGGGACATCGACAAGCTCGCCAATGAGGGCACGCTCAATACCCTCAACCTGTTCAAGACCTTCATGGATGAGAAGATCCTTAACGTCGAAGCCGCCAACTGGACGCCTGCCGACGCCACCAACCAGTTCATCAACGGCAAGGCCGCGATGGTGCTGGAAGGCCCGTGGCGCATCGGATCCGTCACCAAAGACGCCCAGTTCAACTGGGACGTGGCGCCCATGCCCGCCGGAGCCGAGAAGCGCGCCACTTGCCTGGGCGGCCACACGATGGCCATCATCAAGGGCGGCAATGAGGAGGACGCCTGGTCGCTGATGAAGTGGTTCCAGGATCCCGAGCGCATGCAGCACTTCATGGCCACCGACGGCTACCTGCCCACGCGCAAGGACGTCATGGCCGCCACCCAGAAGTTCAATGAGGGCGCGTTTAAGGTGTTCGCCGACAGCGCCGCGTTCGCGCTGCCGCGCGGCCCGCACGCCAACTGGCCCAAGATCGAGCAGGTCGTCCAGGAGATGATGCAGTCCGTCGTCGTGGGCACCAAGACGCCCGAGCAGGCCCAGAAGGACGCCGCCGAGGCCATGCCAGCGCTGCTGCAATAAGCGTCAACCCCCGGCGTAAGCAACGAGCAGGTGGATAGGCATCTTGCCTATCCGCCTGCTTCATAAAGGGCCGCGCTGAAACCACCCCATCCACCGGAAAGGAGGGCCCACATGGAATCCAACCGTCTCCGCCAGCGCTTTCGCGCGGGCAACCTGACCGGGCTTGCCTTCATCCTGCCGGCGCTGATCTTCCTGCTGGCCTTCGTGCTGTATCCGCTGATCTACAACATCCGCATGAGCTTCCTGCAGGTGGACGTGTCCACGCTCAACAGCGAGCAGCCCTTCGTTGGCCTGAAAAACTACGCTGACATCCTGGCAAACAAGCTGTTCCGCTCATCTTTCATCAACACGTTCGTGTTTACCATCATCAGCATCGTGTTCCAGTTCATCATCGGATTCGCGCTGGCGCTGCTGTTTTCCAAGCGGTTTCCGGGCAACAATTTTCTGCGCGGGCTGATGCTGATCTGCTGGATGATCCCGATCCTGGTGGCGACGTCCGTGTGGAAGTGGATGTTCGCCGGGGACACCTCGGGCGTCATCAATTTTCTGCTGATCAAGCTCGGCCTCATCAGGGACCCCATATCGTGGCTGACCAACGCCACGAGCGCCATGACCGCGCTCATCATCAGCAACATCTGGCGCGGTGTGCCGTTCAACATGCTGCTGCTGGCCACCGCGCTGACCACCCTGCCGGAGGAGATCTACGAGGCGGCCGAGATTGACGGCGCCAGCCGGTTCCAGCGGTTCCGCACGATCACGCTGCCCTTGCTGCGCCCGGCCATGTTCTCGGTCATCACGCTCGGGTTCATCTACACCTTCAAGGTGTTTGAGATCATCTTCATCATGACCAACGGCGGCCCGGTCAACAGCACGCACAATCTGGCCACGCTGTCCTATCTGTACTCGTTCCGCAACTTCGAGTATGCCCAGGGCTCCACCATCGCCACGATCCTGTTCGCGATCCTGATGGTGTTTGGCGCCTTCTATATTAAGCTGTCGGAAGGGGATGACCAGTCGTGACGGAAAGCAAGCGCCTGCTATGGCTGAAAACGGCGTGCGCGTTCCTCGTGTGCTCGCTGTTCCTGTTCCCGGTGTACTGGATGGTCATCACCTCCTTCAAGCCCAGCACCGAGATCTTCGGGGTCTATCCCACGTTCTTCCCGAAGCGGTTCACGCTGGACGGCTACGTGAAGCAGCTGTTTACCAACGCCATCACGCCGCTGCCCGTCACGCTGAAGAACAGCCTGATCATCTCGTGCGCCACCACGCTGCTCGCGACGACGCTGGCGACGTTCTCCTCGTATGGACTGGTGCGCTTCAAGTACAAGTTCAACAAATACATCCTGTTCGCGTTCCTGATCACCCAGATGATGCCCACCACGCTGTTTTTGGCGCCGCTTTTCATCACGTTCCGCAACATCAAGCTGCTGGACACGTTCGCCGCGCCGGTGATCTATAACTGTCTGCACAGCATCCCATTCTGTGTGATCACGCTGCGCCCGTACTTCCTGGGCATCCCGCAGGAGCTGGAGGACGCCGCCACCATCGACGGCTGCAACAAGCTGACGGCGTTTCTGCGCGTGATGGTGCCGATCACGTATCCGGGCATCATCATTTCGGCCGCGTTCACGTTCCTGTGGGGCTGGGGAGACCTGATCGGCTCGCTGACGTTTATCAGAACCGAGTACCGCTTTCCGCTGACCATCAACATGTATAAGGCCATCGGCGAGTTCGGCATCGAGTGGAACATGCTGATGTCCTATGCTGTCATCATGACGCTGCCGGTCATCCTGATGATGATCTTCCTGCAGCGTTATCTGGTCAAAGGGCTGTCCTCCGGCGCGGTGAAGGGATAGACAGGGAAGGGGGGTATTGCGCCATGAAAGGCGATCAGAGCATGGAGAGCATCATGAAGATGCCCAAGGAGGCCTTTACCGGGAAACTCAAGAGTGCGCTGGACTCCGGATTCGAGTACATCGACGGCGTGTCGTTCCCGCTGGTGTCCGACATGCGACAGGCCACCGTGCTGATGCCGGAGTCGCTCAAGCGCTGGGCGCGGCGGGGCAACCGGGTCGTTCTGCAGGCCAGCGGCGCGTTCTACCGCAAGCGCTATTTCTATCGCTTCTTTGATTTCCGGCCCGCCTACGACCGGCTGGACCGCACGCGCAACCTCTGCGTGCAGCTGACCGTGTGCGCCGAGGGCACGCTGCGCATCCAGGCGGCGCAGGGGTTCTCTGTGTCTGGGCGCGAATCGGAGATGCTGGTGGACGGCTTTGACAGAGGCTGCGATTTCACAGTGTCCGAGGACGACGCCAGCCTGACGATTGAGACCCCGGCCATGCGCGCCGTCATCACGAAAGACCCATGGAACCTGAGCGTGTTCGGCGCGGACGGCAAGTGCGTGTACCGCCAGATGGGCATGGAGGACCGCTCCTTTATGAGGTTCGAGCACGCGCCGTTCGGGTTTCTGTTCGACACCGAAAAGGGCGACGCCTACGCCTGCGAGTCCGTGCGGTTTTCGGACGGCGAGCACTTCTACGGTTTGGGCGAGCGGTTCGCGCCCATCGATAAGAAAGGGCAGAACGTCAACCTGTGGCAGACCAACGCGCTGGGGGTCTACACCGACCGCGCCTACAAGAACATTCCGTTCTTCATGAGCACGGCGGGCTACGGGCTGTTTCTGCACACGGCGCACAAGGCTAACTGCAACATGGGCGCCCACCACTACAAGGCCTACGGGATCATGACGGGCGACAGCGAGATCGACCTGTTTCTGTTTGTCGCGCCCAGCATGAAGCAGATCCTGCGCATGTACTGCGATGTGACCGGCTCGCCCGCGGTGCCGCCGCGCTGGAGCTTTGGGTTTTGGATCAGCAAGATCAGCTACGAGAGCCGCCCGGAAGTCGAGGCGCTGGCCGAGCGCCTGCGCCGGGAGGACATCCCCTGCGACGTGATCCACATCGACACCAACTGGTACAAGGAAAACTGGGTGTGCGACTACAAGTTTTGCGACGAAAAGTTTCCGGACGCCGAGGGCATGATCCGGGGTCTGCTGGACAAGGGATTCCGGGTCACGCTGTGGCAGATGCCCTACATCGACAAGGGCGAGCTGTCGGGCGAAGTGTACGACGAGGGCTTCCGGAAGGGCTACTTTGCGTTCCGCGCGGACGGCGGCGAGGATTTCCGTCACGGGCTGGTGGACTTCTCAAACCCCGAAGCGGTGGATTGGTACTGCAACAAGCTGCTACGCCCGCTGCTTGAGATGGGCGTGGCCGGGATCAAGGTGGACTTTGGCGAATCCGCGCCCGCGTTCTACCAATACGCGCGCCGCTCCGGGGACGAGATACACAACCTGTACCCGTTGCTTTACAACAAGGCGTGCTTTGACATCACCAAGGAGGTCACGGGCGATTCGATCATCTGGGCGCGCAGCGCCTGGGCGGGATCCCAGCGCTACCCGCTGCACTGGGGCGGCGACTGCGGCACCGACTTTATGGCGCTGGCCACGTCCATCAAGGCTGGGCTGAGCTTTGGGTTGTCCGGGTTCCCGTTCTGGAGCCATGACATCGGCGGTTTCTTCTATGAGTCGAACCCCCGGCTGTACGCGCGCTGGATGCAGGTGGGCTGCTTCACGTCCCACGCGCGCACCCACGGGTTTTTCACCCGGGAACCCTGGGATTTCGGGGAGGAGGCGCTCGGCATCTCGCGAAAGTACCTGAAGCTGCGCTACCGGCTGATGCCCTACATCACCTCCCAAGCCGAGCGCTGCGCCAGGCTCGCGTTGCCCATGATGCGCGCGCTGGTGCTGGAATATCAGCGCGATCCGAATGTATACGCAATCGACACCGAGTACATGTTCGGCGACTCGCTGCTGGTGGCGCCCGTTCTGGATGAGACCGACGCGCGGCTGGTGTACCTGCCGGACGACCAGTTCTTCGACTACTGGACGGGCGAGCTGCATCCGGGCGGCCGCTGGATCGAGGTGTCCGCGCCTCTGGACGTGCTGCCGCTTTTCGTAAAAGCGGGCGCGATCCTGCCCATGGGGCCGGACATGCGGCACGTGGACGAGCGCCCGACGGACCAATTGACGCTTTGCGTCTATCCGCTGCGGGATGGAGACTCCGAGTTTGACTACGTGCACACCGACGGCACAAACCATCGGATTGCCATGCGGGTGGGCGGCGGAAAAGCCGTCGTGCACGCGGGCATTCCGGGCGTGTGCATCCGCCTGGAGAACTGCGGCGACCAGAACCTGGAGTGCGTTTTGGACTGAAGAAAGAGGGGCGTTTGCGATGAACCGCGCGATGAAGCCGATCCTGTGGACAGATGTGAACATTGACGGCGGGTTTTGGGGCGAGCGCCAGCGCATCAACCGCGATGTAACGCTGCCGGTGGAGTTTGAGCAGTGCCGGCGAACCGGGCGCATGGACACGTTCAAGCAGCGGTATACGCCCGGCTCGGATGTGCCGCGCCCCCACCACTACTGGGACTCGGACGTGGCCAAGTGGATCGAGGCCGTGGCTTACACGATCGCCAAGACCCCCATGCCGGCGCTTGAACAGAAGGTGGATGAGATCATCGACCAGATGCAGGCGGCCCAGTGGGAGGACGGATACCTGAATTCTTTCTTTTCGGTCGTCGCGCCTGAAAAGCGCTGGACGAATGTCTACATCATGCACGAATTGTATTGCGCGGGCCACCTGATTGAGGCCGCCGTGGCCTACTTCCAGGCCACGGGCAAGCGCAAGTTTCTGGACATCATGTGCCGGTATGTCGACCACATCGACAGCGTCATGGGGGCGGAGGATGGCAAGATGCACGCCTATCCCGGCCACCAGGAGATCGAGCTGGCGCTGGTGCGGCTGTATCACGTCACAGGCAATCCCATGCACCTGCGGCTGAGCAAATTCTTCATCGACGAGCGCGGCCAGGCGCCGCTGTTCTTTGACGGCACGCGCGGCATCGAGGACGACAGCCCCATTCCCGATCACAAGAAGGAGTGGCACACCCGCGAGTTCCTGCCCGCCGGGCCGTACGCGCTGTTCCAGTCGCACCTGCCCGTCCGCGAGCAGGCGACCGCCGAGGGGCACGCCGTGCGCGCCATGTACCAGTGCAGCGCCGCAGCGGATCTGGCGTGCGAGTGCGAGGACGAGTCGCTCGCCCGGGCTGCCAGGATCATCTGGCGCAACGTCACGCGGCAGCGCATGTACATCACCGGCGGCGTGGGCGCGCTGGAGGTGGGGGAGCGCTTTGCCTACAACTATTACCTGCCCAACGACATCGCCTACAACGAGACCTGCGCCTGCATCGCGCTGCTTTTCTGGGCGTGGCGGATGCTCAGGATTGAGCTGAACCGCGAGTACTCGGACGTCATGGAGCGCGCGCTGTACAACGGCGTCATCAGCGGCGTCTCACTGAGCGGCGACCGCTTCTTCTACGCCAACCACCTGGCTTGTGATCCAGGGCTGTACGAGGACAAGGTGTCCAGAAACCCGCGCATGCTGCCCTACCGCCAGCCCTGGTTCGACGTCGCGTGCTGCCCGCCCAACCTGGCGCGGCTGATCGCGTCCATCGGAGGGTACGCGTACTCGGTGGACGAGAGCAGCCTGTACGTGCACCTGTACATGCAGAGCGACACCGAGGCGTCTTTCGGCGGCGTTGGCGTAAAGATTCGGCAGCAGACCGGGTATCCGCTGGATTCCGCCATCCGCTTCGCCATCTCGCCCGACGCGCCCGCGCGCTTCGCGCTGCGGCTGCGCGTGCCCGGCTGGTGCGATGGCGCGTCCATCAAAGTGAACGGGCAAGCGCACCCGCTGAATCTGGACGAGAGCGGCTATGCCCGCGTCGAGCGCACATGGCGCGCGGGGGATGCGCTGGAGCTCACGCTGCCCATGACGCACCGCGTCGTCGAGGCGCACCCCGCCGTGCGCGAGGACTGCGGGCGGGTGGCGGTGGAATATGGCCCGTTTGTGTATTGCGCCGAGCAGATCGACAACGGCACGGACCTGTTCGACATTGTGCTGCCCAAGGGCGCGCCGTTTGCAATCGAGCGCTCGGACATGCTGGGCGGAGTGAATCTGCTGCGGACCACGGCCAGGCGGCGCGACCCGAAGCAATGGCAGGGCGAGTTGTACCGCTCCGCCCCCAGCGCCTACGTGGACTGCCCGCTCACCCTGATCCCGTACTACGCCTGGGCCAACCGGGGCGAGATGCAGCAGATGGCGGTCTGGATCCGACAGGAGGCGTGACGAGCCTTGGATGTGCAGACAGCCTGCCGGCGGCCATCGGAGACGGCCGGATTGATCTTCGACATCGAGGAGTTTGCGCTGTTCGACGGCCCGGGCATCCGCACCGCCGCGTTTTTCAAGGGCTGCCCGCTGCGCTGCCGCTGGTGTCACAACCCGGAAGGACTGGCCCCCCGGCCTCAGATCGCGCGCGCGCAAACGGGCTGCACCGGCTGCGGCGCGTGCCGGAGGGTCTGCCCGTCTCCCGGGCGCTGCGTGCTGTGCCGTCGCTGCGTCTCGGCTTGTCCGCGCGGGCTGATTCGCGTCGCGGGCCGGTGGTGGGAGCCGGACGCGCTGGCCGAAAGGCTGCTGCGGCACCGGGACATCCTGCGCCAGAGCGGCGGCGGCGTTACCCTCACCGGCGGCGAGGTGCTGATGCAGCCCGGCTTTCTGTTGGCGCTGCTCGACCGGCTGCGCGGCGTGCACCGCGCCATCGAGACCTGCGGTTTTGCCGGGGACGATGTGTTCGCGCGCGCCATCGGGCGCAGCGAGCTGGTGATGTTCGACCTGAAGCAGATGGATGCCGGTCTGCACGAGGAGTATACTGGCGTGGACAACCGGCAGATCCTGCGCAACCTCGGCGCGCTGAAGGGCTCCGGCGTGCCGTACGTCATCCGCATCCCGCTGATCCCCGGCGTGAACGACACGCGCGCCCACTTTGAGGGCGTCGCTTTGGCGCTCAGGAAACCCGGCGCGCTGCGCTATGTCGAGATCCTTCCTTATAATCAGCTGGCCGGAGCGAAATACCCAAGCGTCGGCCTCAAGTTCGATCCTGGGCTGCCCAACCGCCCTCCCGATCGAACCGTCACAAACTGTCTGCGCGAGCACGGAATCGAGGTGCGCTTTCATGAATGAACGAGTGTCAGCCATGCGGGATCAGCTAAGAAGCCGCGCGTATCGGGAGCATGCGCGGGACGTCGACATTGGCGGCGCATTTCGCGATCCAGGCCTTTCCGGGGCGCGGCGCAGCGCACTGCGGCTGCGCGCCATGCTGGCGGCGGAGCGCCCCGTCGTGTTTTTGGGCGAGCGGATTTCGCTGCTGCGCACCGTCAGGAGCGTGCCGGAGCTGTATTCGCCGGAGGAAAAGGCAGCCATCCGGCGCGAGCACTTCACGTTCTCCACCGGCTGCGTGAACAACATCTGCTCAGATTACGGGCGCGTCATCGCCGAGGGATTTGACGCCTTGCGCCAGGAGGCGCTGGATTCGCTGCGGGCGCACGCGGGCGATCCCGTGGCGGTGGATTTCCTCGAGAGCGTGCTCATCACCCTAGACGCCGCCGCCGACCTCGCTGCCCGCTACGGGGAAGAGGCGCGGCGCGTGGGCAACCGCGCCGTCTCGGCGCTGTTTGCGCGCATCCCCAAGCGGGGCGCGCAGAGCTTTCACGAGGCGCTGCAGTGCTTTCGGCTGCTGAATTTCGTGCTGTGGGCCAACAAGAACCACCACGTCACCATGGGCCGGTTCGACCAGTATATGTATCCTTATTATCAGAAGGACCTGGCCAGCGGCGCGCTCACGCGGGACGAGGCGCTGGAGTTGATTGAGGAACTTTTCCTTTCGCTGAACCGCGACACATGGCTGTACCACGGCATCCAGCAAGGGGACAACGGTCAGACGATCGTGCTGGGCGGCTGCAACCGGCGTGGCGAGCCCGCGTTCAACGAGCTCTCCGAGCTGTGCTTGCGCGCCAGCCTGGATCTCGGGCTGATCGACCCCAAAGTCAACCTGCGCGTTGGCAAGGACACGCCGGAAGAGATCTTCCGGCTGGGTACCGAGCTGACCAAGCGGGGACTCGGATTTCCGCAGTACTCCAATGACGACGTGGTCATTCCGGCGCTGTTGGCCAAGGGCTACGCGCTGGAGGACGCGCGGAACTACGCGGTGGCGGCCTGCTGGGAGTTCATCATCCCCGGAAAAGGCATGGAGGTTCCGAACATCGGCGCGTTCAGCTTCCCGCGGGCCGTCAGCGAGGCGCTCAACGACAGTCTCGCGGAATCCCCGACGTTCGAAGCGTTCCAGCAAAAGCTGGCCGACCATATACAGCGCACCATCGACGGGCTGCTGCCCGGGTTTCAGAACCTGCACCTGGAGCCGTCGCCGTTCCAGTCGGCGCTGATGGACGGCTGCGTACAGCGTGCGCGCGACATCTCGCTGGGCGCGCAGTACAACAACTACGGGATCCACGGCGTGGGCATCGCCTCGGCCGCCGACGCGCTGGCCGCCGTGAAAAGGCTGGTTTATGACGAGGGCGCGGTGTCGAAAACCGAGCTGCTGGATGCGCTCGAGCACAACTTCCGGGGCCGCGAGGCGCTCCGAGCGCGCCTTCGCAACGAGGCGCCCAAGATGGGCAACGCCGATCCTTATGTGGATGCGCTTGGGTATTGGCTGATGGAACGGTTTGCCGACGCGCTGGATGGCAAGCGGAACGACCGGGGCGGGCTGTACCGGCCCGGCTCGGGCACCGCGATGTTTTATCTGTGGAGCGCGAATGAGCTGGGCGCCACGGCGGATGGCCGCGCGCAGGGGGAGCCCTTTGGCGCGAATTTCTCGCCATCGCTGCAAGCTGGGCTGGACGGCCCGCTGTCCGTCATCAAGTCGTTTGCGGGCGCGCCGTTTCAGCGCGTCATGAACGGCGGCCCGCTGACCATGGAGCTGCACGACACCGTTTTCAAGGGGGAGGAGGGCTGCCGCAAGGTGGCGCAGCTGGTTCAGTCGTTCATCCGCATGGGCGGCCACCAGATGCAGCTCAACGCGATCAACCGCGAGCAGCTGCTGGACGCTCAGCGCCACCCGGAAAACCATCAGGGCCTGATCGTGCGCGTGTGGGGCTGGAGCGGGTTTTTCGTGGAGCTGGACAGGGAATACCAGGATCACATCCTGCGCCGCGCATACTTCTGAGGAAAAGAAAATCCCCGGCCGTTTGGCCGGGGATTTCTCACCTGAACAGGTGGGATTTGGCACCTCCAAGGGGACTCGAACCCCTGTTTTCGCCGTGAGAGGGCGACGTCTTAACCGCTTGACCATGGAGGCATAGTGGCTGCCGAACTAGGATTCGAACCTAGACAATACGAGTCAGAGTCGTAGGTGCTACCGTTACACTATTCGGCAAAAGCGTCAACCAAGCACCGCGAATACTGACAGCACCCGATCGACAAGGAGCATTATAGCAAATGGCTTGACGCTTGTCAACTGGTTTTGGCTATGGCTCAACCGGATCTTAACGAGGCGGGAATTAAATGTAGGTAAACGACGCAAATTGCCTTGAATTCGCGGGTTCCAGGTTGTATAGTAAACTCACTTCAGACCATTCAAGTGAGGTGTCCAACATGAGAGCAGTGAACATCAAGCTCAGCTTGGCAGAGAACGTCAAGTCTTTTGTGAACATCGTCAACCGACACAGCTACGACATCGACCTGCGCGCCGGCCGCCATGTGGTGGATGCCAAGTCCATTCTGGGCATCTTCAGCCTGGACTTGAGCAAGCCCATCACGTTGGAAGTCTATGCTGACGATTGCGACGACCTGATGAACGAGATCAAATCGTTTGTGGTCAACTGAATCAAAGGATCGCGGGGGAGCCCTGCCGCATGGCGGCGGGGCTCTTTCTATTTTTTTCTTTTTCGGCCGGGGCAGGATTCCGGGCGATCCGCGCCGAATTGTGTTCGGCATATACATCTACATGGGAGGCACATCATGCTGAATCGAAAATCACTGCTTTGCCTGGTTCTTACCCTGATGCTTTCTTGGACGCTCTGCCTATGCGCGCTGGCGCAGGCAACCGAAACCGCCGCACCCCAGGCCGTGCCCCAGGAAACCGCCGCGCCTGAAGCCACGTCGGCTCCCCAGCCCCCCCTTACGCCCGAGACCGTGCTGGCCACCGTCAACGGGCAGGACGTGACCTACACCCAGGTGAGCAAATACTTCAATATGATGCGGCAAACCTATGCGCAGCAGATGGACATGAATGACCCCGAGGTCATCAAGCTTCTGAAGGAAGTCTCCACCAACTACGCCGTGACCGAGCGACTGATCCTGCAGAAGGCCCACGAGCTTGGGTTGGATCAGTTCACCGAAGAGCAGATTCAGGACTTCAAGAAGCAGGCCGACGAGGCTTTCGAGCAGGCGGTCACCAGCAGCATCCCCCGCTTCTACACCATCGAAGGGGAGGACGCGCAGCGCAAGGCGGCCGAGGAATACCTGAACACCAACGGCTTCACGCCCGAGACGGTGGCCGAGCAGATCCAGGAAGGCGAGGCTTATAAGCGGGTGCTGGAGAGCGTGTCTGGCGGCATTCAGGTGTCCGATGAGGATCTTCGCGCGTCGTATGACCAGAAGGTCGAGGAGGCCAAAGCCAAGTACGCCCAGGACAAGGGCCAGTTTGACATGGACAGCATGTACGGCGCCGAGATCTGGTATACGCCCGAGGGCGTGCGCGCCGTGAAGCACATCCTGGTGATGATGGATCAGGCGCAGGCCGCAGAGCTCAAGACCGTGCTGGAGCAGCTGGCCGGACTGCCCGAGGGCGACGCGGGCCGCGCCGAGCTCGAGAAGAAAAAGGAAGAGCTGCTCGTGGGCATCGGGCCGCGCCTGGACGAGATCCAGCAGAAGATCACCGCCGGCGAGGACTTCCAGGCGCTGATCGACCAGTACGGCGAGGATCCGGGCATGCGCGAGGGCGCGCCCAACCGCGAGACGGGTTACTATCTGAACGACGCCACCAAGGTGTTTGAGATGCCGTTTACCCAGGCCGCGCTGGCGCTCGGGAAGCCGGGCGACGTGTCCGAGCCTGTCCTGGCCAGCCGTGGCTACCACATCATCCGCTACGACCACGATGTGCCCAGCGGCCCGGTGGACTTTGAAACCGTCAAGGAATCCCTGCGCGCCGCCGAGCTGGACGCCAAGAAGCAGCAGGCCGAGAGCGACGCGCTGACAAAGTGGCAGGCCGAGGCCAAGACCGAGCTGTTCCTGGACCGCTTCACCGAGTAGGAGGGTATCTTCATGAGCAATGCGCTGCGCATGGGCGTGCTGGGGCCGGGCGGGATCGTCAGGCGCGTCTACAGGGACTTTTGCTGCGTGGACGGCCTTGAGATCACCGCTGTGGGTTCGCGCTCCCTGGAGCGCGCCCGGCAGGCCGCCCAGGCTTACGGCGCGAAGCACGCCTTCGGGAGTTACGAGGAGCTGGCGGCGTGCGGCGAGGTGGATCTGATCTACATCGCCACGCCCCACAACTTCCATATGGAGCAGGCCATCCTGTGCATGGAGCATGGGAAGCATGTGCTGTGTGAGAAGCCCATGGCGCTGAACGACGTGCAGACGCAGGCGATGATTGACTGCGCCCGCAGGAACAATGTGTTCCTGATGGAGGCCATGTGGTCGCGGCTATTCCCGGCCGCGTGCAAGTTCCGTGAGCTGCTCGGGGACGGGGTCATCGGCAAGCTAAGGCATTCGGCCTGCGACTTCAGCTTCTACATCGATCCCAATCCGGAGAGCCGGCTGTTCTCGCCGAATCTCGCGGGAGGCAGCCTGCTGGACGTGGGCATCTACGCCATGGCCGCCACCAGCATGGTGTTCGGGCCGGATCCGGTGCGCGTCGTCGGGCTGTGCCAGAAGGCCGACACGGGCGTGGACATCATGACCGCCGTCACCGCCCAGTATGCGGGCGGCGAAACCGCGCAGATGCTCACCGGTTTCTGCGCGAAATCCGCGCAGTCGCTGACGGTGTTCGGGGAACAGGGCCGCATGGAGCTGCCCGATTTCTGGCATCCGACCCGCGTCATTGTCACTGACAACGCGGGCAACCAGCGCGTGTACCAGTTCGAAGCCGAGTATGAAGGCTTCCGCCACGAGTTCGCCCATGTGCGAGACTGCGTCCGCCAGGGGCTCAAAGAGTCGCCGGTGATGCCGCTTCTAGAGACGCTGAAGCTCAGCCGCATCATGACGAACCTCAGGCGCGAATGGGGTATCCGCTATCCCGAGGAGGCCTGACGCATGCCCAAGCTGGAGGCTTACGACAAGAGCTTGCCCTACAGCTACGCGCTGGGCGTGTACCCGGCGCTGAATTTGCTGCAGGCCCGGCCCGAGGCGGCGCAGCGGCTGTTGCTGCACCCGGAGGGCCTCGAAAGCGACGGCGTGGCCAAGCTGCGCCGGCGCTGCGAGGATTTGGGCGTTCGCGAGGAGCTGGCCGAGCGAGTGCTGCGCCGCGAGTCGAAAAAGGACAACTGCTTCGCCGCGCTGGTGTTTGACAAGTACGAGGCGCAGCTTTCGAGGGAACGGCCCCACGTGGTGCTGCACCGCATCTCCGACATGGGCAACCTGGGCACCGCGCTTCGGGCCTGCCTGGGTTTTGGGTTTGTGGATGTGGCGGTGGTTCGCCCCTGCGTGGACGTGTTTGATCCCCACGCGCTGCGCGCCTCCATGGGCGCGTTCTACCAGATGAACGTGCGCGCCTACGACGACTTCCCGGATTACCGCGCCGCCTTCCCGGACCACGCGCTCTATCCGTTCATGCTGGATGGCGCGACGCCGTTGGCCGAGGCGGTGAAAGCCCACGCGCCCCTGTTCTCGCTGGTCTTCGGCAACGAGCAAACCGGCCTCCCTCCTGAGTTTGCCGCCCTGGGGCAGCCCGTCTTTATCGAACAATCCGACGCCATCGACTCTCTCAACCTCGCCGTCTCCGTGGCCATCGGAGCGTATGCGTTTCGGGGAAGCTGCCCCTGAGGCCCCGCCAAAGGGCATGATGCCTCTGGCAATCCTCGACCGGGAAACAAATCGGACACCATTGGCGGTGTCCGATTTTTCTGTTCGATCGCGTTCTAATACCTGCCGCAGGCATTTGCGAATCGTGTGGCGCGTCGCGCGGCCTCGTCCGTTCAGCGTGCGCTGCCGCGCTTCGCCCCTTCGCCCCTTCGGCTTGGCGGCGCGCCAATGCCTTTCGCAACTTTATGCGCGGCCTCTTCCTTATTTGCCGTTTGGGGACGACGTCCCCAGCGGGGTGCAGGGGCGGAGCTCCGCATCGTCCCCCTTACGCCAGCTCCATGGAGTCCAGCCGCCAGGCGCCTTGCGTGCCCCCCATGGGGAGGGCGTGGTAAGCGACGGGGGTGACGTGCGCGCAGTTGTCGCCGCTGAGGCTGACCAGACCCACGGCCTGACGGCCATCGGGCAGCGGATAGCGCAGGCGGGTGCAGCCGTCGGCGGCGCGGGCTTCCGCGAGGGCTCGGTTGTCCTGGGCGCGAAAGCCGGGGGTGAAATAGGCGTGAGACTCGTCGCGCAGGCCCAGCAGGGAGGCTTCGAGGGCGGCGAGTGCGGTGGCCTCGGGGTCGTCCGGCCAGACGGGAGCGCCCTGCGCCCATAGCGACTCGGTCTCGCCGGGCACGAAGCGGCCGCCCGCGCGGCTCCAGTGCATAAGGCGCGCGTGGCCAACGGTGTCGCCCATGTCCACCAGCGCGCGCACGGATTGGCTGTCGGTCAGTTCCACCTCGCGGCCGGTCACCGAGAGCAGCGCGTCTGAAAGATCCGGCCCCAGCAGCAGCAGGTAGCGTCCGGCGTCGGCGTCGCCGGTCAGCGCCAGCGTGCCGTCGGGCAGCGCGCGCGCCTCGGGAGGCTGCGCGCCGTCGGGCAGCGAATGCACGGCCGCCTGGCCGTTCCGGGTCAGCTCGAGCTGCGTGGTGTCGCCGTCGATCAGCCGCAGCGTCAGATCCCCCTGCGCGCCGGAGAGCACTTTTGGCGGGGTGGCCCGCGCGCGCTCGGGCGCGAGCTCGATCTCCAAGACGCCGCCCGGCCAACTCAGCGCGGAGAGGCCCGGTTGTCCCTCGATGGACGTGCCCACCGGCCGTCCATTCGCCATCGCAAAACGCCGAGCAAGCGGGAGGTAGCCACCCTGAAGCGGTCTGAGTTCAATATATAACATTCCTCTGGCGCTTACCGGCATAGAGACGGCGCTGTCTTCGCCTGCCTCCCCGGCAAACCGTCCGTTGACAAACACCATGCCCGGCACCGCCGAGCGGATTATGAGCATCGGCTGCATATACAAAAACCTCACCTCCCGCTTGCACGGGCATTTTATGCGGAGACGGGCGGGGATATGAGGGGATGGGGGCGGCTTGGGGGGCGCGACACTCCCTGCGCTCCCGGGAGAAGGCGAAGCGCATGGGCTCCTTTGACAAAAATCGACAATAATCGCCTTTACGCGATAAATTTCTGGTTAACTGGCAGATTGCGGTTGATATTTCCGGTAAATCTGTGTACACTTAGACATATCCAAGGGGAAATGTTCGTGTTTTCTGTGGACGAACAAAGTGTTTTAGGAGGATTGGATCTCATGAAGAAGCTGCTCTGCGCCCTGTTGTGCCTGGTGATGGTGCTTGGTTTTGCGTCATCCGCGATGGCGTTCAACCCGGTCAACAAGGACGATCTCAAGCTCGGGTTCATCTACATCGGCGACGTGACCGACATGGGCTACACCTACGCGCACCACCAGGGCACGCTGCAGATGCAGGCCGCGCTGGGGCTTCGCGATGACCAAATCCTCATCAAGAAGAACGTCACCGAGGACAGCGCCTGTGAGACCGCGATTCGCGAGCTGGTCGAGCAGGGCTGCAACGCCATCTTCGCCACCAGCTTCGGCTTCATGCCCTACATGACCGAGCTCTCCGAAGAGTATCCGGACGTGATTTTCTCCCACTGCTCGGGCTACGAGAGCAACGACGCCAACTACAACAACTACTTCGGCCGCATCTACGAGGCGCGCTACCTGAGCGGCATCGCCGCCGGCCTGAAAGCCAAGGAGACCGGCAACAACCACCTGGGCTATGTGGCCGCTTTTGACACGGTGCCCGAGGTCGTCTACAGCCTGAACGCCTACTACCTGGGCGCCAAGTCGGTGAACCCGGACGTGACGATGACCGTCAAGGTCACCAACTCCTGGTACAACCCGACCGCCGAGCGCCAGGTGGCCGACGCGCTGATCGCCGCGGGCTGCGGCATTCTGGCCCAGCACTGCGATACCACCGGCCCGGTGGTGGCCGCCCAGGAGAACGGGCTGTTCGCCGTGGGCTACAACGCCAACGTCGAAGAGTTCGGCCCGGACGCCGTGCTGACCGCGCCGGTCTGGAACTGGGGAATCTACGTGACGGACGCCGTGCAGAAGGTCATCGACGGCACCTGGACCCCTGAGAACAGCCTGATGGGCCTGTCTGAAGGGCTGGTGGGCCTGGCGCCGCTGACCAAGAACTGCGCCGAGGGCACCGAAGAGGCGATCCTGACGGCGACAGAGAGCATCCTGAACGGCAGCTTCGGCGTGTTCGTGGGCCCGATCAACGACAACACCGGCGCGGAGAAGGTTCCGGCGGGCACCACGCTGACCCCGGCCGAAATCCTGCAGATCAACTGGTTCGTGGAGGGCATCACCGTGGGCTAATCCCCGCGATATGCATTCACCAAAGAAGTCTACATAGAAGCACAAAAGGAAGAGCGCCCGACGACTGTCGGGCGCTCAAGTCTTATACCAATTCAAAATAGTAACGTCACGTCGCGCCGGATTTATTTCCGCCCTGCGGCGTCGCCCTCCGCTTAGCGTAGCTCTGCTACACTGCACTCCAGCTCCTTGCAGGGCGAAAAAAACTCTCGCCGCTTTGGAGGCGTTACTATTTTTCATTGGTATTATCGCAAGCTGGGGGTGGGCGCAGTGTTCCCTGGCGTTTTCCCGTCAGCCCTTCGCCCCCATCGTTGGCATGTCGCAGCTGCCAAGCACGCCGCGGGCGAAAAAGAAGCAAAGCAGCGAGGCAATCAGCTGCCAGGCGCACAGGATCGCGAGCCCAAGCAGAACCCCGGCGTTGCCGCCCACGGAAAAGCCCACGATCAGCGCGGCGGTTAGCCCGGGCAGCATGACGAGCACAACGGCCAGATAGTAGTAGAAGATCATCAGGCCTTGGCTCAGGTCGGCCGCAGTCCAGCGCATGGACAGAAAATTCACGGCGAGCAGCAGCATCGAGAACAGCGCGTAGCACGCGATGCACAGAAGGATCAGGGAAAAGCCCGCCTCCATCACCACGCCGGCCACCGAGAACACCAGCACCGCCTCGATCAGCGTGCGCAAGACTAGCTCCAGATTCGCCCAGGTGAGCTTGCTGGTGGGCGGCTCGGGGATCAAGTAGATGTAGTGGCGGTAAGTCTCCTTCAGCCCGCGCCCGGTGCCGATCAGGAAGATCTGAACCCACATCAGGATTTGCAGCAGCGCGACGAGGCCCATGCCCTTCAGCAGCAGGCTCATCACGATCGAGCCCGCGATGAGGAAAACCGATGGCAGCCCGATGAACGGCAGGCGGCTTTCGCGCAGTGTCTCCCGCAGGTGTTTGCCAAACAGCGCGCTGGACCCCGCGCCCCACAGCCCCTCGCCGGACACTTTTACCTTGCGCTGGTTCGTGGCGTCCAAATTGCCCTCCTGGGCGGCGCGCTTTTTCTCAAAGGCGGTCTCGGTGGCCACCAGCACATCTTCATAGTAGTCCATGTTGGCGCGCAGGATAACAACCACCATCAGCGCGCCGACCACCCCGGAAAGCAGCAGCAGCAGCGCGCCGGTCAGCGTCTGCCCGCCGATCAGTAGGATGGCCCCGCCCGCGCCCCAGCCCGCGATGGGCAAGGCGTTCAGCAGCGGCGCGCGCACAAAGGCTTCCAGCGCGCCCAGCGGGGTGCTCGCTTGCAGGTAACAGATGACCGCCTGCGCGAGCAGCGGCGCATAGGCCAGGCACGCCACGATCCTCACCCAGCGCTTTCTGCGGGGATTGCCGTTGGTCAGGCTGTAGATCAGCAGGCTCAGGATCTGGCAGACCACCATGCACAGCATAAACACAGCGAGCAAGATCAGGATCGCTCCGTAGCCGATGGCAAACGCCCGCGCGATGTTGCCGTACTGGAACAGCAGGAAGAACCCCGCCCAGAACGCGGTCTTGAACATGCGCACCAGTCCGTACAGCAATATCTTGCGCGGGCTGATGGGGGACACAAACAGCAGGTTCACGTCGTTCATCTCAAAAAACGTGCTGCCCGACGACAGCCCGCTCATCAGCGCCGCGCCCACAAAGATCATCAGATACAGAAAGAATGCCAGCTTCAGATACCCCAGGTCAAAGTGCTGCGTGGCGTTCTGCGCCTGCAGCTGTCCCAGGAACGGCATGGCACAAATCAGTGCGGCCAGCGCCAGCACCATGATCAGCTTGGCCGGCTTGTGCCGAAGCTCGAGCAGCGTGTTCTTGAGGCTGGTCAGCAGCAGGTATCCAAGGCTACGCATGAGGCATTGCCCCCTTGCCCTCGGTGATCTGGAAGAACACATCTTCCAGGCTCTCCCCGTTCAGTTCCCCTCTTTTCACGCTGCGGGCGGCGCGTCCGCCGATCATGATGTGGGTTGCGTCCCAGTCGTCCTCCACGCTTTCGATCATGTGTGTGCTCATCAGCAGCGCGCAGCCGGAGCGCTTCAGCTCAAGCAACAGCGCCTTCAGCTCGCGGATCGCGTGGGGATCCAGGCCCACCAGCGGCTCGTCCAGAATCAGCGCCTGGGGCTGAGGGATCAGAGCCAGGCACACGCTCAGTTTCTGCTGCATGCCCTTGGAGAGTTCTTTGCCCAGCTTGCTGCGCTTGTCGTCCAGCTCAAAGCGCCGCAGCAGCGCCTCGGCGCGGGCCTTCCACGCGTCGTCCAGCCGATAGGCTCGGGCGATGAACTCCAGGTGCTCCCAGGCGGTGAGCATCGGGTATAGCGACGGCATCTCGGGCACGTACCCCAGCAGCCGCTTGGCCTCGGTGGTGTGGTTGTCGTGCCCGCCGATGTGGATGCGCCCGTCGAACCGCAGCAGCGCGCACACGCTCTTGATCAGCGTGCTCTTGCCTGCGCCGTTCGGCCCGAGCAGCACAGACAGCTCGCCGGGCTTCACCTCCAGCGATACGTCGTCGTTCGCCAGCAGCTTGCCGTATTTTTTTGTCACGTGCTCAACCAAAATCATAGCCATCCCTCCATGGTATCAAGTATAGCAAGCCCACCGGCTTTTGCGCAGATTTTTGCTCCAAAACCGCAGTTTTCCAGCTGATTTCCTGCGAATGGACGATTGAACATTTGTATGTGGAGCCAGATCCTGCTATAATACCTGCATTGGGAGGCGAGGCGCATGACCATGCCGGACGCGGTGCGGATGCTGATCGGGAGGCTGTTGGCGGCGGGGCATTCGGCGTATGCCGTGGGCGGCTGCGTGCGCGACAGCCTGCTGGGGCATGCGCCCAGCGACTGGGACATCACCACTTCGGCCACGCCCGATCAGATGAAAGCCTGCTTTTCGGACCTGCGCGTCATTGAGACGGGGCTCGCGCACGGCACGCTGACGGTGCTCGTGGATGCCCAGCCTTATGAGATCACCACCTTCCGAAAGGATGGCGATTACCAGGATCACCGGCGGCCGGACAGCGTGCGGTTCGTGGGCGAACTGCGGGAGGATCTGGCCCGGCGCGACTTCACGGTGAACGCCATGGCGCTGCCCGCGGATGGCCGGCTGATTGACCTGTTTGGCGGGCAAGCGGATCTTAGAAATGGAATCATTCGCTGCGTGGGGGATCCGCTGCGGCGTTTCGAGGAGGACGCGCTGCGCATCCTGCGCGCGCTGCGTTTCGCCAGCCAGCTGGAGTTTGCGATCGAACCTTTTACCGCCGCCGCCATGCGCGAGAAGCGGGCGCTGCTGGACTGTGTGTCGGCCGAGCGCGTGTTCGCGGAGCTGAAGCGGCTGCTGTGCGGCCCGGGTGTGCTGGCTGTTTTGGACGGATACCCGGATCTGCTGGGGCAGGTGCTGCCCGAAATCCTGCCCGCGGTCGGCCTTCAGCAGCACAACCCGCACCACGACAGCGACGTGTGGGAGCACACCGCGCGGGCGGTTGCCTCCATCGAGCCGACGCCGGCGCTTCGGCTGACCATGCTGCTGCATGATCTGGGCAAGCCCCAGTGCTTCATGCAGGACGAGCAGAACACCGGCCACTTCTTCGGCCACGCCAAGTGCAGCGAGCGGATGGCGGATGACGTGCTGTCCCGGCTGAAGTCCGACAACGCCACCCGTGAGCGCGTGCTGACGCTGATCCGGGTGCACGACCTGCGCCCCGAGCCCGACCCGAAGTGGATCCGGCGGCGGCTGAACCAGCTGGGTGAGCAGGGCTTGCGCGACCTGCTGAAGGTGCAGCGCGCCGACACGCTGGCGCACTCGCCCTTGTTGCGGGAGGAGAAGCTTTCCATCCTCGCGCGGTGCGAGGCGCAGCTGGAGCGGGAGATCCAGGCGCGGAGCTGCTTCTCGCTGAAAGACCTGGCGGTGAATGGGCGGGACATGATGGAGCTGGGCCTGTCGGGCGCTGGAATCGGCCAAGCGCTGAACGCGCTGCTGGAGCAGGTGATGGACGAGCGGATTCCCAACGAACGCCCGGCGTTGGTTGAGGCGGCGCGAAGATTTCTTTAAGAATTGACGCGCTGCTTACCCGTTGTGTATACGGCGTGGGTAGGATTCATATATATGGTTTCAGTGCCTGATGTCTGGGACGCGGGCACGCGGCCCCGCACGGCCGACCGTGAAATTGCATAAAAAACCAGATTGAAAATTGGGACGTGCGGAACTTTTTTTAAAACAGCTGGTATTTGCACAACAAATACCGTATAATGTTATCAAACAGTTACGTCCGGTATACTCGCGTGAAGGAGCTGGTACCCAATGCGCCACAAACAATGCATCGCCATGCTGCTGGCCGGTGGCCAGGGCTCAAGGCTCGGGCTTTTGACCCAGACGCTGGCCAAGCCCGCCGTACCCTTTGGAGGCAAATACAGGATCATTGATTTTCCGCTGTCGAACTGTTCCAACTCGGGCATCGACACGGTGGGCGTGCTGACGCAGTACCAGCCGCTGGAACTGAACCACTACATCGGTTCGGGCCAGCCTTGGGGTCTGGATCTGAACAACGGCGGCGTGTTCGTGCTGCCCCCTTATGTCAAGGGCAAGGGCGGCGAGTGGTACAAGGGCACGGCCAACGCCATCTACCAGAACATCACGTTCATCGAGCAGTATGAGCCGGATTACGTGCTGATCCTGTCGGGCGATCACATCTACAAGATGGACTACAACCGCATGCTGGGGAGCCACATCAAAAACGGCGCGGACGTGACCATCGCGGTGCGGCCAGTGCCGTGGGCGGAAGCGCCGTCCTTTGGCATCATGAACACCGACGAGGAGAACCGCATCGTCGAGTTCGAGGAAAAACCGAAAAAGCCCAAGAGCAACAAGGCGTCCATGGGCGTTTACGTGTTTACCTGGCCGGTGCTGAAGAAGTACCTGACCGAGGACGAGAAGGACCCAAAGTCCAAGAATGACTTCGGCCAGAACATCATCCCCAAGATGCTGAATGATGAGCTAAAGCTGATGGCCTACAGCTTTGACGACTACTGGAAAGATGTCGGGACCATCCACAGCCTGTGGGAGGCCAACATGGACCTGATCCAGGATCCGCCGGCTTTCAACCTGTACGACAAGAACTGGCGCATCTACGCGCGCAACCCCATCCAACCGCCGCACTATATCGGCGCGGGGGCCGAGGTCACGGGTTCTTTGATCACCGAGGGCAGCGAGGTGTTTGGCGCGGTGCGCCGCTCGGTGCTGTTCGCGGACGTGAAGATCATGAAGGGGGCCGTTGTCGAGGACAGCGCCATCATGCCGGGCAGCGTCATCATGGAAGGCGCGACCGTGCGCCGCGCCATCGTGGGCGAGCATTGCGTGATCGGCGCTGGCTGTGTCGTGGGCGCGGACGGCGATGCCGAGATCGCGCTGATCGGCTCAAACACCGTGATGCCGGAAGGCTTTACCGTCGCGCCGGGCGAGCAGGTTTCGCAGGCCGTGTGCGACAGCAAGGGGGGCGTGAACCCATGAAAAACGTGATGGGCGTGATCTACACCACCAAGAATGACTTTGCCATGCGCGAGCTGACCTCCACCCGCTCGGTGGCCGCGCTTCCAGTGGTCGGACGCTATCGGATGATCGACTTCATGCTGTCCAACATGGTCAACTCGGGCGTCCGCAACGTGGGCGTGATCGTACAGAAGAACTACCACTCGCTGATGGATCACCTGGGCTCCGGCCAGGAGTGGGATCTGCACACCAAGACCGACGGGCTGTTCATCCTGCCGCCGTTCCAAACCCACGAGAACGTGGGCAGCTACAACGGCACGCTGGACGCGCTGAAGTCCAACATCGGCTACCTCAGGCGTTCCAAGCAGGAGTATGTGGTTCTGACCGGCAGCTACGGCGTGTTCAACACCACCTACGACGACATGATGAACCAGCACATGGCCTCGGGCGCGGACATCACGCTGATGTACACCAAGTCCTACTCGGACACCCGCATTTACAGCCTGCAGCAAGGCTCCCACGCCTACTTTAAGCTGGGCGAGGACAACCGCGTGCAGGACATTGAAATCGGGCCCAACGTGCCCAGCTACGCGAATTTCTCCATGTCGGTGCTGGTGATGAAGCGCACGCTCCTGGTGCACCTGATCGACCAGGCCGTTGCCCACGGCATGCACGACATGCACAAGGACATGCTCACCTATTATGTGCGCACCGGGCTGCTGAAAATCCACGGCTTCGAGTTCAAGGGCTACCACCGCTGCATCGAATCGATTTCCAGCTACTTCCATTTTAACATGGACATGCTAAACTATGACATGCGCAAGGAGCTATTCGGCGTGCGCCCGGTGTACACCAAGGTGCGCGACGAGGTGCCAGTGCGGTATACGAAGAGCGCGCACGCGGAAAACTGCCTGGTGGCGGACGGCTGCATCATCGAGGGCACCGTCATCAATTCGGTGCTGTTTCGCGGGGTGCGCGTGCGGCGCGGCGCGGTGGTGAAAAACTCGGTCATCATGCAGGAGTCAGACATTCAGGAGAACGTGGAGCTCCAAAACGTGATCTTCGACAAGCTGGTCACCGTGCGCTCCGGCAAGCTCATCGGCCAGGCGGCGTATCCGATCGTGATCGCAAAGGGAACGACGCTTTAGGGCGACGCCGCGCAAAACCCACCAAATATCCCATCGGAGGTTGATGCATATGAAAGTTCTGTTTGTCGCGTCGGAGTGTGTGCCGTTCTCCAAGACCGGTGGTCTGGCCGATGTGGTCGGCGCGCTGCCCAAAGAGCTGAAGAAGCAGGGCGTGGACGTGCGCGTGATCACGCCGCTGTACAGCGCCATCTCCTACGAGTGGCGCAGCAAGATGGAGCACGTGCTCTACTTCTACGTGAACCTCGGCTGGCGCCGCCAGTACGTGGGCATCGAGAAGCTGGAGCTGAACGGCATCACCTACTATTTCATCGACAACGAGTACTACTTCGGCCGGCCGTATATCTACGGGTTGGGCGGCGACGAGGGCGAGCGGTTTGCGTTCTTCTGCCGCGCGGTGCTGGAGGCGCTGCCCCAGATCAAGTTCATGCCCGACGTGCTGCAGCTGAACGACTGGCAGACCGGCCTGATCCCGGCGATGCTGGAGATCCAGTACCGTGTGCTGCCCGCCTACAAAAAGCTCAGGACCGTGTTCACCGTGCACAACCTGCAGTATCAGGGGATGTTTCCGATCAATGAGATCGAGGATCTGGTGTCGCTGGGCGCGCTGGCTTACACCGCCGACCACATGGAGTTTTACGGCCAGTGCAGCTTCATGAAGGGCGGCCTGACCTTCTCGGACAAGATCACCACCGTGTCGCCCACATACGCCAGCGAGATTCAGACCGCTTTTTATGGCGAGCGGCTGGATGGCCTGCTGCGCGCGCGTTCGGGGGATCTTCAGGGCATCCTGAATGGCATCGACACCGACGAGTATAATCCCGAGACAGACCCGCTGATCGCGCGCAACTACGGCTTTGACAGCTTCCCGCTGAAGGTCGAAAACAAGCTGGCGCTGCAACAGGAGCTGGGGCTGGAAGTCGGCGCGGACATTCCGCTGATTGGCATGGTTGGCCGCTTGTCCGGCCAGAAGGGGCTGGATCTGGTGGAAAGGGTGCTCGACGGCATCATGAGCACCGGCGCGCAGATGGTCGTGCTCGGCATGGGCGAAGACAAATACATCGATTTGTTCAGCTGGGCCCAGTGGAAGTATCAGGGCAAGCTGGCGGCGCGCATCGAGATGAATCACCAGATGGCGCACAAGATCTACGCTGCGTCTGACATGTTCCTGATGCCCTCCATGTTTGAGCCCTGCGGCCTGTCCCAGATGATCTCCATGCGCTACGGCTCGCTGCCCATTGTGCGGGAGACCGGCGGTCTGCGGGACACTGTGCTGGCTTACAACGAGTTCAATGGGGGCGGCAATGGGTTCACCTTCTTCAACTACAACGCCCACGACATGCTGGCCGTGATCGAGCAGGCCGTCGGCTGCTACCGTGGACGCCCCGAGGGGTGGCACCAGCTGGTCGAGCGCGCCATGAAGGGCCAGTATGGCTGGGATCAGTCGGCGCACCACTACCTGGATCTGTACAAGAAGCTGATCGACAGCGCCAAGAGGGACAAGGCGGAGAAGACGGACGCGCCGAAACCGGAGCCCGAGGCGGCTTTGGAGAAAAAGCCTGCCGCCAAGAAGCCCGCCATCAGAAAGGCGGATGCGCTCACCCAAGCGGCCCCGGTCGAGAAGGCTCCGGTCGCGAAAAAACCCGCCGCCAAGAAGGCCGATCTCGCCGCGCCCGCCGCTGAGAAACCCGCGCGCAAACCGCGCGCCAAGAAAACGGATGCATAAATCGGGGAGACCCGGACGATCATAGGCCGCCTCCACAGACATCGTAGGGGCGGCCTATGGCTGTCCGCCAGTTCCGGGGGCGGGGGCCGCCTCCCCGGGCAGAGCCTGCGCGCGGAGGGTCATGTTCCCTTGCCATTCGATGTTGAGCCGCGCAATTGCGGCTTTCAGGCACCAAAACCATGATTTCGCACAATTATTCATTGCATGTTAACGGGGAATACGCTACAATATAGCCTGAGGTGTTGCGCATGAAAACCAAGCTGATCAAGTCAGCCATACCGATTTACATCGCGGCCGCGGTCTGGATTCTGAGCGGGCTGGTGTTTCCGCTGTATCAGCTTGGGTATCTGCTGATGGCCGCCGGGCTGTCGGCGGTGGCCAGCCTGGCGGCGGGAAAATTCTTCCCGGGCAGGCAGATCGAGATCGCGCCCACCAGCGGCGACGCCCAGGTGGATGCGCTGCTCAGGCAGAGCCGGGACGACCTGCGGAAGATCAAGGACGCCAACGCAGGCATCGCCTCGTCCGCGATCACGCAGAAGATCGGCCGCCTCGAAAAAACAGGCGCGCAGATCCTGGACTCGGTGGCGGCAAAGAAGGACCGCGCCGACCAGGTGCGCAGGTTCATGAATTACTATCTGCCCACCACCTCCAAGCTGCTCGAGCAATACAAGACGCTCGCTTCGCTGGGCAGCGGCGGCGAGCAGATCAAAAAGGCCATGTCGAGCGTCGAAAACAGCCTGGATATGATCTCAGGCGCCTTCGATAAGCAGCTGGACAACCTCTACAAGGACGAAGCGATGGACATGACCAGCGACGTCTCTGTGCTTGAGACCATGATGGCAGGCGATGGCCTGACCGATGAAGGAATAAAACAGGTGATTAAGGAGGATCAACAGCAATGTCAGACGACATCAAAGTGACCAACGGCCAGGATCAGGGCGGAGAAACGCAGCCCGCGCAGACCCCTTTCAACGCGGATCCGATCATGCCGGGCAGCGTTCCGGGCGCGCCTGACATCGCCAAGGCGGTGGAAGAAGTGTCGCAGCAGACCGCGCAGGCAGTCGCGTCCGTCAGCCGGGCCGCCAAGGCCTCTGCAGATGAGTCGCTGCTGGGCGACCGTCCGATGACCCAGGTCTCTGATGTTCAGACCAACTTCACGCCCCAGGAGCAGCAGATCATCAGCGAGTTCTCCAAGAAAATTGACGTTACCGACAGCAACCTGGTGTTTTCCTACGGCGCCAGCGCCCAGCAGGCCATCGCCAGTTTCTCGGACAGCGCGCTCAAGAATGTGCAGACCAAGGACCTCGGCGACGTTGGCGACATGATCTCGGGCCTGGTGACCGAGCTCAAGGGCTTCTCCATCGACGACGACCAGAAGGGCGGCATCTTCGGCTTCTTCAAGAAGCATGTGGATAAGCTGCAGTCGTTGAAGAACAAGTTTGATACCGCCGAGAACAACGTCAACAAGATCGTGGACGGCCTGGAGCAGCACCAGGTGCAGCTGCTGAAGGACATCGCCACGCAGGATCAGCTCTACGATGAGAACCTGAAGTACTTCAAGGAGCTGTCCATGTACATCGAGGCCGGCAAAAAGCGCATCGCCGATGTGCGCGCCACCGACCTTGTGGCCGCGCGCGACAAGGCCACGCGGTCGGGCCTGCCGGAAGACGCCCAGGCCGCCAACGACCTGGCCAACAAGATCGACCGCTTTGAGAAGAAGATCTACGACCTGGAGCTGACCCGCAACATCAGCATCCAGATGGCGCCCCAGATCCGGCTGCTGCAGAACAGCAACCAGCTGATGGCCGAGAAGATCCAGTCCTCGCTGGTCAACACCATCCCGCTGTGGAAGAGTCAGATGGTCATGGCCATGGGCATCGCCCACACGCAGGACGCCATGGAGGCCCAGCGCGAGGTCACCGACCTCACCAACGATCTGCTCAAGAAGAACGCGGACATGCTGCATCAGGCCACGGTGGATGTGGCCAGGGAATCTGAGCGCGGCATTGTGGACATCGAGACGCTCAAGGCCACCAACGCCAAGCTGATCCAGACCATGGACGAGGTGCTGGACATCCAGGCCGAGGGCAAGGCCAAGCGCGCCCAGGCCGAGCAGGAGCTGCTGAGCATCGAGAACCAGCTGAAGGCCAAGATGATGGAGGTCCGCACCGACGTCGTCAAGCCCAACGGCGGCATCGCGCCCGCCGCCCCGGCGGCCAAGGCCCCGGCGGCGGCCCCGCCCATGACCACCTCCGACGGCATCACCCTCACGCTCGATCCGGACGTAAAAAAGCCGCCGGAAGGCATGTAATCCAGGCAGACCAATCGTGGGGCGGTGGGGGAACCCGCCGTCCCATCAATCGATAACCCAAGGAGGCTTGCGCCCATGCGCTTATCAGAAAACCGCGTCATCGCGTGGATCGTGCTGGTGCTGGCGGTGCTGTTTTCGGTGTCGTTCAGCGGCGGCGGCGCGATGAAAAACATGCGCTTTGGAACCGAGCAGATCTTCACAGACGGCGCGCAGAAGGACGGCCTGTCCATCAACCGCGATTTGGACGTGCGGGCTGACAAGGCGTATGTGATGGTCTCTATCGCGAAAAAATACCTGGCTGCGGACAACGCGTCGCTCGTCGCCGCCGACCAAGCGTGCCAGGAGCTGACCGATTCCAGCAAGCTGCCGGCCGATCAGCGGCTGGCTGGACGGCACACGGCCAACACCAAGCTGACCCGCGCGATCGAAGACCTGTACAGCACGCTCGAGCAGACGAGCATGACCGAGGCCGACAAGAGCAACGTGTATTCGGCCTACAAGGAGATCAAGTCGCGCGCCGACACCATCAGCCGTGACATGTACAACTCCGAGGCGCGCACATTCAACGAGTCCATCAGCAAGTTTCCGGCGAACCTGGTGGCGGGATTCACCGGCGTGAAACCGCTGCAACTGTTTGAGTAAACCGGCCGCCGCGCGAAGGAGGGTTGCGTCATGAAGAGGAAGGTTCTGGTTTTGCTTTGCCTGTTGCTGGCGCTGCTCCCGCTTTGTGCCAGCGCGGCGATCAAGGTACCCAAGCCCGATGCGGACTTTTATGTGCTGGACGAGGCGAAGGTGCTGAGCACCAATGCGAAGGCGCACATCGTGTTCAACAACGATGCGCTGTATCGGGCGTGCGGCGCGCAGATTGTGGTGGTGACGGTGAAAACCGTCGGCAACGTGCCCATTATGGACTATACCAACCAGTTGTTCAACGACTGGGGCATTGGCGACAACGCCAAGAACAATGGCGTGCTGATTCTGATGGCGATAGATGACGACGATTACGCGTATCTGCAGGGGCGCGGCATCGAGCGCGACCTGTCCAGCGGCGATCTGGCGGATCTGGCCGAGCAGTATCTGGAACCGTATTTCGCCAAGAAACAATATGAGAAAGGCGCGATTGCGCTTTTCGATGCGATCTATGACCGCACCGCCTACATCTACGATGTGAATCTAAAGGCTGAGGATGTGACCGGCCAGTACCAGGCGTTCCTGAAGCAGCAGCGAGAGGGTTACAACCGGGACGACTATCGCCGAAGCGATGATGACAACCAGTGGGGCACCATCCTGCTGGCGATTGTGATCGTGATCGCGGTGCTGTGGATCTCAAGCAAGACCCGGCGCGGCTACCATGGCAGTTATGGGGGCGGCGGGGGCAGCGGCTGGGGCAGTTTCATGGGCGGCTATATGATGGGCAAAAACAGCTCGCGCCGAGACGACTGGAACCGCAGGCCCCCCGGCAGCGGTTGGGGCGGCGGCGGTTTCGGTGGCGGCGGCTTTGGCGGCGGCTCGGGCAGCGGACGCTCGGGCGGAGGAGGCTTTGGCGGAGGCGGCGGCTTTGGCGGCGGGCGCTCGGGCGGTGGCGGTTCATCGCGCGGCGGCGGCGGCAGCCGAGGCAGGTGACGCCTATGCTAAGCAAACTGATCGCGCTGCTGCTCAGCGCACTGCTGTCCCTCGCGCTGGGCGCCCCGGCCATTTCCGTCCCCGATCCCACGCCGGATTACTACGTGCTGGATCAGGTGGGCGTGCTGGACGATTCTGCTCAGGCGCATATCGTCCACAGCAACGACGATCTGTACGCCGCTTGCGGCGGTCAGATCTGTGTGGTGGCGGTCAAAACCACCGGCGGCGCAGACATCATGGACTATGCACAGGCGTTGTTTAACCGGTGGGGGATTGGCAGCGCCGAGCGCAACAATGGCGTTCTGATCCTGCTGGCGATTGACGACGACGATTATGCCATGCTGACTGGCAAGGGGATCGATGAAGTCATCACGAATGGCGAGGTGGCCGAGCTGCTTCAGGTGTATTTGGAGCCTGACTTCGCCGCGAAAGCGTATCAGCAGGGCGCGCTGAAGCTGTTTGACGCGCTGGTGGTTCGCATGCGCGAGATCTACAACGTCGGCCTGTGACCCCTATCCGCGCGCGGCTGGATCCTGCGCCTTCTCCGAGAGCAGTATCCGCGACGCCAGATACCCGTTGATCGTCCCATTTCCGGCCAACACATTCCCGGTCACCGTGCAATCCGCCTCGCCTGGCCAGCCGGTTGCCCGGCCGCCAGCCTCATGCAGAATCACCACGCCCGCCGCGATGTCATACAGGTTTAAACCCAGTTCCACAAACGCCTCGAACCGGCCCATGGCCACGCAGCACAGGTCATACGCCGCCGAGCCCAGTCTGCGCACGTCGTCCAGCTCGTTGAACAGCTGCAGCACCTTCGCCATGCGCTTTTTGTTGTCCTCATTCCGGTGCGCGAAGCTGATCCCCACGATGGCGTCGCCCGCAGCGGACACGTTGGATGTGTGGATCGGCTGCCCGTTCAGCGTGGCACCCTGTCCCTTCATTCCCAGGAACATCTCGTCCAGCAGCGGGCAGTAAACAGCCCCCAGCAGCAGCTCTCCGTGCTGTTGGTAGCCTATTGAAATCGTGTAGATCGGAATGCCCCGGATGAAGTTGGTCGTGCCGTCGATGGGGTCGACGATCCAGACGCCTCCGGAGCCGGCGGTCTTGCCGGTTTCCTCGCCAAAGAAGCCGTCCTCCGGACAGGCCGACAGCAGCGCCTCCCGGATCAGCCGCTCGGACGCCATGTCCATCTCGGTCACGAAGTCGTGCGCAGCCTTCTGCTCCACCTTGAAATCCCGCGTGGACAAAAGCAGCGCGCCCGCCGCCCGGGCCGTGCGCTCGGCCAGCGCCAGCTTTTCCCGAAGCTCCATCAAAAACCACCCCTGTACACAGCGCTCGAAAACTGGTACAATCATAGCACACGCAAGTAAAGGATGTTATGCCGATGAAGATGATTTCGTGGAATGTGAACGGGCTGCGCGCCTGCCTGACCAAGGGCTTCGAGGACAGCTTCCGCGCGCTGGACGCCGACGTCGTGTGCCTGCAGGAGATCAAGGTGCTGCAGGAACAGGTGGCGCTGGCGCTCCCCGGCTACGAGCAGATCTTCCACAGCGCCGAGAAGAAGGGGTATTCCGGTACCGCCGTGTTCACGCGCGTGAAACCCATCAGCGTCAGCTTTGGCTTGGGCATCGACGAGTTCGACCACGAGGGCCGCGTCATCACCTGCGAGTTTGAGGATTTTTATCTCGTGAACTGCTACACGCCCAACGCGCAGGACGAGCTGCGCCGCCTCGCCTACCGCATGCGCTGGGACGACGCCTTCCGCGAATATCTGCTGAAGCTGGAGAAAGTCAAGCCCGTCGTGACTTGCGGCGACCTGAACGTCGCCCACCAGGAGATCGACATCAAGCACCCGCGCGCCAACCGCATGCACGCCGGGTTCACCGACGACGAGCGCAACAAATTCACGCAGCTGCTCGGGGCCGGATTCATCGACAGCTTTCGCCACCTTTACCCCGATCAGAAGGACGCCTATAGCTGGTGGAGCTACTTCGGAAACGCCCGCGCCAACAACTCCGGCTGGCGCCTCGATTACTTCGTCATCTCCGAAAAGCTCCTTCCCCGGCTCCAGTCCGCCGCCATCCTCTCCCAGGTCTTTGGATCCGACCACTGCCCGGTGGAGGTCGTTCTGGGATGACGATGCAGGGGCTGCGCCCCGGGTGGGACATCGTGAACCCCATTTACACGGAATGAACGCGGGCGCACACAGTGCGCCCGCGGTTACGGTGTTGGGGTCTGAAGGGCTCGATCCTTTCTGAAGGGCTCGATCCTTTGGGCGGGGCTCCGAGGGCGGTGCCCGGCGTTCCCCATCAGTATGTGATTACGCCCTTCACCACGTCTTTCGCGTTCTTGTGGGTCTCGGCGAAGCCGTGGGGTACCTGCTCGAAGGGATACTCGTTGGAGACGATGCCGGAGATGTCGATGACGCCGCCGGCGACGGCGTTGATGGCGGTCGGATAGAGGTTGCGGTAGCGGAAAATGGAGCGCACGTCCAGCTCCTTGGTGGAGAGCATGGCGAGGGGCAAATGGTTGATGTCGTCCTCCCCAAGGCCCACCAGCACCACTTTGGCGGCAGGCTTGGCGATTCTGAGGCTCTGGGCGACGGTCAGGCTGATGCCGCAGCAGTCGATGACCACGTTTGCACCCTTGCCGCCCGTCAGCTCCATCACTTTCGCGATCACGTCCACATCCTTGGAGTTGATGGTCGTCGCGCCGAGCTTGCGCGCGGTCTCCAGGCGCTTATCCAGGATGTCGCACACGATGACCTGCGTCGCGCCGTAGGCCTTGGCGGCGAGCAGCGTGACCAGGCCGATGCAGCCCGAGCCGAAGATCACGACCGTGTCGCCCAGCTTCACATCGCCCGTCAGCGCGGCGTTGATGCCGATGGCCAGCGGCTCGATGAGCGCGCCTTCGGTGAAGGACATGTTGTCCGGAATCTTGAAGGTGAAGGCGGCGGGGTGCGCCACATAGTCGCACAGGCAGCCGTGGTAGGGGGGCGTGGCCCAGAAGCGCACATCGGGGCACAGGTTGTAACGCCCGCTGAGGCACTGTTCACAGTGGCCGCAGGGGATGCCCGGCTCCATGCAGACGCGGTCGCCCGCCTTGAGGTGCCTGACGTTCTTGCCCACCTCGGTCACCACGCCGGCGGACTCATGGCCCAGGATGAACGGGAACTCCACCACAAAATCGCCGATGTTTCCCTTGGCGTAGTAGTGCACGTCCGAGCCGCAGATGCCCACCGACTTGATCTGCACCAGCACGTCGTCCGCGCCCACCTCGGGCATGGGGATCTCGCGAAGCTCCAGCTTTTCAAGTTCAGTCAGGAAATACGCGCGGTTTTTCATGGATCTGATCCTCCTACCGTTAGTCTGGCATCTTCACGAGAATCTTGCCGCACTTCCTGTACTTCTCGTCGGTGAAGATCTCGTTGATCCGCTCCAGCGGCACGATGTCGGTGATGATGTCGTCCATTTTGACCCGACCCGAGCCCAGCACGCGCACCGAGCGGCTGAAGGTGTAAGGGTTGATGAAGGACGCCGTGATGTTCAGCTCCCGCTGGAAGATGGAAAATGGCTTCACGGTGATCTCAGTTTCGGGCGCGACCAGCCCGAACAGCATCACGGTGCAGCCCTTGCCCGCGTGCTGGATGGCCAGCTCGGTGGTGATTTTGGTTCCGGCGGCCTCGATTACGCAGTCCACATTGTCGAACTCGCGCGCCAGCACCTGGGCCACGTCCTCCTCGCGCGGATCGAACGCCACATCAGCCCCGAGCTTCAGCGCCAGATCACGCTTTTCTTTCACAAGCTCGCTGACCACGATCTTGCCCGCGCCGTCCATGCGCGCCAGCTGCAGCATCATCAGCCCGATCGGGCCCGCGCCCAGAATGAACACGTTGGCGCCCGCCTTCAAATGGCACAGATCGATGCCGTTCAGGCAGCAGCTGAGGGTTTCCGCCTGAGACCCGGCCTCAAAACTCAGCCCATCCGGCAGCTTGAACACCAGCTTGTCCGGCACGGCGATGTATTCGGCAAAACCGCCGTTGTAGGTGGTGCCATAGCCCTTCATCTGGGTGCAGAAGTGCTGCATGCCGTTGTCACAGAAGTAGCACTCGCCGCAGAACTCGTTGGGGTTGACCGTCACGCGGTCGCCCACTTTCACGGTTTTGACGTCTGCGCCCACCTTTTCCACCACGCCCGACATCTCGTGGCCGATCACGGTGCCCTCGGGCACCGGCGCCGCGCCGCCGTCGCCGTGGAAGATGTGCACATCCGTTCCGCACACCCCGCAGAACCTGAGCTTGACCAGCACGTCGCGCGCAGAAACCTCGGGCGCAGGAATGTCCATCACGCGCAGGTCGTTTTTCTTGTAATATACAGCGGCTTTCATTGGTCTACCTCCTGACGCACAGTGTGGCGGTGTTCCCCGGTCTCAAGCCGCCAGGAAAGGCCCGTCTGCTGTGGTGACGCTACGCCCAGCTCGTGCGGCGCGCATACGCCGCCACACTGGGCTCGCGTCGCCCCGCACATGAACCTTTCCCGCCGCCTGGATCCTTGTATAGGTGTCTTTGTGCCCATTCTAACCCTTCACAGCCCCCATCGTCAAGCCTTTCACAAGCGATTTTTGGGTCAGCCAGCCGAGCAGAATGGCGGGCAGCACCGAGATGGTGGAGCTGGCCGACAGCTGCGCGGTGAACTGGCCCTGCTGCTCGCGGAAGCGCGCCATGTAGACCGGCAGCGTGGCGGTTTGGTTCGTCGTCAGATTGAACCCCAGGAAGAACTCGTTCCAGATGAACACCGCCACCAGCAGCCCGGCGGTGAAGGCGCCCGTGCGCGCCAGCGGAAGCACCACGAAGCCCAGCTGCTGAAAGCGGGTGCAGCCGTCGATCTCGCTGGCCTCGATCAGCGAGGCCGGAATATCGGCCAGGAACGAGTGCACCATCCACACCACCAGCGGCAGATGGAACCCCACGTACACGATCGTCAGCCCGAACAGGCTGCCGTGCAGGTTCAGTTGCTGATAGGTGAAATACAGCGGCAGCAGCACCGCCACCGGGGGCAGCAGGATGGTGGTGATGAACCACAGGTACATGCTGTCGTTGGTGCTGGCCTTTTTGAAGCGTCCGAACTGCAGCACGAACGCCGCCGGAATCCCCAGCACCAGCGAGATCAGCGTGGATGTCAGCACCTGAAACACCGAGTTTTTCAGGTTGGCGTACATGTCCGGGCTGCTGAGCACCTTCCGGAAGGTCTCGAGCGTCGGATCGAACAGCAGCGCCGGGGAGGCGGCCTGCATCTCGGTCTTGAAGCCGGTCAGGAACATGTACAGGATCGGAAAGAAATACAGGATCCCAAAGCCGTAGCACACGATGGCTAAAGTTGTCTTGCGCCCGAGTTTCCGCATGCGGATGCCGCGGTTGATCTGCGCCAGCGTGCGCGGATTCGATGTCGTCATCTGCGTCATCTCCCTCACTCATACAGCGCGCGGCGCTTCTTGATCGCGCGGTACAGCAGCTGCACGGCCACCATGGTGATCAGCACCGTAATCACGGCCACCGCCGCCGCGCGCCCCACCTGATTGGCGCTGAACACGATCTTGTACACGTAAAACGGCAGCGTGTAGGACCGCGTGCCCGGCCCGCCGGCGGTGGTCACCAGGATCAAGCCGAACTCCTTTACGATGAAAATCATGCCCAGCATCACCGCCACCTGCATGTGGTTCAGGATCATGGGCAGCTTGATCTTGAAGGTGAGCACGCCCCAGTTGCAGCCGTCGATCCGCGCGCTCTCCAGCACGTCCTGCGAGATGCCTTGCAGTCCCGACAGGATCACCAGCACGAAGAACGGCATCCACTGCCAGACAAACAAAAACGCGATCAGCTGCAGCGAGTGGTAGCTGATGAAATCGATGGGCGTGGCGCCGATGAGCTTGCAAATATATCCATACCAGCCAAACGTGGTGTTCAGGATCGTGGTCTTCCAGATCACGCCGCTGGCGGTTGACATGACAAAGAATGGCCCCAGGATCAGCGTGCGCACGATGTTGATGCCGGGGATCTCGTGGTCCAGCAGCAGCGAGACCAGAAACCCGATGCACGTGCACAGCGCCAGGGCGAGCAGCGTGAGCAGAACCGTCTGCCACACGATCACCCAGAACTCGGCGCTGCCGCTGCCCCAGAAGTAGTATTGATAGTTGTTCAGCCAGGTAAAGGAGACGCCGAGGTCGGGCCGGGACATGTTCCACTTCAGCGCGGAAAACACGATGGTGATCAGGAACGGAATCTGGGTTGTGACGGCCACCCAGAGGATCGCGGGCAGCGCGAAGTACTTGTCGGTGTAGCGTTTGTTTCCAAGCTTGCGTTCCATGGGCTTCACCTGCCTTGGCTCTAAATTGGACAAAGGGACGAGGCGGCGCCCCGTCCCTTTGAAGATCCACGGAATCAGCTCTTGTATTCGCCCTCCACGGCGATCTCCTCAAACAGCTTCTGGGTGTTCTCCAGCGCCTGCTCCACCGTGATCTGGTCGGTCACGAACTCGGCCAGCCACTGGGTCATCTTATCGCCCGCATCGGCGAATTCGGGAATGGCGATGTACTGAAGTCCGGTGTACGGCACCGGGTTCAGGCAGGGGTTGTTGAAGTCCATGCCCTCAAGCGCCTTCAGCGTGGCCGGGGCATAGGGCACATCGGCGTACTCGGGCAGCTTGTAGGTGGACGAACGGGATGCCTGCGGCGTGATCGCGCCGGACGGGTCTTTCTCGAGGGTCAGCTTGATGAAGTCCTTCGAGGTGGCCCACAGCATGAAGTCAAAGACCTCCTGCTTGTGCTCGGACTTCGGGTTGATGCCCATGGACCAGTTCCACAGCCAGGAGGTGTTCTTCTTCATGACCTGGCTGGGGGCGGCGACGTAGCCCATCTTGCCCTTGATCGGAGAGCCCTCGGCCTCAAAGCCGGAGCAGATGGAGGTGGCGTCGTAGTAGATGCCGCACTTGCCGGTCAGCATCAGCGCGATGCACTCGTTGTAGGAGTAGGACAGGATGTCCGGCTGGCCCGCTTCGCGCAGGATCTTTTTGTACATTTCCCAAGCGCCCTTCTGCTCGGGGGTGTTGACGGTGGCGTTCCACTCCATATCGTAGAACTGGCCGCCGAACGCGTTGATCATGGTCACGAACGGCGCGCCGCTCATGCCCCAGCCGGGCATGCCGCGCATGGTCATGCCGATGATGTCGCCGCCGGGCTGGGCGTCGCCGTCCAGCGCGTCGACCTTCTTGGCCAGCTCATAGATCTCGTCCCAGGTGGGTTCGTCCGGCATGGTCAGGCCAGCCTTCTCGAACAGCTCCTTGTTGTACATGATGAAGGACGACTCGCCATAGTACGGGATGGCGTACTTCGCGCCGTCCAGCGACACCGAGCCCAACATGCCCTGGATCATGTCGTCCACATCGTACCAGGCTTTTTGCTCGTCAGTCATGGCCGCGAAGAAAGGTTCCAGGTTCTCCAGCCAGCCGTTCTTGGCCCAGTTCTGCGCCTCATACGGCCCGATGTAGAACATGTCATACGCGTTGCCGCCCGAGGACGCCTCGGTGGTCAGCTTCTCGCGCAGGTCGTTTTCCGGCAGGATGGCGATGTTGATTTCGGCGGTTTCGCTCTTGTAGTGCTCTTTCGCGAGTTCGGCCAGGCCCTGAGACAGCGGGTTGTTCGCCAGCGCGATGTTCACGACCACCTTGCTCTGCGCCTGCGCGAACGCGGGCATCAGCGTGATCACCATCAGCACGGCCAGCACCAGGGATAAGGTCCTCCTCATAACAAAAACACCCTCCTTAAAAGTCGCCTTCATTTCTATTTCGGCAGCCTTTCCGGCTGCAAAAACCACAAAGCGCTAAACTTTTTTGAGTCGGCCTGTTTGTTTTTCATCGGGAATGTACTTATCATACACCATGTAAAGTCCGTTGTCAATCAATGGATTAAATGCCGGTATTTTTCGCTTCATATGGATCAAAAACACAAAAAAACGCCACGTACTGTGACGTTTTCTTTAGCGCCTCTGGGCGTTTCTAGAATGCGGTGAACGCGCCGTCGACCACGAAGTCGGAACCGGTGGTGAAGCTGGACATGTCGCCCGCCAGGTACACCACGATGGCCTGCAGCTCCTCGGGCTTGCCCAACCGGTGCATGGGCGCCATGGCGTTCCACTCGTCGATCAGCGCCTTCAGGTGGGGCGCGGCCAGGATCAGCTCGGTGCCGATATAGCCCGGGCTGATGGAGTTCACGCGCACGCCCTTGGTGGCCCACTCGACGGCGAACGACTTGGTCAGCTGGATCACGCCCGCCTTGGAGGCGTTGTACGCACACTGGGGCTGAGGCACGTTGACGATGTGCCCGGACATGGACGCGGTGTTGATGATGGAACCTGAGCCCTGCTTGAGCATCACCTTGCCCGCGGCCTGGGCCGTCAGGAATACGCCGTTCAGGTTCACGTCGACGACCTTTTTCCACTGCTCATAGGTCATCTCGGCGGCGGGCACATTGATGCAAATGCCCGCGTTACAAAACGCGATATCCAGCCGCCCATAGCGCTGAAGAACCGCGTTGGTCATCTCGCCCACGTCGTCCGGAGACGTCACGTCGGTCTTTATGGCGAACGCGTCGCGCCCGGTTTCCTGGGTCAGCCAGGCGGCGGTCTTTTGCGCCTCGTCGATGTCCGTGTCCACGATGGCGATGTCCGCGCCCGCCTCGCACAGCGCCAGCGCGACGCTCTTGCCGATGCCGCGCGCGCCTCCGGTCACAAAACCCTTCTTTCCATCCAGCCGCATCTTCTCAAGAATACCCATGCACTCCACCCTTTCTCATTCGGCTTGTTGATCGCATCTTACCGCAATCAGCCAAAAATTTCAAGCATGACCGCCACAATGATTAAATATGTCGGTAAACTCTTGATTACTTAAACATTTTGTAATATAATTTGGAATATATCAGACGCTAAACAACTATAAACAAACAGGCCTTCGACACAAAGGGAGCATGCGCAATGGTACCTGAGGGAATTTTTCGCCGAGTCACGGCCATGTTGGTGGCGGTGCTCATTTCGTGCGTCTGCGCGCAAACGGCGCTGGCGCACCGCGAACCCAACGCGGGTGGCGACGCCGGGCAGAGTTTCTACATGAAGATAAACGCCAAGCTGTACGAAAAGGCCAAGACCAGCGCGCAGGTGATGGCGAGGCTTCCGATGGGCAGCTATGTGCGCCTGATTTCCAGCGACGGCGACTGGGCCGTCATTCAATACGAACAAACGCAGGGATTTGTTCGCAGCAGCCATCTGAGCGCGGATTACCCGACGCTGGCGGTGCAGATGCGCTTCCCCCGCACGGCCTATGTAACGGAGGGTACGTATCTGCACTTTGATCAAAAAGCTTCCAGCTCGATTCTCAGGCGCATCAACCCGGGCGAAGAGGTCGAGGTGCAGGCCATCGACGGACGCTGGGCCAAGGTGCTGGTGGAAGGTCAGACGGGCTACACGCTGGAGAGCCGGCTGACCATGTTCAGCGCCGCAACCAAGCGCCCAGAGGCTCTAAAGCCGGGCGCCAGCGGGGACGAAGTGATGGTCATGCAGCGGCGGTTGAACAAACTTGGATATCTGGAAGCGAAGCCCACCGGCGATTACAAGCAGATGACGTTTAACGCGCTCAGGCGCTTCCAGGCGTATTGCGGGCTGAAACCCACCGGACGGGCGGACACGGACACGCTGTTCGTGCTGTTCAATAAGGCCGCCCCCCAATATCGGAAGTGGGCGACCGATCTGACCGACTATGGCGACGAGGTCTCGGGCGGCGCGCCGGCGGCCAAGATCATCAACGCGAACTGGTGGGAGAGCGACATCCGCTCGGTGTTTTCCGTGGGTGACACGGCGCGGGTGACCGACGTGCGCACCGGGATTCAGTTTCAGGTGTGGCGCGGCGGCGGCACCAACCACGCCGACGTGCAGCCGCTGACGGCCTCCGACACGCGCAAAATGAAGAGCGCCTGTGGCGGGTGGTCGTGGGCGCGCCGCCCGATCTGGGTGTCGGTCGGCGGCAAGACCTATGCTGCGTCGATGAACTGCATGCACCACGGGCAGGGATCCATCGCGGGCAACGAATTCGACGGCCATTTCTGCATACACTTCACCAAAAGCAGAACCCACGGCACCGACCGCATTTGCCCCGTCCATCAGGCATGCATCCGCGAGGCGCTGGCGGCGGGCAACAAGAAGTAAGCGCGCGGAGCGCCTGGCGCAATATTGCACAAGGGCTCCCTCCCGATGGCCGCGGCCATCGGGAGGGAGCCCTTGTCAGGCTGTCAAAACACTGCGTCTTTTGACAGCGAAATGCAAGTCTTGTGCAATGCAGGTTACGGGTTCGGGCGCCCCGCCAGGGGCATCCTGCAAATGATTTCCGTGCCTTTGCCCGGCTCGCTCCTGATCTCTGTCTCGCCCTGGTGGAACTCCACCACGTGCTTCACGATGCTGAGACCGAGCCCGGTGCCGCCGGTCTTCTGCGAGCGCGACTTATCCACCCGATAGAATCGCTCGAAGACGCGCGACTGGTGCTGCCGCTCGATGCCGATGCCGCTGTCCTGCACAGCCAGCACCACGTCTCCGCCCTCTTCGGTCACCCGCACCAGCACCCGGCCTCCGTCGACATTGTATTTGATGGCGTTGTCGACGAGGTTCGTCAGCAGCTCGTCCATCATGCGCCGATTGGCGCTGATGAATACCGGGGAGCCCGCAAGCTCCAGGCTTACGCCCTTCTGCCGCGCCTGCTGCTCGAACCCGGAAAGCACCGACTCGGCCAGCGCGCGCGCGTCGAACCGGGTGAACTCGCGCTCCATCACGCCCTCGTCAAACGCCGACAGCCGGATGATGTCGTCGATGATGTTCAGCAGGCGCTGGGCCTGCGCGTGGATCTTGCTGCCAAAGCCGGGCACATCCTGCTGCTCGGCCATGCCGCCCCCGATCATCTCGGACAGCCCGAGGATCGTCGTCAGCGGGGTCTTCAACTCGTGGGACACGTTGGCCGAAAACTCGCGGCGCTGGCGCTCGGCCTCGTGCTTGTCGGTCTGGTCCAGGAACAGGATCGCCGCGCCCACGCCCTGAACCGGGCTCAGGTACACCTCGAACACGCGCCCGCCCCGCCGAAGCGGCAGCTGGCCCGCCTCCCCTGCAAGGCAGGCGTCCAGCGGGCCCTTCAGCGACAGGTCGCGGCACACCTCGATCATGGGCTTGCCAACAAGCGTCCGCGCGCCGAAGATCCCGGCGGCACTCTGGTTGGCCGACAGCGCCACGCCGTGTTCATCCACCAGGATCAGGCCTTCCTTCATGCTCTCGGTGATCGCCTGGATGGTGCTGGCGCGCGCCTTCAACGCCTGCATCTGCCCTTCGATCTCGGCTCTCTGCTGCTCAATCTTGCGGGCGAACGGCGCCAGCTCGTCGATGCCGATGCCCTCCGGGTTGTCCAGATCCACGGCGTTGATGGGCGCGATCACCCGCGCGCTCAGCCGCCTGGCCGCCAGAAACGCAAGCCCCAACACCAGCAGCAGGCACAGCAGCGCCAGCGGGATGTGGCTCCAAAGCAGCGCGTAGATTGTGGCCGTCGTCAGCGACAGCCTGAGCACCCGCCCATCCGTCAGGCGCTCGGCGTAGTAATAGGTCCGCTCGCCCAGCGTGCTCGACACGCGCTCGCCCTGGCCCACGCCGCCCGACAGCGCCTCCTGAATCTCCTCACGATCCGCGTGGTTCTCCATGGTGGCCGGATCGGCCATGTTGTCGAAGTTCACGCCGCCGTCCGGAGTGATGATGGACACGCGCAGGTTGCGCAGGCTGCTCTTGAGCTCGTCCTGGATCTGACTGTTCAGGGCCACGCCCCACAACACCGCCAGCAGCGCCACCGCCAGCAGGATCAGCGCGCTCATGGAGCGGAAGATGCTTCGCCTCAACTGCCATCACTCTCCGATCTTGTAGCCTACGTTGCGCACCGTCACGATATAGGCCCCGGCCGCGCCCAGCTTTTGGCGCAGCGTTTTGATGTGCATGTCCACGGTGCGGCTCTCGCCCTCGAAATCGTAGCCCCACACCGCCTCCATGATGCGGTCGCGGCTGAGCACGATCCGCTGGTTCAGCAGCAGATACCTGAGCAGCTCGAACTCCTTGAACGTCAGCGTCACCCGCTCGCCGCCCGCGGTCACCTCGTGGCGCTCGTCGTCCTGCGTCAGGTCCTTGTAGGTGAGGGTGCTGCCGGTCTGGGCGGCGGGGCTTGCGCGCCGCAGCACCGCGTTGATGCGCGACATAAGCTCCATTACGCCAAAGGGCTTGGCGATGTAATCGTCCGCGCCGGCGTCCAGCCCCTTCACCTTGTCGTACTCGCTGCCCTTGGCGGTGAGCAGAATCACGGGCAGGTTCTGAAACCGCGCGCTTCGCCGCAGCCTCGACAGGATGGACAACCCATCCTCCCCGGGCAGCATGATATCCAGCAGCAGCAGCTCCGGCGGGTCCTGCGCCTCCAGCGCCTGAAACAGCGCCTCGCCCGCCTCGAACCCGCAACCCTGAAATCCTCCCGACTTCAGCGCGTACAGCACCAGCTCGCGGATGCTCTCGTCGTCCTCACAGATGTAGATCCGCCGCACGCTCACAGCCCCTTTATGGTGGTGTCCTTGTGCTTGCCGGTGATCGAGAACAGCACCCACTCGGCGATGTTCACCGCGTGATCGCCAATGCGCTCCAGATATTTCGCGATCATGATCAGGTCGATCGCCTGGCCGCCGTTTGCGCTGTCCCGCTGGATCAGTTCGATCAGGTCGTTCTTGACGGTGTCGAACAGCTCATCCACCACGTCGTCCCGTTCGATCACGGCCTCGGCCAGCTGGGTATCCTTGCCCACAAAGGCGTCGATGCTCTGGGTCACCATGCGGATGGCGGCCTCGGCCATCATGGGGATGTGCTCGAGCTTTTTCACGTAGGGCGTGTCGGACAGGTAGATCGAAATTTCGGCGATGTCGGCCGCCTGGTCGCCGATGCGCTCCATGTCGGTGATCATCTTCAGCGCGGCCGAGATCAGCCGCAGATCCTTGGCCACTGGCTGCTGCTGCAGCAGCAGCTTCAGGCACAGCGCTTCGATGTCCTTCTCTTTTTGATCGACCTCGGCATCGAACTCGATGGCCTTGTTGGCCAGCCGCGCGTCCTGCTGGATCAGCGCGTCGATGGATGTGCGGATCGCGGTTTCGATTAGCGCGCCCATCTCGATCAGCATGGCGTTCAGGTTTGCCAGCTGCTCTTCAAACTTGCTCCTCATCAGCCAAACCTCCCCGTGATATAGTCCTCGCAGCGCTTGTCTTTGGGCACGGAGAACACCTGCTCGGTGTCGCCGTACTCCACCATTTCCCCCAGCAGAAAGAATGCCGTCTTGTCGGACACGCGCGTGGCTTGCTGCATGTTGTGGGTTACGATCACCACCGTGTATGCCTTCTTCAGCTCGCCCACCAGGTCCTCGATCTTGGCGGTGGAGATGGGGTCGAGCGCTGATGTGGGCTCGTCCATCAGCAGCACTTCGGGGCTGACCGCCAGCGCGCGGGCGATGCACAGCCGCTGCTGCTGGCCGCCCGACAACCCGAGCGCGCTTTTCTTCAGGCGATCCTTCAGCTCCCCCCAGATGGCGGCGTCCCGGAGCGCCTTCTCCACGATCTCGTCCAGCTGGTATCTGGCGCGCACGCCGTGGGTGCGCGGCCCGAACGCGATGTTGTCGTAAACGCTCATGGGGAACGGATTGGGCTTTTGGAACACCATGCCCACGCGCTTTCTGAGCGTGTTCAGATCGATGTTTCCGTAGATATCCTGCCCGTCGAGCAGCAGTTTCCCCTCGATGCGGCAGCCCTCCACCAGGTCGTTCATGCGGTTCAGGCTCTTGAGCAGCGTGCTCTTGCCGCAGCCCGACGGCCCGATGAACGCGGTGATCTGATTGGCCTCGATGTCCATCGAAACGCCTTTCAGCGCCTTGAAATCATTATACCACAGATTGACATTGCTCAGCTCAAACTTGTGCATTCGGTTCACCCTTTCGCGATGCGCTTGGCCAGCGCATAGGACAGCGCGTTGATCCCGGCCACCACGATCAGCAGCACCACGGCGGTGGCATAGGCCTGGTTGGTGTTGAGCCCCTCGCTGGACAGCGCGTACATATGCACCGCCAGCGTGCGCGCCGAGGCCAGCGGGTTTTCTGGAACCTTGGCCACCGTGCCCGCGGTGTAGATCAGCGCGGCGGTTTCCCCCACGATGCGCCCCACCGCCAGGATCACGCCCGCCAGGATGCCCGGCGCGGCGGCGGGCAGCACCAGGCGAAACACCGTGCGCAGACGCCCGGCGCCCAGCCCAAACGCGCCCTCGCGATAGCTGTCTGGCACGGATTTCAGGCTCTCCTCGGTGGTGCGCATGATCAGCGGCAGGATCATGATCCCAAGTGTAAAGCAGCCCGCCAGCACCGAGAACCCCCAACCCAAAAACGACACAAAGAACAGCAGGCCAAACAGCCCGTACACGATCGACGGGATGCCCGACAGCGTCTCGGCCGTGACGCGCACCAGCTTGACGAGCCGGTTGCCGCGCCTGGCGTATTCCACCATGTAGATCGCGGTGAACACCCCGAGCGGCACCGCCAGCACCAGCGTCAGCGCGACCATCAGCACGGTGGTGATCAGCGCGGGCAGCAGCGACACGTTCTGGGAGGTGTAGCGCAGCGCGAACAGCGAGGGCGTGAGGTGGGGCACGCCCTTCACCAGAATGTAGCCGATGATGTACACAAGCGCGAACATGGTCAGCCCGGCGCACAGCCAGGTCAGCGCGGACATCAGCGCGTCCATTGGTTTTTTGCGCATCATTTCTTCTCCTTCTGAAGCTGGGAGAACAGCAGGTTGATGATGAGGATGAACACGAACAGCACCACGCCGGTGGCGATCAGCGCCTCACGGTGCAGCTCGGCGGCATAACCCATCTCGATGACGATGTTGGCCGTCAGCGTGCGCACACCCTTGAGCAGGCCCGCCGGCATGCGCGGCTGGTTGCCCGCCACCATGATGACCGCCATCGTCTCGCCGATGGCGCGCCCGATCCCAAGCACCACAGCGGCCATCACGCCCGACTTGGCGGCGGGCAGGATCACCCGGAACACCGCGCGCTCGTGGCTGGCCCCGAGGGCCACCGCGCCGTCGTAATAGTGATCCGGCACGGCGCGCAGGGCGCTCTCGGTGATGCCGATGATGGTGGGCAGGATCATGATCCCGAGCAGCAACGACGCCGTCAGGATGCTGGCGCCCGATGTGGGCAGCCCAAGGAAATCACCAAACAGAGTGCGCACCAGCGGCACCAGCACCGTCAGCCCGAAGAAGCCGTATACCACCGATGGAATGCCGGAAAGCAGGTCAACAGCGGGCTTGAGCACCTTGTACAGCGGTTTTGGGCAGATGCGCGCCATGAACACCGCGCTGAACAACCCGACGGGCACGCCCACCAGAATAGCCCCAGCCGTCACGTACAAGCTGCCCAGGATCATCGGCAGGATGCCGAACGCGGGCGGCACATCGCCCGGGGACCACTCAGTCCCCAGCAGGAACTTCAGCGGCCCGATCTTCCCGATGGCCGGGAAGCCATTGGCGAACAGGAACGCGCAAATCAGCCCCACGGCCAGGATGGCTGTGAGGGCGGACGCCATGAACACGTGCTTCATCACGCGCTCTCTCAGGTTTTGCATGGATTCGCCTCATCTCTGTTTGCATCCCGATCAGCGGGCGCACACGCCATGCGCCCGCAACGGCCCGCCGTTTGGGTTTGTCAGTTCAGTCCGCTCCACTGCTCGACCTGGCCGGTGAACACGTCCCGGACCTGCTCGCTGGTCACGTCGGCCAGCGGATTTTTCGGGTTCACGATGACCGCAATGCCGTCCAGCGCGATCTGCGTCTCAGTCAGCTGCTCTTTCTCGCTATCCTTCAGCGCGCGGGAGGCCATGCCGATGTCACAGGTTCCCTCGATGGCGCCGGTCATTCCGGCGGTGGAATCGCTCATCTGGATCTCGATGGTGGCGCCGACGTTCAGTTCCCTGTAGGCCTCCGCCAGCTTCTCCATGATGGGTGTGACCGAGGAGGATCCCGCGATGACCAGCTTGCCCGCGGGCTGGTTGCCCAATTCGGCATAGGGCTTGGCCTGATCGATCACCCGGATGTAGCTGTGCCCCACAACGTCCTGGCCTTCTCTGGACAGGATGAAGTTGATAAAGTCCTGCGCCAGCGCGCCGGGTTCGCCCCGGGTGGCAATGCTGAACGGGCGGGCGATCCTGTAGCTGCCATTTTTGACGTTTTCGGCGGAAGCCTGGGCGCCGTCCACGTTCAGCGCCCGGACGCTGTCGTTCAGCGAGCCCAGCGACACGTAGCCGACGGCGTACTGGTCGCCCGCCACGCTCTGCAGCATCACGTCGGTCTTGCTGACGATGGTGGCTTCCTTGGTGGTCATGTCCTTCTTTGTGCCTTCCGGCCCCTTGACCTCGATGCCGAACAGCTCGATGAACGCGCCGCGCGTGCCGCTGCCGTCCTCGCGGGAGATCACCGTAATCATGCGGTTTGCCGTGAACTCCGCGCGCGCCGCACCTGCGCCAAGCAGCAGAGCCAGGGCGACAACCAGGACAACTGTCTTTCTCATTGTGATTTCTCCTCATCTCTCATCGATTCTACAAGCACAGCATAATGCCGGGCGGTAAAAGGACTCCGCAGCCTGCCGTAAAAACCGCGTAAAACCACAAAAAGGCCGGAAAGCATCCGCTTTCCGGCCGTGTGTATGCCTTCACCCTAATGGAAACGCTTGCAATTTACCCACTGGCCGTTGACCCAGCAAGGCTTGTCGTACTGCGCGCACAGCTGCAAATTTCCGCAATTGTCGACGCCAAGCACCTTGATCGTGATCTCCTGGGGACAATATTTGTCGCGCCCGCAGCCGCGGCGGCAGCCGCAATCCCTGCACTCTGGGATGGGGCGCGGCATCAGGCACGGCATCGGCAGTGGCATCGGACACGGCATTGGCGGCCGACAGACACACCCGGGTATGGGCGGGTATGGAAACATATCGTACATGGTATTCATCCTTTCGCCGCGCGTCGGCGGCTGCCACATAGTATGCGCAAAGCAAAAGAGCGGGCACAAGGCCCGCTCCGATGGCGATAGGATCTGTTCAACGCGCTCAGTTCCTGCGCGCCCTGAGCTGTACGCGCTCGATCTCCTTGTCTTTCTGGCGCTTCCAGGCGTGGATGACCAGCGCCACGGTGACCACCGCGTAGGACACGAACATGCGCAGGTACTCGCCCAGCATCGCCTGGCCGGTGATGTTGGCGCCCGCCTTGGGCATGACCACAAACATCAGGTGGAACAGCGCCGTGCCCAGAATCGCGTTGGTGATGGTGGCCTTGCTGACCGACGCGCCGCCCACCAGCAGCGCCGCCGCGGCGAACAGCGCCGCCTGGTCCGCGCCGTTGTAAGTGTTGAGGGTGCCGATGTTCTGCAGGTAGATGATCTGGCCGTAGCACGCCAGCACGGTGGAGATGATGATCGACTGGATGCGGTTCTTCTCCACGTGGATGCCGCTGGACTCGGACACGCCCATGTCCTGGCCCACCGCGCGCATGTTCTGGCCCATGCGGGTGTTCTTGAACCAGTGGGTGAACACGCACAGCAGGATCACGGTCGCGAAGGTGCCCAGCGGCACGCTGACCATGCCGAATTTCAGGTTCATGCTCAGCCCGAACAGGCTCATGTTGTCCAGCGCCTTGCCGAGCGTGCCCAGGTCCAGCGCGTTTCGAATGCCGTAGCCTTGGGACAGCACGGTGGTGGTGCTGTGCATGGGAATCAGCGTGCCGCAGATGTACAGCAGGAACAGCTGGTACACGCCCGACACGAACAGCCCCAGCATCATGGAGGTGATCATCTCGCGGCCCTTGGCGCGATTGAGCACCGCGCCGCCAAAGTATCCGAGCAAGATGGACACCGGCGTGCCGATCAGCGCCGCCAGCAGCAGCCCGGGGATCCCCGGCACCTCCCAGGTAAGCACGAACACCAGCCCGATCTGGGCCGACATGGCGCCCAGCACCATGCCAAAGTTGATGCCCATGCCCGCCATGACAGGCAGCAGCAGAGACAGCACCAGGAATGAGTTGCGCGACAGGCGCTCCACGACCTCTTTGAGAATATAGCTGCCGCTGTACTTGGAGATCGGAATCGCGATCGCGCTGATGATCAGAAACAGCAGCGGCACGGCGCTTCCGGTTACGAACTTTTTGAATTTCGGGTTGTCAATCATCTGCTCGCCCTCGCTTTCCGGGTCAGCGCGTACACGATCATGCCGTTGGTCACGATGATGCGCACAACTTCCGATGCGTCCACCTGGATGATGCTGTTGATGACCGAGGGCGTCATGGTCAGGATGCCCTGGAACAGCAGCGTGCCGATGATCACGTTCAGGATGGAAGCCTTGTTCACCGACGCGCCGCCCAGCAGCACCGCCGCCACTGACGGGAACACGAACGCCATGGGCGCGTTGTACATCTGGATGAACCCAAAGCTCTGCTGGTACACCACGATGCCCACCGCCGCCAGGATGGTGGAGAGCATCACCGACACCATGCGCATGCGGTCGATGTTGATTCCTGAGGCGCGCGCATACTCGGGGTTGCTGCCCACGGCGGTCATCGCGGTGCCCATCTTGGTTCTAAAGAAGAACCACACGAGCAGGCACATCAGCGCAAAGAACAGCAGCATGCCCGTGGGGATCACCAGCTGGCGAAACTCGCCAATCGGGATTGTGATCTTCCAAAAGTCGCTGAACTGGTGGATCCAGTAGTCCTGCACGCTGATGGTGGTCCTCAGCCCCTCGCCCTTGAAGCCCTGCATGCTGGCCGGGTTCTTGAAGGGCAGCGTGATCCAGAAGATGTTCATCAGGAACACGAAGGAATAGCCCACATAGGTGGCGATGATCATCTCGTCGCCCTTGACTTTGTTCAGCAGCATCCCGTACCCCAGCCCGAACACGGCCGCGAACGCCACCGCGATGGCCACCGCCGCGAAGATGCCCGCGAACCCGGTAAGCTGCAGTTCCAGGCTCAGCACCGCGCCGAACAGACCGGCCACGATGCCCACCGGGATGCCGAAGTTCAGCCCGCAGCCCGACTGCACCATGGGTACCATGGACAGCACCATCACGCCGCTCATGCCAAAGCGCACCAGCACGTCGTTGAAAGAGGCCACCGGGGACACGCCAAAGAACGAGCCCACGACAAACAGCGCCACCAAAAACAGGAAGATGATGATGCGGGGCCATCCGAAGTTTTTTACCATTCTGCTCATGGCGCTCATGCGGACTCCCCCTCTCGGTGTCCGGACATCAGCAGCCCGAACTCCACAGCCTTGGCGTCCCTGGGCAGAATGCCCGCGACTTCGCCTTCCGAGATGATCGCGATGCGCCCGCAGATGGAGCGCAGCTCTTCCAGCTCGGAAGAGATGACCACGATGGTGGTGTTGTTCTCCTCGCTGAACCGCTTCAGCGCGGACAGCACCAGCGCCTTTGCGCCCACGTCGATGCCGCGGGTGGGCTCGGACACGAACAGCAGATGGGGCTCCAGCGCGAACGCCTTGGCCAGGCACACCTTCTGCTGGTTGCCGCCCGACAGCTGGCGGGTGAGCTGTTTTTCGGAAGTGCAGCGAATCTCAAGTTCCCCGATGTACTTGCGCGCGCACTCGCGCATGGCCTTCTCGTCGCGCAGCTTCACGGCGCCGCCCAGCAGCGTCTTGAGGTACTTGTTCTGCACCTGCATCGCGCTGAATGTGATGTTCCAGTCGATGGGCTCGTCCAGCAGCAGCCCCACGCCGCGCCGGTCCTCCGACACGAACGCCAGCCCGCTCCGAAGCGGCTTCATGGGCACATTGAACGGCAGGGGGCGTCCGTTGAACAGCACCTGGCCGCCTGCGGGCATGAGCCCCATGATGCCGTTGGGTATGCCCAGCTTGCCCTGACCCGCGAGGCCGCCGATGCCGAAGATCTCGCCCCGTTTCACCTCGAAGCTCACGTCGCGCACGTACTCGCCCGGCATGTCCACCCACAGGTTCTTGACCGAAAGCACCACTTCGCTCGAGGCCGGCATGGCTGCGCCTGCGCTTGCGGGGGCGTCCTGCTCCATGTCGCGGCCCACCATCAGCTCGGCGATCTCCGCCAGGGAAACCGACTTGGCGTCGCGCTCGGTGACCAGCTCGCCATCCCGCAGCACCACCAGCTTGTCGCACACATCAATGATCTCCTGCAGCCGGTGCGAGATAAAGATGATCCCGATCCCGAGCCCCGCCAGCCGGCGCAGCGCGCTAAGGAAGATCTCGGCCTCGCTCTCGGTCAGCACCGCGGTGGGCTCGTCGAACACGAGCAGCTTCACGTTTTCGCGGCTGATCTCGCGGGCGATTTCGACGAATTGTTTGTGTCCCACCGGCAGCTCTGACACCATGGTGTCCGCGTTCAGCGACACGCCCAGCGTGTCGATCGCCTGCTGCGCCTTTTGGCGCATGGCCGGCCGATCCAGCGTCTCCAGGCGCTTGCCGAGCACGCTGGACAGCACGCTCTTGTTGGTTATCTCGGTGTTGAGCAGGATGTTCTCGGCAGACGTAAAGCCTGGTATCAGGGAGAACTCCTGATGCACCATGCCAATGCCGGCCCTGAGCGCGTCCAGTGGGTTTTTGAAGCTCACCTTCTGCCCATCCAGCAGCACCTGACCCTCGTAACCGCCTGTCTGCACGATTTCCGTCATGCCGAACAGGATCTTCATCAGCGTGGACTTACCCGCGCCGTTTTCTCCGACCAGCCCCAAGATCTCACCCGCACCCAGCTGGAAGCTGATGTGCTTGAGCACCTGATTGCCGTCGAACTGCTTGCCCACATCCTCAAATGCGAGCAATGGCCTTCCTTCCCCCACGGAGACAACACCTCTTTCCTATTGCGCGCGGTCCGCAACGGCCAAGCCTTTCTGCCAGTTCCCCCGACCGAACGGCTTGGTCCTTGCGACCCCGTGGATGTAAACCGGGGCCTCTCGGCCCTGGCCAACCGATGATTCAACCGCCATGCGCTGGCGGCGGGTTTGACCAGCGGCTGCCTGGCTTTGCGTCTCTTACGGAAAAACGCAGGGGCGAACATCCGCTCGCCCCTGCTGTTTGGTTCACGGATTACCGGATTTCCTTGTACTTCTGGGGGATTTCTTCCTTCGTCTGCCCGAGGTAGCCCTTGCCGAACACGTAAGTGTCCTGATACAGCATCACGTGGTTCTTCTGCTCCACGCCCTGCCCGTCGACGTAGTACGAGCCGTTCCACTCGGCGCCCGGGGTGTACTTCTTGTAGCAATCCATCAGCTGCTCGAAGTTGTCCAACGAGGCGGTGCCCTCCACGACGCGCTTGCCGAACTCGGCCAGCGCCGCGGTGGAGGTGTAGTTGTAGGAGTAGGCCCAGGTGCCCATGCGCTCGCCGCCGCCGGCCGCGATCACCGTGTCCTCAACCTTCTTCAGGATGGCCGGCCAGTTGCCCGCCTCGGCGGTCAGGTCGATGCCAAAAGCGCCCGGGTAGCCCATGATCGGGGAGGGCAGGTCGGGCTCCACGAAGATCGCGCCCAGCTGGGCGACCATCTTCAGCAGCGGCTCGGTCTGCGCGTCGTTGGTGCAGAAGAACGCGGTGTCCTTGCCGTACTTGTTCACCCACTCGGGCATGTGCTCCAGGATGAACTGCTGCGCGCCGGGGATGCCCACGTCGGACATGGGATCGGGCGCGGTTTCGGTGATAAACTCAAGGCCCAGGTCCGCGCACGCGGCGGCCATGATGTCGCGGCGGCGGGCCAGCAGGTCGATCGACATGTGGCGCGGGAAGGAGATGTGCACAAACTTGCTGGCGCCCATCTTCTTGGCGGCCAGGATCATCAGGTAGCCGCGATTGATGTTGTCGGCGTTGATGACCAGGTCGGCCGCGCCTTCGATCATCTGGGTGTCTTCCTGCGGCTCACCCGCGATCAGCAAAATGTCGGGGCGCAGCTCGCGGATCTTCTTGAACGCGGCCACGGTGCCCGGCACGGACTGGTTCACAATGACCACTTTGCACAGCGGATCATCCAGGAAGCTGGACATCTGGGCGATGGTGGTCTCCTGCTCGGCCATGAAATTGTCAGGATAGGTGACATGGGTCACGTAGCCGCCCTCGTCCGACTTGCCGTACTCGGCAATGAACGCCTCGGCGCCGCGCAGCTCGTCCTCAGACTGGGCCACGGTGCCGGTGGCGATGCCGATGTGGAAGGGAGCCTCGGCCTGCTCCGCCATCGCGACGGGCGCCAGACTCAGCAAAAGGAGCGCTGCCAGGATCGATGATAGAAACCTCTTCATGATGAAACCTTCCTCCTTGTCGATTCCCATCCCTATGCGGGTCGATCCCGCTGAGATATACATTACAGTATAAAAAGTTTTAGACAAATTGTCAACAGAAAATGAATGAAACTCGTCTGAAAATTGCATTTTTGGCGCGATTGTTTTATAATGCATGAGGTGTCGACGAGAAGCAAAGGGGGAAACGGACATGTTTGTCGCGGATGCGCATTCGGATACGCTGTATTCGCTGGCCATTGAGGGCAAGGCGCTCGAGGCCTGCGCGGTGCAGCCGGACCGCCTGGCCTCGGGCGGCGTGGGGATCCAGACCTTCGCCATGTTTGCCGGGGGAAGCGGCCCGCTGGGCGAACCTTACCAAAACGGGCTAAAGATGCTCGAAGCCATCGAGCGGCTGGGCGTGCCCATGCTGGCGGGCGCGCTGCCGGAAAAGCCGCCCGTGACGCCCCACGGCGTGCTGTCCATCGAGGGCGGCGAGATGCTGGAGGGGCGACTGGACCGTCTGCACGAGCTGCACGCCCGCGCGCGCATCCGCATGATCGCGCTGACCTGGAATTTTGAGAACGAGATTGGCTATCCGGCAGCGGGCGGCACGGACAACCCGCTCAAGCCTTTTGGGCGCGAGCTGCTGGCCGAGATGGACCGGTTGGGCATCCTGGCGGACATGTCCCACCTCAACGAGGCCGGGTTCTATGACGCGGCCGCGCGCGCGCAGCTGCCCATCATCGCCAGCCACAGCAACCTGAAAACGCTGTGCGATGTGCCGCGCAACCTGACGCGTGAGCAGGTGCGCGCCATCGTCGAGAAGCGGGGTTTCATTGGCATCAACTTTTACAGCAAGTTTCTGCGCCAGGGCGGCGGCGCGACGCTGGACGACGTGCTGCGCCACATCGACGCCATCTGCGAGCTGGGCGGCGAGCAGGCGCTCGGGTTTGGGTCGGATTTTGACGGCATCGAATCCTGGCCGGATGGGCTGGGGAGCCCGGGCGATTTTCCGGCGCTGCTCGGGTTGCTCCAAAACCACGGCTACACGCAGGCGCAGCTGCGCGGGTTTGCCGGGTTGAACCTGTGGCGCGTGCTGAAGCAGGCGGAGGACGCCGCCGTTTGATCGTTTCTGAAAACAGACAAAAAACCGCCCGCTCGTGATGAGCGGGCGGTCTGCTGTTTCTGCGATGTTAGCCGACAAAATCTTCGCCGTAGATGTCCGACAGCTTCGGCGAGCCGCACTCCTTGCAGCGCTTGAATCCGGCGTCGACCGCCTGGATCAGCGTGGCCTTGGGGGTGCTGGGCTTCACAAAACGGCAGCCCTTCAGATGGTATTTCTCGCCGCCGTCGTTGCAGTACACCCAGTAGGGCTCGGGACTGGGCGTCGGCTGCACCAGCACGTTGTTCTTGGGGATGTACTTGGGCACATATGAGTCATAGGAAAGCACGCCCGCCTCCATCGTGGGGCCCATCAGGTCCACCACCGCCTGGGCGCTGACGATCTCGATGCCGCCTGTCTTTTGCTGGGGCGCGCGGGTCTGGGGCAGCACCAGCAACAGCAGGACGGCCACAAAACCCATAGAAACAGCGCTCTTCACCGCGCGCTTCCAGCCGCAGCGGTCGCTCCACATCATCATCAGCCCAATGGGGAAACAAAAGACAAGCCACAGCACGATCGAGCTGTCGGCTTCTCTGGTGCGCCTCTTCTGCTGCGTTTTGTGTTTCGCTTGCAACGGGTGCCACACATCCTTTGAGTTGTCAGGAGAGATTGGAAGTCTCATCCAGCATGTACATTGTAGCCTCCGCCGCGTAATTTGTCTAGCAATTGCCCCATGTAGTATTTATGTCGTTTTGGCTCGAAAATCGTCATTATCTCGTAACAGAATTTTCTTTTTGTGCCGTGCTCAAAAATTGGACAGTTTCTGGACAGCGGCGCGTCATCATGGTATACTAACGGCATATTATATAGTGCGCTTCAAAGGGCTTGGAAGATCACTTCCTCTGCTCGCGCGGGGGAATTGGTGCGGACATCTGCCAATTGCGCTCAACGTGCTTGTGCGGCGTTGGGGGCTGTGAGGGCCGGCACTTGCCCCGCATTTGGATTGCACCATGCTGGAAGGAGGGGTTCAGCATCGCCAGTGCATATGAGCTGCTCGGCGTTGAGCGCAGCGCCACCGAGAACCAGATCCGAAAGGCGCACCGGGAGCTGGCCCGCCGTTGGCATCCAGACCGGTTCCCGGACGGGCCGGAGCGGATGTGGGCTGAGTCCAAGATGGTACAGATCAACATGGCCTACCAGGACGCGCTGAGCGGCTGCCAGCGCGACGACGGCCGGGGTGCGCTCACGCCCGAAAACGACCAGTTTAACGACGTGCGCCGCCTGATGGAGTTAAACCAGCTGCCCGCCGCCCGGCAGGCGCTGATGCGCATCGCCAGCCGCACCGCGGAGTGGAACTATCTTTTTGGCGCGGTGTTGTTTCGGCTGGGGGAGATCGAAAAGGCCTCCCTCTACTTCGGCATCGCGGCGCGCCAGCGCCCGGAAAACCCGCAATACCAAACCGCCTTCCTCAGCGCGCAAGCCGTGCGCGCGCAAAAGCTGCGCACCAAGAGGCTGGGCAAACTGTTTCCAGGGAGAATCACGCGATGAATGCCAACGAGTATATCCATCTGGCTGTTTCCATGGGCGCCGAGGCGGTGCCCTTTTCCATTGATCAGATCGTTTTCGACAGCCGCACGCTGCTCAAGTGCATGTATGGCTGCAAGGACTGGGGCAAGAACCACACCTGCCCCAGCCGCCCCGGCAACCCCAGCATGGCCGAGCTGAAAGAGATGTTCTCCCGCTACCGCTGGGGCGTCATCGTGCACACCCACGACAAGGCCCTCTCCCAGAAGGTCTCCTTCGAAATCGAGGACCGCGCCTTCAAAGACGGCTACTACATGGCCTTCTCCCTCAGCGATTGCGCGCTGTGCGAGGAGTGCGCCGCCGTCCTGGAGAAACCATGCCGCAACGCCCACAAGGCGCGCCCCGCCTTCCACAGCGTGGGCATCGACGTGTTTAAGACCGTGCGCCAGCTCGGCCTCCCCATCAGCACCCTCTCCGATCCCGACGCTGAAAAACAAAACTGGTACAGCGCGGTGTTTGTGGAGTAGGGAAGAAGGGGCGCGTCATGGCGCGCCGCCTCCCGGATCCCAGCCGGGAACATCGTCCCCCCCAACCCATTCTTCAAAAAACATCAGGGCAGGAGCGCGCTCCCGCCCTCTTTTGCTGTGCCGGCGGAAGCGGCCGTAGGGGCGCGACATCCCGTGGCCACGCCTCAATGCAATCTGAGGCCCTTGGGCAGATGATTCTTCAGCGTGCCCTGCACCGCTTTGCCCCAGCCAAGGGGGAGCGCTCTGTGCGTCACCAGCGCCCAGCCGGATAAGCGCTCCGGGCAGGGGATCTCATGCCCGCGCAGAAAGCGGGCCGTGTGTTCTTCATCCAGTTCGATGGATTGCGCCGTCTCCGCGGGCGTCAGCGCCATGGCCAGCGCGTGGTCGGGCTTCACATAGCCGTTGCCCAATTGGCACAGGTGGATCCCGCGCCTCAGCACAGGCAGCCCCTTCGCGTCCGGCAATCCGGGCGGCGCCGCGCACAGCGTATCCCTCTGCAAAACCAAATCCCAACCCCGTATCCGCGCTGTCCAGCTTCCGGGCACGGCGGTTTCCAGCTGCGCCAAGGCCACACCTGCGGGCGAGCGCGGATCGCCTCCGATGGACTCGCCGCGCTCGGGCGGCAAGGGCGAACGGCGGTTGCCTGCGGCTTTTGCCATCAGCGCCACAAACTGCCCTTCGCCCCGCACCCTATGCGGCCACAGCCGCAGCATCCCATGCTCCGACGCGCCCGCGCCCGGCAACGCAAACTCCGCCGCCTCAAACGCCGGATGCCCGTCCAAAAACCCCTGCACCACGCCTTCATTCTCGAGCGCGTTGAACGTGCAGGTGGAATACGCCAGCCGCCCGCCGGGGCGCAGCATGGCTGCCGCGCAGTCCAGAATCTCGGCCTGTCTGGCGGCGCATCCCGCCGGCGAACCGGGCTGCCACTGATCCACCGCCTCCGGATCGCGCCGGAACATGCCCTCGCCCGAACAGGGGGCGTCGACCAGGATCGCGTCAAACGCCTCCGGCCACCGCTGGGCCAGCGCTTTGGGCAACGCGCTCACCACCAGCGCATTCGTTGCGCCCAGCCGCTCCAGATTCCCGGACAGCGCCTTGGCGCGGCCGCGCTCCGGTTCATTGCACACCAGCGCGCCCTGTTCGCGAAGCGCCGCCGCCAGCTGGCCACTCTTTCCGCCCGGCGCGGCGCACAGGTCCAGCACCCGCTCACCCGGTTTTACATTCAGCGCCCGCGCGGGGGCCATGGCGCTGGGTTCCTGCATGTACAGCGCGCCCGCGAAGTGCAGCGGGTCCGCGCCCGGCCTGTATCCGGCATCCACATAGCGCCCGTCCGGTTCCCAGGGCACCGCGTCCGGGCCAAACGCCGCGCCGGGCTTTCCGGGGTTCAGCCGCGCGCCGCGCACGGGCGCTTCCGCAAGCGCGCGCTCAAACGACGGGAACTCGCCCCCCAGCAGCGCGCGCAGATTGTCCAAAAATGGCTCGGGATAGCGCATGGTCACACCTCCAAAACATTTGCGAAAACCATTATACCATAGTATAATGTTGCCAACAAACAGGGAGGGGACGCCGATGAGACGCAGAATCTTGTGCTTTGGCGATTCAAACACATGGGGCTACTCACCGCTGGGTGAACGTTTCGACGAGACGGTTCGCTGGCCGATGGTGATGGCCGGCCGGCTGGGCGACGAGTTCATGGTGATCGAGGAGGGGCTGAACGGGCGGACCACCGTGCTGGACGACCCGACCGAGGGCGGCTTCAAGAGCGGCCTCAGCTATCTGCCGCCCTGCCTGATGACGCACAACCCGCTGGATCTGGTGATCCTGATGCTCGGCACCAACGACACCAAGCAGCGCTTCTCGCTGAACGCATACTGCATCGCGCAGGGCATGCTGCAGCTGCTCAAGGCGGTGCACCAGCACGGCGTGGACCGCGAGAACAAGCCGCCCACGGTGCTGCTGGTTTCGCCGATCCTGATCGGCGACAACATCACGGACACGGCCATGGGCCCGATTTTTGGCGAGGTTTCCTATCAAACCAGCCTCGGGTTGGCCGAAGAATACAGAAAACTCGCGCTGATGATGGGCGTGGAATACCTGAACGCGGCCGAGGTCGCGCAGCCGAGCCGCCTGGACGCGGTGCACATGACGCGGGAGGGCCAGGCCGCGCTGGCCGAAGCCGTGACCGCGAAGGTGCTGAATATCTTTGGAAAGGCGTGACGGACGATGCTGGATTTCTCTTTTTATCTGCCCACCCACTTTGAGTTTGGGCGCGGCGCGGAGCGAAAGGCAGGCGCGCAGATCAAGCGCTTCGGCGGTACGCGCGCGCTGGTGCACTACGGCGGCGGCTCGGCGGTGGCGAGCGGGCTGCTTTCCCGGGTGCTTAAGACGCTGGACGAGGCGGGGATCGCCCATGTGGAGCTGGGCGGCGCGCAGCCCAACCCGCGCGACGAGCTGGTGTACGAGGGGATCAGAATCGCCCGCGAGCAGAAGATCGACTTCGTGCTGGCGGTGGGCGGCGGCAGCGCCATTGACTCGGCGAAGGCCATCGCGCTGGGCGCGGTCTATGACGGCGATTTCTGGGATTTCTTCTCGGGCGCGGCCAAGCCGGAGAAGGTGCTGCCGGTGGGCGTGATCCTGACGATCTCAGCGGCGGGCAGCGAGAGCAGCAACAGCTGCGTGATCACCCAAGCCGCGACGCAGATCAAGAGAGGGCTGGGGAACGAGCTGAACCGGCCGCTGTTCGCGCTGATGAACCCGGAGCTGACCTACACGCTGCCCGCGTATCAGAAGGCGGCGGGCGCGACCGACATCATGGCGCACGTGATGGAACGCTACTTCTGCAACGAACCGGATGTGGACGTGACCGACCGCATCTGCGAGGCGCTGCTGCAGAGCGTGATCCGCGCCGCGCCGGTGGCGATCCGAAACCCCGGTGACTACGACGCCCACGCGCAGCTGATGTGGGCGGGCACGCTGGCGCACAACAACACCTGCGGCGTTGGGCGCGTGTTCGATGGCGCGGCGCACAAGATCGAGCACGAGCTGTCGGGCATCTATGACGTTGCGCACGGCGCGGGGCTGGCGGTTGTTTATCCGGCGTGGATGCGCTACCAGCTTCAGCGCCACGAGCCCACCAAGCAGGCGCAGTTCGCGGCGCGGGTGTGGGGCTGCGACATGGACTTCGCGCACCCGGAGAAGACGGCGCTCTTAGGCATCGAGCGGTTCGAAGCGTTTCTGAGGGGCATCGGCATGCCGCTGACCCTTTCGGAGCTTGGGATCAAGGATCCGGATTTCGAGCGGCTGGTGAGGCAGACGCGCCGGGATCCGGGCGGGAACACGGTGGGATTCTTTACGAAGATGGACGACCAGGCCATCCTGGACGTGCTCCACATCGCCAACCGGTAGCCCCGGGAGTGGCTCGGAGCCAAGCGCCCGCCGGAGTTCAGCCCCACGGAGCGCGCAGCCCGACGGTTCAAAAAGGACCCCGTCTGACGGCAACGGCCATCAGACGGGGTCCCTCTTAACATCAAGCCCAGGGGCGCGGCCCCTGAGAGCCCTGCCAAGCGGCGTCATGCCCTTTCGGGATCCCCGCGTGCGCGCATTCGCGGTTATACGCCGATCTCCGGCAGGTTCTCCAGCGCGCCCTGCTCCTGCTCGGGCAGTTCCTGAAGCGATTCAATGCCGAAATGCGTCAAAAACTTCTCGGTCGTCTCGTACAGAATCGGGCGGCCCAGCGTTTCCTTGCGCCCGGCTTCCTGGATCATGCCCTTGTTCAGCAGGCTCTGCACCGAGTAGTCGCACTTCACGCCGCGCACCGACTCGATGTCCGTCTTGGTCACCGGCTGGCGGTAGGCGACGATGGACAGCGTCTCGAGCGCCGCCTGGCTGAGGCTCTGCTTCTGGATGGGCTGCAGCAGCTGCTCGATGTAGGGCGCGTACTCGGGCCGGATCGACAGCTGAATGCTGCCGCCAAACCGGTTCAGCCGCAGCCCCCGCTTATCCAGATCGTAGTCGTCTTTCAGCTGCTGCACCGAGCCTTCCAGCTCGGCGGTGGTCATGTTCAGCGAGTGGGCGATGTCCGCCACGGGGATCGGATCCCCCGACACAAACAGAATCGCCTCAATAATCGCCTTCAACTGGCTGTCTTCCATGCGCAACCCCCGATACGTATCAATCACAATCCATATCATTATACGGCCAAAAAACACGGCTGTCAAATCCGAACATTCAACATAGATTCGATGGAAAGCTTCATGGTTTTATGATACAATGAGCGCAATCACAGGCAAAAGGCGGTGTTTGCTTGACGAATCCTGTCGAAAGCGTGCTGGCAATCGAACTTGTGGGCCTCTGCAAGTCGTTCGGGCCGGTTCAGGCCAACCGAGACATCGATCTCAGCCTGCGCCACGGGGAAATCCTGGCGCTGCTGGGGGAAAACGGCTCAGGCAAGACCACGCTGATGAACATGCTGGGCGGGCTGTATTTCCCCGACCGGGGCACCATCAAGGTCGAGGGCAAAGAGGCGCGGCTGCGCTCGCCCCACGACTCGCTCGCGCTGGGCATCGGCATGATCCATCAGCACTTCAAGCTGGTGGACAATTTGACCGTGCTTCAGAACATCGTGCTGGGCACCAGATCCCGAAGGGGCATGAGCTCAGCGCAGCTGGAGCGCGAGATCCAGAACATCTGCGAGCAGTTCGAGCTGAGCGTGGAGCTGGGCCGCAAAATCCACACGCTGTCCGTGGGCGAAAAGCAGACGGTTGAGATCCTGAAAGTGCTGTACCGCGGCTCGAAAATCCTGATCCTGGACGAACCCACCGCCGTGCTCACCCCGCAGGAGATCGAGAAACTGTTCGTGATCCTGCGGCGCATGCGAGAGCAGGGCTGCGCGGTCATCATCATCACCCACAAGCTGAACGAGGTGCTGTCCATCTCCGACCGGGTCACCATTTTGCACAAGGGCAGCTCGGTGGCCACGGTGAACACGCGCGAGACCAGCGCGCGCCAGCTGACCGAGCTGATGGTGGGCCACTCGGTGGATCTGTCGATTGAGCGCGCCGTGTCCAAACGGATCGTTCCGAACCTGCTGGACGTGCGCCAGCTCACCGTGCTGAACGACGACCGCGCCAAGATGCTGGACGCGGTCAGCTTTGTGCTCTCGGGCGGCGAGATCCTGGGCGTGGCGGGCGTGGCGGGCAGCGGCCAGAAGGAGCTGTGCGAGGCCATTGTCGGGCTTCAGAAAGCCAGCGGCGGCGCGATCCTGCACAACGGCATCAACCTGCTCACCATGACCACCCGCCAGATCATCAAGCGCGGCGTCTCCATGAGCTTCATTCCCGAAGACCGGCTGGGCATGGGGCTGGTCGGCTCCATGGGCATGGTGGACAACATGCTGCTGAAGGAATGCCAGAACCGATCCGGCCTGGTGCTTGACCGAAAGCCCGCGAAGAAACTCAGCGAAGAGCTGGTGCAGCGGCTGTCCATCAACACCCCGGGCATCCACACCCCGGTGAAGCAGCTGTCGGGCGGCAATGTGCAGAAGGTGCTGCTGGGGCGCGAGATCGCGGGCGGCCCCCACATCCTGATCACCGCGTACCCGGTGCGCGGGCTGGACATCCATTCCTCCATGACCATCTACAAGCTGCTCAACGAGCAGAAGAAGCAAGGGGTGGGCGTGCTGTTCATCGGCGAAGATCTGGACGTGCTGCTGGAGCTGTGCGACCGGATCGTGGTGCTGTGCTCCGGCAAGGTCACCGGCATCGTGGACGCCAGGGGCGCCACCAAGGAACAGCTGGGGTTGATGATGACAGGATACACGATGGAGGAGGCGATGGCGGTTGGTTAGAGGCACATTTTCTAGCGCCTTCCCGGTGCACATCGTCAAACGCGCCGAGCTTCCGCAGCGCACAGCCATGCTGATGCGGCTGCTGGCGGTGGCGCTGGCGCTGGTGACGGGCGGGCTGTTCATCTGGGCGCTGGGCAACAATCCCTTTGCGGTGTACGGCACCATGATCCATGGCGCGACAGGCACCGCGTCCAATGTGCGCGAGACCGTCAAGCTGGCGATCCCGCTGTGCATCACCTCCATCGGCATCACGCTGGCGTTTAAGATGCGGTTTTGGAACATCGGCGCCGAGGGGCAGATCTCGGTGGGCGCCATTGCGGCGTCCTTCCTGGCGCTGTATTGCGCGCACTGGCCCCAGCCGGTGTTGCTGATCTCGATGGCGCTGATCGGCATGCTGGCGGGCGCGCTGTTTGGCGTCATCCCGGCGTTCTTCAAGGCGCGGTTTGGCACCAACGAGACGCTGTTCACGCTGATGATGAACTACGTGGCGCTCTACATCATCCAGTATCTGCGGGAAGGCCCGTGGAAGGACCCCAAGTCCGGCTTTCCCAAGGTGCCCATGTTCGATAAGGTGGCGCGCATGCCGCAGGTGCTGGGCGTGCACGCGGGCTGGATCGTGGCGCTGGCGCTGGTCGCGTTGGCGTTCTGGTATCTGCGCTACACCAAGCAGGGCTACGAGCTGACCGTCGTCGGCGAAAACGAAAACACCGCGCGCTACGCGGGCATGAACGTGTTCAAGATTATTCTGCGCACCATGGGCATCAGCGCGGCCATCTGCGGGCTGGCGGGCATGCTGCAGGCCAGCGGCGCGGACCGCACCCTCACCGATACCGTGGCGGGCGGCGTCGGGTTCACCGCGATCACGGTGGCCTGGCTGTCCCGGCTCAGCCCGGTGGGCATCCTGATCACGTCGACCCTGTTTGCGTGCCTTGAGAAGGGCGCGGGCACGATCCAGTCCATCCACAACATTTCTCCGGCGGCGTCCATGGTGCTGCAGGGCGTGATCCTGTTCTTTGTGCTGGGGTCCGAGTTCTTCATCAGCTACCGGGTGGTGTGGCGCCAGGCGCTCGCGACCGCGCCGGAAGGAGGTGCGAGCCATGCCTGATTGGGTGTATTTTCTGACCAACTTCCTTTATGCCGCCATCCTGGCCGGACTGCCGCTGCTGTTTGGCACGCTGGGCGAGATCCTGACCGAGAGAGCGGGCAACCTGAACCTGGGCGTCGAGGGCATGATGTACATGGGCGCGATCCTGGGGTTCTGGGGCTGCTATGTTACGAACAGCTTCGCGGTGGGCCTGCTGTGCGCGTTCGCGGCAGGGAGCCTGGGCGCGCTGATCTACGCGTTCCTGACGGTGACGCTCAAGGCCAACCAGAACGTGACCGGCCTGACGCTGACCATCTTCGGCACGGGCTTCGCCAACTTCATCGGCGAAAACATGATGCTGAACTCGCCGTCCGGCTCGGCGATCCTGTCCGAAGCGGCCAAGGCGCAGTTTCAGGCGATCGACATGGGCTGGCTCAGCGAGCTGTCGGCGGTGGGCAAGCTGCTGTTCTCGCACAACCTGTTCGTGTACATGGGCTTTTTCGCCGCGATCGCCATGGGCGTCTACCTGTACCACACGCGGCGCGGCCTGAATCTGCGCGCTGTGGGGGAGAATCCGGGCGCTGCGGACGCGGCGGGCATCAACGTGTCGCGATACAAGTATGTGAACATCCTGATCGGCGGCGGGCTGTGCGGGCTGGGCGGGGCGTATGTGTCGCTGGTCACCTGCGGCGGTGCGTGGACGCACAACTGCATCAACGGCCTGGGCTGGATCGCGGTGGCGCTGGTGATCTTCGCCAGCTGGAGCCCTTACCGGGCGATGCTGGGCGCGCTGGTGTTCGGCGCGCTGAGCGTGCTCAGGCTGTATCTGCCCGCGGGCGCGGTGAAGGTCCCCACGGCGATTTTCTCCATGCTGCCGTTTGTCGCGACCGCGCTGGTGCTGGTGGTTAGCTCGATCCGGATGTCAAAGAATCACGCGCAGCCCAAGGGCTGCGGGGTGAACTACTTCCGGGAAGAACGGTAATACCAATGAAAAATAGTAACGCCTCCAAAGCGCAAAGCGGGGCGCGGCGGGGCGCAAGGACCCCGGCCCCCCGCCTGTGTTTGCCCGAAGCTTTAGCCGGCCTGCTCGAACTGGCTGTTGTACAGCTTGGCGTAGAACCCGCCCTTACTCAGCAGCTCCTCATGCGTGCCCTGTTCCACGATGTCGCCGCCATCCATGCACAGGATCAGGTCGGCGTTCTTGATCGTGGACAGCCGATGCGCGATCACGAAGCTGGTGCGCCCGTGCATCAGGTTGTCCATGGCTTTCTGGATCAGCACCTCGGTTCTCGTATCGACCGAGCTGGTGGCCTCATCCAGAATCAGGATTTTGGGATCCGCCAGGATCGCGCGGGCGATGGTCAGCAGCTGTTTCTGGCCCTGGGAGACGTTTGAAGCCTCCTCGTTCAGCACCATATTGTAGCCGTCCGGCTGGGTACGGATGAAGTAGTCCACCTGCGCGGCCTTGGCGGCCCGCCGGATGTCGGCCTCCGAGGCGTCGAGCTTGCCGTAGCGGATGTTGTCCTGGATGGTGCCGTTGAACAGCCAGGTCTCCTGCAGCACCATGCCGAAGTCGCCCCTGAGCTCCTCCCGCGTGAAGTCGCGGATGTCGTGGCCGTCCACGGTGATCCTGCCGCCGTCCACGTCGTAGAACCGCATCAGAAGCTTGACGATCGTGGTCTTGCCGGCGCCTGTCGGCCCGACGATGGCCACCTTCTGGCCGGGGCTGACCTGGGCGCTGAAATCGCGGATGACCGGCGTGTCCGGGGTGTAGCCAAACTTCACATGCTCAAAGCCCACGCTGCCCGTGATCTCGGGCAGATGCACCGGATCTACCTTGTCCGGCACCTCGTCCGGCTGGCCCAGGAACTCAAACACGCGCTCGGCCGCGGCGGCCAGCTGCTGCATCACGTTGCCCACGTTGGCCAGCTGGCTGATGGGCTGGGTGAACTGGCGCACATACTGAATGAAGCTCTGGATGCCGCCGACGGTCATCCGGCCGGTCACCGCGTAGTAACCGCCCATGATGCAGATGGCCACATACCCCAGGTTTCCGATGAACCCGGTGATGGGCATCATCAGGCCGCTGAGAAAGCTGGCCTTCCAGGCCGAGTGGTACAGCGTGTCGTTGTGCCGGTTGAATGTCTTTTCGGATTCCTCCTCGCCGCCGAACGCCTTCACCACCACGTGGCTGCCGTACATCTCCTCGATGTGGCCGTTCACATGCCCCAGGTATTCCTGCTGCTGGCGGAAGTATTTCTGGGACGACTTGATGATGAAGCTCACCGCGATGGCCGACAGCGGCAGAATGCACAGCGCGATCAGCGTCAGCTGCCAGCTGATCAGGAACATCATGATCAAAATGCCGATCACCGAGGTGATGGAGGTCACGATCTGCGTCAGGCTCTGGTTCAGGCTCTGGCCGATGGTGTCCACGTCGTTGGTAACGCGAGACAGCACGTCACCGGTGGTGGTCCGGTTGTAGTAGGAGATGGGCAGCCGGTTGATCTTGGTGGAGATGTCTGATCGCAGCCGCTTTGACACCCGCTGTGTGACCGTGGCCATGACCCATCCCTGCACCAGCGAGAGCAGGGTGCCAAGCCCATACAGCACGACCAATGTCAAACCAATCTTAGTGACGGCAGTCAGGTCAATGCCTGTCATCAGGCCGTTCTGGATCAGGTCGGTCAGTTCGGACAGCTTGTCAGGTCCGACGAGCGTCAGCACAGTGCCCGCCGCTGCGCAGATCAGCGCTGCGATCATGACGCCCCAAGATTGCTTACAATAGTTCAGTAACTTGCCCCAGGTAGCCGAGAAGTCCTTGGCCTTCTCTCCACCGCCGCCACCCATGCCGGGTTCTGGCGGTCCCATTTGCTGCTTTTTCTGTTGCTGGTTGTTTTGACCCAGCTTATATTCATCCCTAGCCATTACGCAAGTTCCTCCTTTGACAATTGTGAGTACGCGATCTGCTGGTAGACCTCGCAGTTGTCCATCAGCTCGTTATGGGTGCCCATGCCCGCGATGCGACCCTCGTCCAGCACGATGATCTGGTCGGCGTTCATGATGGTGCCGATGCGCTGCGCGACGATGATCTTGGTGGAAGCGGCGCAGTCCTTCTTCAGCGCTTCCCTGAGCTTCCTGTCCGTCTTGTAGTCCAGCGCGGAGAACGAGTCATCGAAGATGAAAATCTCCGGGCGGCGGTGGATGGCGCGGGCGATGCTGAGTCGCTGCTTCTGACCGCCGGACAGGTTCGAGCCGCCTTGGGCGATGAAGCCGTTGTAGTCGTCCTCCATGTTCTCCACGAAGTCCGCAGCCTGCGCGGTGTAGACCGCATCCACCACGTCGTAGTCATAGGCTGGCTTGCCGTTGTCACCGTAGGATACATTGGACTTGACCGTGCCGCCGAACAGCGTGGCGCGCTGGGACACATAGCCGATCTTGTTGTGCAACTCGTGCTGCGTGTAGTCCTTGACGTTGATCCCGTCCACCCGTACCTCGCCCTCCGAGACATCGTAGAAGCGTGGGATCAGGTTGATGGCGGTACTCTTGCCGCAGCCTGTAGAGCCGATGAGCGCCATGGTCTCGCCCTGGTGCGCCGTGAATGTGATGTCGCGCAGCACATACTCCTCGGCGTCCGGGTACTTGAAGCTCACGTTTCGGAATTCGACCTCGCCCTTGATGGCGTTGGGCAGATTCTGAATGTGTCCATCCTTGATGGAGGGTTCGGTCTCCAGCACCTCCAGGATGCGCTTGCCTGCAACCTGTGCGCGGGGCAGCATGATGAAGATCATGATCAGCATCATGAACGCCATGACAACCTGCATCGCGTAGGAGGAGAACACCACCATATCCGAGAACAGCGCAATCTTGGATGCCGCGCCCGCGTTCTGGATCAGCACCGCGCCCACCCAGTAGATCGCCAGCGTCAGCCCGCTCATCACCATCTGGATGGTCGGCATCATGAACGCCGACACGCGGTTGGAGTACAGGTTCGCGTCCGTGAGTTGTTCGTTGGCGGTCTCGAACTTGCGCTCCTGGTAGGCCTCGGCGTTGTAGGCGCGCACCACCTTCAGGCCGGTGAGGTTTTCGCGGGTCACATGGTTCAGCTCGTCGGTGAGCTGCTGGAGCCGCTTCATCTTGGGCATCATCAGCAGGATGCAGGTGCCGACCACCACGATGAGGACCAGTACCGCCACCCCAGTGGTCATCGTCCACTGCCAGCTCTTCCCGGCGATCTTCATGATGGCCCACACGGCCAGGATCGGCGCTTTGATCATCGCCTGCAGGCCCATGACCACGATGTTCTGAATCTGCGTGATGTCGTTGGTGGACCTTGTGATCAGGCTGGCCGTGGAGAAGTGCCCGATTTCCTCCATGGAGAACGACTGCACCTTGTCAAACAGCCGCTCCCTGAGCCGAGCGCCGAAGTTGGCCGCGATCTTCGCGGAGAACACCGATACAACCACCGATGCGCCCAGGCTGCCCAGTGCGCACAGCAGCATTCTGCCGCCCGATGCGAGAATGTCGTTCATGGCGCTGCCCTGAGTCTGGATGAGCATGGTGATCTGGCTCATATAGTCCGGCAGCTTCAGATCCAACCACACCTGCGCCACGATGAACAGCAGTGACATCCCAGCGAGCAGCCATTCCAGCGCGGTCAGTTTCTTGAATAGTTTCAGCATTTCGATTGCTCCCTCCGTCTTACTGAAACCATGATAACGTCCAATCCTAAACTCAAACGAAACAAAACGCGCCGCTGCGTTAATTCGCGGCGACGCTCTGATTGATTTTCGTTTTTTAGGCCATGGGCAATAGTACGGTGAAAACGGTCCATTCGGGGGAACTGGTGGCGCTTATGCTGCCCTTGTGCAGCTCGACGATTCGCTTGGCGAGGGACAACCCGATGCCCGTACCCTCAGAGGCGTGGGAGGTATCGCCCTGCCAGTATTTGCTAAACACGCGCTTCAGATCCTCCGCGTTGATCTGCGGCCCATTGTTGCGAATGGACACGCTGATCGCGTCCTTTGACTGAGAAATATCGATGCCGATCTCGCCGCCTTCGGGTGCGAACTTGATGGCGTTGTCGATCAGGTTGATCCAAACCTGCTTGAGCAGATCCTCGCTTGCATTGGCCATGTGTTCATCAAAATCGGCCTGGATGTCAAGTCCCTTGGGCGACCACTTGTCCTCCAGCAGCAGAATGCAGTCGCGAACCTGTTCGGACAGGTTGAACGCGGTCACATCCGTGAGGATGACCTGATTTT
>JAVBQA010000079.1:0-14902 GCA_031549325.1 Eubacteriales bacterium | reverse complement strand
AGGCTGCCCTACGGACATAGCCAGTGAAGCACCCGGCTGGCCGGGGGGCGCATCGCGCATGGATGCAAAATCCTCACTGGATTTTGAACAAATGCTTCATCGCCATGCTGTTCGCGTGGGTGATGGCCACGGCGAGGGCGTCGGCGGCGTCGTCGGGGCGGGCGATCTCCTGCATGCCCAGCAGCATCTTAACCATCTGCTGCATCTGCTGCTTGTCGGCCTTGCCGTGGCCGGTGATGGCCTGCTTGATCTGCATGGGGGTGTACTCAAACAGGTTGTCCGTCCTTGTGGCGGCGGCCACCAGCGCCGCGCCGCGCGCCGCCGAAACGGCCATGCCCGTGGTGACGTTCTTGGAGAAAAACAGCTCCTCAAAGGCCACCTCGTCGGGGGTGTAGGTGTCCATCAGCTGGTTCACCCCGATGAAGATCGCGCGCAGCCGCTGGGGCATGGGCTGCCTGGGCTGGGTCACCAGCGCGCCAAACTGCACCAGCTGGTGCTTGGCGCCGTTGGTCCGGATCACGCCGTAGCCCATGGTGGCCAGTCCCGGGTCAATGCCGAGTATGATCAATCGATGGTCTCCTTGTATGTCGGTATTCTCCGTTCAATAGTATGCCATTTGTGCGCAACTGTCAAGGAAACGCGGCCCCCGGCGGCGCGGGTTATCCCAGATTTAACGCGTTGTTCTGTTGTATTTTTATACAGATAAGTGTATAATTATTCTATCAATTGCATGGAGGGCATGGACATGGCGAAGGAAAAAGTGGTTCTCGCGTATAGCGGTGGGCTGGACACCACCATCATCATACCGTGGCTGAAGGAGAACTACGACTGCGAGGTCATCGCGGTCGCGGTGGATGTCGGCCAGGGCGAGGAGCTGGCGCCGCTGCACGAAAAGGCGGCGAAATCGGGCGCGAGCAAGCTGTACATCGAAGATGTGCGCGAGGCGTTCGTGACCGACTACATCTGGCCCACGCTGCAGATGAACGCCACCTACGAGCAGAAGTACCTGCTGGGCACCAGCTTCGCGCGGCCGATCATCGCCGAGAAGCTGGTGGAGATCGCCAAAAAAGAGGGCGCGAACACCATCTGCCACGGCGCGACCGGCAAGGGCAACGACCAGGTGCGCTTCGAGCTGACGATCAAGTCGCTGGCGCCCGAGATGAAGATCATCGCCCCCTGGCGCATCTGGGACATCAAGAGCCGCGAGGAGGCCATCGAGTATGCCGAGGCGCGCGGGCTGGACGTGCCGGTCAGCAAAAAGCGCCCGTACTCTATGGACCGCAACCTGTGGCACCTGAGCCACGAGGGCGCGGACCTGGAAGACCCGTGGAACGCGCCGCCGGACGACCTGTGCCTGATCTGCAAGACCCCCCAAACCGCGCCCGACGAGGCCGAGACCGTCGAGATCGGCTTTGAGAAGGGCATCCCGGTCAGCGTCAACGGCGCGGCGTACGGCCCCATCGAGATCATCGAGCGCCTCAACGAGATCGGCGCCAGGCACGGCGTCGGCATCGCCGACCTGGTGGAGAACCGGCTGGTGGGCATGAAGAGCCGCGGCGTGTATGAGAATCCGGCGGGCAAGATCCTGTTCGACGCGCACCAGATTCTGGAGAGCATCACGCTGGACCGCGCCACCGCCCACTACAAGGACATGATGGCCATCCGCTTCTCCGAGCTGGTCTACGACGGCTGCTGGAACACCCCGCTCAGGAAGGCCATGTCCGCCTTCGCCGAGAGCACCCAGGCCAACGTCACCGGCACGGTCAGGCTCAAGCTCTACAAGGGCAACCTGATTCCCCAGGGCGTCCAGTCCCCCTACACGCTGTACATGGAGCAGATCGCCACCTTCGGCGACAGCCAGGAGCTCTACAACCACAAGGACTCCGAGGGCTTCATCAATCTGTTCGGGCTGCCGCTCAAGGTCAACGCCATGATGATGCAGCGCAACGGGGAATGACCGGGGGGAGACGCGCCTTCGGCGGCCGGCTTTTCCGAAAAAAAGTTGGACAAAAAACCATAACTTTGCTATGATAAGTTTACATGGGATTGCAAAGGGACGTGTCCCTTTGACTGGGGGTGCGGGGGACGGCGTCCCCCGCATTTAGTTTTGATGAGGTGACGATGATGAAGCTGTGGGGCGGGCGGTTCGAGAAGGCGACGGATCACATGGTGGATGATTTTCATTCGTCCATTTCGTTTGACAGGCGGCTGGCGGAGATGGACATTCAGGGCTCGGTCGCGCACGCGAGGATGCTGGGCAAGCAGGGGATCATTCCCCAGGCGGACGCGGACGCGATCGGCGAGGGGCTCATGGGCATCCTTGCGGACGTGCGCGCAGGCAAGGTGCAGTGGGACGTCGAGGCCGAGGACATCCACATGAACGTGGAGCAGCTGCTCACCGCGCGCATCGGCGAGGCGGGGAAGCGGCTGCACACCGGCCGCAGCCGCAACGACCAGGTGGCGCTGGACGCGCGGCTGTTCGTGAAGGCGGCGATCGCCCAGGCGCAGGGGCTGCTCCGCGACCTGCTGGGCGCGATCCTGGCCGTGGCCAGGGCGAACCTCGACACCGTCATGCCGGGCTACACGCACCTGCAAAAGGCGCAGCCCGTCACGCTGGCGCACCACATGATGGCCTGGTTCGAGATGCTGCGGCGGGACAGCGAGCGCCTGGCGGACGCGCTGAAGCGGGCCGACCTGATGCCGCTCGGGGCGGGGGCGCTGGCGGGCACCACCTATCCGCTGGACCGGGAGGACGTCGCCCGGCAGCTCGGGTTTGCCGGCATCACCAGGAACTCGCTGGACTCGGTGGCCGACCGCGACTTCGTCCTCGAGTACGCGGCGGCGGCGTCGGTGTCGATGATGCACCTGTCGCGCATGTGCGAGGAGCTGATTTTGTGGTCCAGCGGCGAGTTCGGGTTTGTCACCATGGACGACGCGTTCGCCACCGGGTCCTCCATCATGCCCCAAAAGAAAAACCCGGACGTGGCCGAGCTGATCCGCGGCAAGACCGGGCGCGTGTACGGCGACCTGGTCGGCCTGCTCACGATGATGAAGGGGCTGCCGCTCGCCTACAACAAGGACATGCAGGAGGACAAGGAAGCGCTGTTTGACGCGCACGACACCTGGACCAAGTGTTTGCTGGTGTTCACCAACATGCTGTCCACGCTGAGGTTTCACGGCGAGGCGATGGAGAGGGGCGCCGAGGGCGGCTTCACCAACGCCACCGACCTGGCCGACTACCTGGTGAAAAAGGGCATGCCGTTCCGCCAGGCGCACGAGGTGTCCGGCAGGATGGTGCTCGACTGCGTCAAGCGGGGCGTTGCGCTGCTGGATCTGACCCTGCCCGAGATGCGGGCCTATTCCGCGCTGTTCGAGCCGGACGTGATGGAGGCCATCTCGATCCTGTCGTGCGTCCGGCAGCGCGGTCTGCCCGGCGGGCCCGCGCCCGAGGCGGTGCGGCGGGCGATTGAGGAGGCGGAAGCATGGATGCGCTGAGCCTGCTGATGAACCGCCAGTCGCTCAGAGATTACGACGAGCGGCCGGTGATGGAGGATGTGCGCAGGAAGGTGCTGCAGGCGGCGGTGCGCGCGCCCAGCGCGGGGGCGCTGCAGCTGTACGCGCTGATCGAGGTGATCGACGACTCGCTCAAGCGCGCGCTGTCGGTGCTGTGCGACGAGCAGCCGTTCATCGCGCGGGCGCCGTGGGTGCTGGTGGTGTGCGCGGACTATCAGCGGCTGGTGGATCACTGGGCGGCGCTGGGGCTTGTGCCCAGCCGCAGGCCGGGCGCGGGCGACCTGCTGCTGTGCGTGGACGACGCGCTGATCGCGGCGCAGAACGCGGTGGTGGCGGCGGCGGCGCTGGGGCTGGGGAGCTGCTACATCGGGGACGTGATGGAACACGCCGACCAGGTGCGGGCGGCGCTGAACCTGCCGGCGTACGCGTTTCCGGCGGCGATGCTGTGCTTCGGGTATCCGAAGCCGGGGAGCGCGCGGCCCCTGGCGCCCCGGCTGCCGCTGGAGGCGGTGCGGCACGTGGACGGCTACCAGAAAAAGCCGGTGCCCGAGGGCGAGTTTGCCAGGAAGAGCATCCACCGCGCGCTGGAGAAGTTCGACGCGGAGTTTTCCTATGAGATGAACCGGTCGGTGGAGAAGTGGATCCGGCAGTGGTGCGGCGAGCCGAGCCGCCCCTGAACCCCGCCGCGCGGCCCCCAAGCGGGGGTCCAGGGGAATCTACCTAGGTAAGCACTGATCAAATCGGGCGCCGGTCTTGAGGCGCCTTTTCCGCACCGGCGGCGGCGCTCTCCGCTTGAAATAGCTCTGCTATTCCTGCGCTCCGGCTTCTTGCCGGAACGAAAAATCCACCTCAATCCCGGCGGTCGCTTTCATCAGCGCTTACCTAGGAACCCTGCCAAAGGGCATCATGCCCTTTGGAATCCCCACTTGATCGGCTCGTCAGCGGCACATAGCCGCACTGTTCGGCAAACGCCTGCCCCTCGGGGGAGAGGATCCAGTCGATCAGCTTGCGCGCGTTGGGGGAGGCCGTTCCGGCGGTCACCGCGTAGAGGTCCACCGTAAACGGATACGCGCCGCTTTTGACGTTTTCGGCGCTGGGGGAAACGCCGTCCACCCGCAGCGTCTTCACGCGCGCGTCCGGCTCCATCTGCTCCACGAAGAACCGGAACGAGTAGCCGATCGCGCCCGCCAGGTCGCGGTAGCCGGCGACCTGGCTGAAGAAGCCGCCGATGCCGGTGGCGTATTCCTCGCGCAGCGGCTCGGGCAGCGGCTCGCCCTGCATCACCGCGGCCCGCATGATCGCCTGGCTGCCCGAGTCCTCCGGGCGCTGAAACGGCGTGATGCCCAGATTGGGCCCGCCCACGGCCCGCCAGTTGGTGATCCGTTTCTGATAGATGTCCCGGATCTGCTGAATCGTCAGGCTGTCCACCGGGTTGTTCCGGTTGGCGATGAACACAAACGCCTCCCGCGCGATGGGGGTCAGCGCCAGGGAAACGCCCTTTTCGGCGGCCAGCGCCAGCTGGGCCTTGCTGGGCTGGGCGCAGAAGATCACGTCGCACGCGCCGTCGGTCAGCCGCTCGTAGGCGCCGTTGGTCGCGGAGCACCGCACGTAGTCGTCGACGCTGATCCTGTCCAGCCCCTTGTAGGCGGCCTGCGCCACGGCGGCGTAGAACGGCAGCGCGGCGGCCGCGCCGTCCAGCCTCGGGTAACCGGCCTCGAAGGACAGGCTGGGCGGTTGCGCCGGAACCTGCAGCAGCTGGGAGTCGAACGGATGATACCACGGGGTGTAGATCTCGTCGCTCACGCGGGGCGCGCTCGTCGCCGGCAGGATCACCGCGTCCCGCGCGTGGAACTGCCACGCGGTTAGACAGCACATCAGCGCCACGGGCAGCGCGCACCAGGCCCAGCCGCGCGGGCTGCTAAGCGGCGCTCTTTTGCGCCCGGCCAGCGCCAGGCAGAGCACGCCCAGCGCCAGCATGCCCAGCAGAACATAGGGGAACGCCGTCGTCATGCCCGCGATGAAGAGCAGTAAGTTCACGAAGTAAAACGGGAACGTCAGCCAGAGGAACGCCTGGGGCAGCGCGTCCTGGCGGTAGCCCGCCAGCTGAAAGCACACGAGCCACACGCTCATCGAATACAGAAACACGGCCACCGCCGGAGCCAGCCGGGGGCCGAGCGCCGCCGGGCGGCGCATGCGCCCGATGCCGAACCACCAGACGCACCCGACGGCCGCCAGCGTCAGCGGAAGCGACAGCGCGTCCCGCAGCTGGTAGTTGCCCGGGGCGGCGCGGCCCGCCAGCGAACCGGCCGCCTGCGCGGCCAGCGTCACGACCAGCGGAGTCACAACCGGCAGCGCGACAAAGAACACCGCCAGCCCCTTGAGGAAATAACTCTTCTTCATACGGCCTCCTTTGGCGCGCGTTTCAACGCGCCGAAAGCGCGATGCGCGGCGCGTTTTTCGGGGAATGGGTCGGCTCCGTCAGGGAAAAAAACAGGCGAACCGTCGCGGGTCGCCTGCTGTTTGCCTACACCTTCTGCACCTTGTACGCCTCGCCGAAAGTCTGCACCGCAGCGGTCTGAATGCGCTGGGGCTGCAGCGGATAATCGTCGTGCCGGGTGGGCGTGGCGGCGATGCGGTCCACCGCGTCCATCCCCTCGGTGACCTTGCCGAACGCGGCGTACTGCCCGTCCAGATGGGGCGAATCCTGGTGCATGATGAAGAACTGGCTGCCCGCGCTGTCCTTCATCATGGAGCGCGCCATGGACAGCACGCCCCGCGCGTGCTTCAGCGGGTTCTTGTGGCCGTTGGCGTCGAACTCGCCCTTGATCGAGTAGCCCGGGCCGCCGGTGCCGGTGCCCTTGGGGTCGCCGCCCTGGATCATGAAGCCGGGGATGACGCGGTGGAAGATCAGCCCGTTGTAAAAGCCCTGCTCGATCAGGTTCACGAAGTTGGCCACCGAGTTGGGCGCGATTTCGGGATACAGCTCGGCCTGGATCACATCCCCGTTTTCCATGGTAAAGGTCACGATCGGGTTCTTCATGCTGTCGATTCTCCTTAATCCTGTTTTTTCACGACTTCGTAGGCAAAACCCAAGGTGTCCACCGTGATGGTCTTTATGGTGCAGGAAGCCAGGTTCAGCGGCTTGTCGGCGGCGTCCGTCGGGATGTTGGCGATGGCGTCCACCACGTCCATGCCGGAGGTCACCTTGCCGAACGCGGCATACTGGCCGTCCAGGTTGGCGGCGTCGGCGTGCATGATGAAGAACTGGCTGCCCGCGCTGTCCGGGTCGGCGCTGCGCGCCATTGAGATCACGCCGCGCGTGTGGCTCAGGTTGTTCTTGACGCCGTTGGCCTCAAACTCGCCCTTGATCGAGTAGCCCGGGCCGCCCATGCCGGTGCCGGTGGGGTCGCCGCCCTGGATCATGAAGCGCGGGATTACTCTATGAAAGATCAGCCCGTCGTAGAAGTTCTGTTCACTAAGCGTCACAAAGTTGGCCACGGTGTTGGGCGCGACGTCCGGGTAGAGCTCGAGGGTGATCACGCCGCCGTCCTCCATGGTGATGGTCACGACGGGCTTGGGCACGCTGCTGGACACGCTGGATTCCCGGTTGATCAGGCCCACCAGCCCGCAGCCGGACAGCAGCGAGGCCAGCAGCACAAACAGCAGGGACAGGCTCAGGATCTTCCTCATGGTGTTTCTCCCTCCAAGATCAGTTTTTGCTTGCGCCGGACCATCTCGTCCACGCGCTGGGCGTATAGCTCGATGTTCTTCAGGTTGGGCGCGCGCTCGATGCGCCGCTCCCCGGGAAACAGCCACTTGCTGATCGCGCCCGCGCCCAGCGCCAGCACCGGGCAGGTCTCCTCCATGATGTCGATGTTATAGACGCAGGCGTGCCCGGACCGGGCGTAGCCCACGTTCTCCAGGTTGCCCGCCATGTATTTCTGGCGGTAGAGGTAGTATGGCCGGTAACCCGCGCCCAGCAGCGTGTCCCGGGCCAGATCCACCATGGCCTGCGCGCCCTGGGCGTCGGCTTGGGCGTAGCCCTGCTCGTTCAGCTTGCTGCCGTGCTTCAGCGCCAGCGTGTGCACGGTCACGCTCTCGGGGCCGAGCCGCACGGTTTCCAGAAGGGTGCGCTCAAACAGCGCCGTGTCCTCCCCCGGCAGCGCCGCGATCAGGTCCATGTTGACGCTGAAACCGCCCATGTCCCGCGCCAGCTGGTAGGCGGCCCGGGTGTCCTCGGCGGTGTGCGCGCGGCCGATGCGCGCCAGCGTGTCGTCCGAGAAGGTCTGCGGGTTGATCGAGATCCGGCGGACGCCCCCAGCCTTGAGCGCAGCCAGCTTGTCCTGGTCGATGGTGTCCGGCCGTCCGGCCTCGACCGTCCACTCAGCGGCGCCCGGAAACAGCCGCTGGGCCGCCCCGAGCACCCGGTTCAGCTGATCGGCGCTCAGCGCGGTGGGCGTGCCGCCGCCCATGTAGGCCGCGCGGGGGCGCATGCCCTTTGCGCGCGCCAGCGCGGCCGAGGCTTCCATCTCGACAAGCAGCGCGTCCAGATACGGCTCGACCAGCTTGCCGTTGCCGATCTCGCCCGCCGAAAAGCTGCAGTACGCGCAGCGCGTGGTGCAAAACGGGATGCCGATGTACAGGTCGAACTCGTCCGGCGCGCGCTCAATCAGGCCGCGCTGCATCCGGTGGATGTCGCGCAGCAGACTAGCGCGCACCGGGTCCACGTCGTAGCGCCGGATCATCTGCCGCTCGGCGTCCTCCGGGCTCAGCCCCTGCTCGACGGCCTCGTAAAACAGCCTTGTCGGGCGGATGCCGGTCAGGCTGCCCCAGGGCGGGTGCGCGCCGGTGCGCGCCTTCAGCAGCTCGTAGACCGCGATCTTGGCCGCGCGCTTGACGGCGCGGTCGAGCTCCAGCGGCGTGCCGGACGCGGCGGGGGAGGAGAACGCCCGGGGTTCCCCGCCCAAGGCGGACACCCATTCGACGAACTGTCCGCCGGTTTCGCGGTGTTCATGGCGCAGATCCGGGCCGTCACCGGACGGATAGAACAGCCGCAGCACGTCCATCAGGTCGCCCTGAAAGCGGGTGTTGGTCCGAATCGTCATCGGTAGCGCCCCGCGATCTCGGCCATGGGGGCGGCCTCGTCGTGGCCGGGATAGACCATGACGTCCCCCGGCAGCTGCAGCAGCCGCAGCAGGCTTTGGCGCAGCTGCGCCGTGCTGCCGCCCGCGAAGTCGGTGCGCCCAAAGCCGTGCCGGAACAGCGTGTCCCCGGTGAAGACGGCCCGGTGCGCCGGCAGGTAGAAGCACGCGCCGCCCGGCGTGTGGCCGGGGGTGTGGATCACCTGCGCCAAGAGCCCGCAGAGGGCCAGCTCGCCCTCCTGGAGCCGCTCGTCGGCGGTCAGCGGGTGAAACAGCGGCTGCGCCTCGGGCGGCAGCTTCAGCGGCGCGGGGTCCAGCAGCATTTGGGCGTCCAGCGCGTGGATCAGCACCCGCGCGCCGGTCTGTTCCCTCAGGTCGCGCGCGGCCAGGATGTGGTCGAAGTGGCCGTGGGTGATCAGGATGTGGGTGAGCGACCTGCCCGCGCGCGCGATCGCGCCCGCGATCAGGTCGGCGCGGTCGCCCGGATCGACCACAAAGCAGTCCTCCCGCCCGTCCAGATAGGCGAGGTAGGCGTTCTCCCCGTAAAAACCGACGCAAAGCCGTTCAATGTGAAGCATGGAAACCCTTTCCTTGCGCTGTGCATTGCCTAAAATGTCTTTCTGCTGTCCAGCAGAATCGTGACCGGGCCGTCGTTTGTCAGCGACACCTTCATGTCGGCCTGAAAGCGGCCCTCGGCCACCCGAATGCCGCTTGCCGTGAGCGCGTCCCTGACGCGCCCGAGCAGCGGGACGGCGGCGTCGGGCCGCGCGGCGGCGCTGAAGCTGGGGCGCCGGCCGTGGCGCGCGTCGCCCGCCAGCGTGAACTGGGACACCAGCAGAATTTCGCCGCCCTCCTCCAGAATCGAGCGGTTCATCTTGCCGTCCTGATCCTCGAAGATGCGCACGTTCGCCAGCTTGTCCGCCATGTACTGCGCGTCGCTTTCGGCGTCGCCCTGCTCCGCGCACAGCAGCGCGAGGTACCCTTTGCCGATCTGGCCCACCACTTCCCCGTCAACGCGGACGGAGGCCTCCGTAACCCTCTGGACGACTGCTCGCATGGGGAATAATCCTTCCTCTATCGCGTCCCCGCCAACGCCCGCAAAACCGTGAGGGTTTTGAGGCGCCGCCTTGGTTCCTTGCTCATTGAAAATTTTGCCCGCTGGCAAAGATTTTCAATGACGGCGCTACGCGCTCGTCCTGAACACCTCGATGATGTCCTGCCGCTTGAGCAGCTGCTTGATGATCTTCTCGAGCTGCTGGGTATCCTGGATCCCCAGGGTCACGTTGATGATGGTGTTGCGGTTTTTGTCCACGCGGGCGGAGAGCGCCACGATGGACACCTCCATCTTGCTGAACAGCATGGAGATGTCGGCCAGCAGGCCCATGCGGTCATAGGCCACGATCTGGATGTCGGCGTTGTAAGCGCCGCCGCTGCCGCTCTCCCAGGCGGTGTGGATCAGGCGCTCGGGGGTCTTTTTGAAATCGGCCATGTTCACGCAGTCGCTTCTGTGCACCGACACGCCGCGCCCCCTCGTGATGTAGCCGATGATGTCGTCGCCCGGCAGCGGGGTGCAGCACTTGGCGAAGCGCACCAGCATGCCCGGCTCGCCCTCGACGATGATGCCGTGGCTGCCGTGCGCCTGGCGCTTGAGCGCCTCCTCGCGCACCTTCTGCGCCTCGGCCTGGGAGACGACCTTGACCTCGGGCACGTCGGGCCGGGTGGCTTTTTTGTATTCCTCGATCAGCCGGTTCAGGATCTGGGTGGTGCTGAGCCCGCCGAAGCCCACGGTGATGTACAGGTCGTCCAGCGAGGACAGCGTGTAGCGGCTGTACACCGGCTCCAGGTACTCCGGCTTGTGCAGCTGGCTCCAGGAGTAGCCCATGCGCTTGGCTTCTTTTTCCAGCATCTCGCGGCCGCTGTCCCGGTTCTCGTCGCGGAACTCGTGCTTGAACCAGGCGCGGATCTTGCTTCGGGCCTCGCTCGTCTTGACGAACTGCAGCCAGTCGCGGGACGGCCCGTGGGAGGACGAGCTGGTCATGACCTCCACGAAGTCGCCCGATTCGAGCGCGCTGTTCAGCGGCACGATGCGGCCGTTGACCTTCGCGCCCACGCACTTGTTGCCGATGGCGGTGTGGATGCTGTAGGCAAAGTCCAGCGGGGTCGCGCCGCGGGGCAGGCTCACCACGTCGCCCTTGGGGGTGAACACGAACACCTCGTCGCTGAACAGGTCCACCTTCAGCGCGTCCATGAACTCGTCCGGGTCGCGGGTCTCGTTTTGCCAGTCCAGGATCTGGCGCAGCCAGTAGAGCTTGTTGTCCAGCGTGTCCGACTGCTTGCCTTCTTTGTAGCGCCAGTGCGCGGCGATGCCGAACTCGGCGGTTCTGTGCATCTCCTTGGTGCGGATCTGCACCTCGAAGGACAGCCCGCCCATGCCCACCACGGTGGTGTGCAGGCTCTGATACATGTTGCCCTTGGGCATGGAGATGTAGTCCTTGAAGCGGTTGGGCACCTGGGTCCACAGCGTGTGCACCACGCCCAGCGCGGCGTAACAGTCCGGGATGGTGGTCACGATCAGGCGGATGGCGATCAGGTCGTAGATCTGGTCAAAACTCTTGCCCTGGCCCTGCATTTTTTTGTAGATAGAATAGAAGTGCTTGGGGCGGCCGTCGATCTCGGCGGTGATGCCCTGATCCTTCAGCGCGCCGTCCAGCACGGCGATCACGTTCACGATGGACTTTTCGCGCTCCTCGCGCTTCATGCCCACCTTTTCCACCAGCGCGTAGTACCCTTCCGGGTCGATGTAGCGAAGCGCCAGGTCCTCCAGCTCCCACTTGATGGTGGAGATGCCCAGCCGGTGCGCCAGCGGGGCGTACACGTCGATGGTCTCCCGCGCGATGGGCAGCTGGCGCTCCACGCTCTGGAACTTCAGGGTGCGCATGTTGTGCAGCCGGTCGGCCAGCTTGATCAGCACCACGCGGATGTCCTTGGCCATGGCCAGGAACATCTTGCGCAGCGACTCGGCCTGCTGCTCCTCCTTGGAGGTGAAGTCGAGCCGGGACAGCTTGGTCACGCCGTCCACCAGCGCGGCCACGTCCGCGCCGAACGCCTTTTCCACCGTCTCGATGCTGACGTTGTCCACGTCTTCCACGCAGTCGTGCAGCAGCCCCGCCGCGATGGTCGTGGCGTCCAGCATCATGTCGGCCAGGATGTCGGCCACGCGGTAGGGGTGGGTGAAGTAGGGCTTGCCGCTCTTGCGCTTCTGCCCGGCGTGGGCGTCCTGCGCGAACTGAAACGCGCGCTCGACCAGCGCCAGGTCGTCGCCCGGGTGATAGTGGTTGATCTTTTGCAGCAGCGAAGTGAGCTGCGGGTCGACGCCCTGCACCTCGGTCTGGGTACCGCTTCGTTCTGACAAGATCAGTCACCTCCTTCCCACTGGGCCAGCGCCCGGATGCATTGAAACAGCGGATCCGCTGCCGGATCGGCCTTGGTTTGGGGCCCGAGCCGCAGCAGCGGCGGCTCGGGCCGGTAGTCGACCAGTTCCATGTTCTTCAGCACCAGAAGCCCCAGCGCGATGGCGGCCGCGGGCAGCTGGCCGTCCGCCAGCAGCGAATCCAGCAGCGGGTCGGCGCCGCGCGCGACAAAGGGGCGCTTTTCAAAATCTTTGACCATGCGGTACAGCGTGCGCAGCGAGTCCAGGTCCGGCAGCTCATCGAGCCACCCGGCCCGGCCGCGCTGCTGGCGCCGCGCGTCCGGCAGGTTCTGCCACAGCGCCAGCGGCGCGTCCAGCGCGTAAATGTCGGCGTAGCCGGCGGGGGGCTCAGAGCGGGGCAGCAGGCACACGGCGTTCACCGGCAGCCGCCCGTCCGGCCAGCGCCCGATGAGCAGCTCGAACCGCTCGTCCGCGCCCGCCAGCGCCGAGGTTTCAAGAAAGGCTTGCAGCGCCGGAATGCCGGTGGCCACGGCCAGCGTGCCGTAGGGCGAGTCCAGCATGGCGCGAATCGGCTGGGAGGCGTCCGGGCAGCCCGCCTGGGGCCGCGCCCAATCCCGCGCATAAACCCCATTATAGAACCTTTCTGTTAAAAACGCTTGTAGCAGCGCGTCGTAGCGGGAAGCCGCCTCGGCGAGCGCCTGCCCGTGGGGCAGCGGCAGCAGCGCCTTGAGCTCCAGCTGCACCGAGGTGTTGCCGCCCCAGGTGTTCAGCTTGGGCGCATACAGGAAGCGCCGCCGCGCGCGCTCGGGTGCGTCCGCCCCGCCCATGCGAAACCCGATCGCGCCGCGCCTGGCGCCGCCCTCCGAAACCATGAGCGACAGGTGCGCGCCCGCCTGCCCCACGCGCCGGGCCGACTCGATCCGGGCCTCCGACAGGAACACCGGCGACGGGTTGCCAAAGCCGAACGGCTCCAGCCGCTCGATCAGGGAGATCAGCGCCTCGTCGATCTCGGACAGCCCGGCGTCCGCGTCGTAGACCTGCTGGGGGATGAAGCACGCCGGGTCGCAGGTTTTTAGCATGTGCAGGTTCAGCGCGTCCGCGAACGCGTCCAGGTTGCCGCGCGGCAGCGTCAGCCCGGCGGCCTGCTTGTGGCCGCCAAAGCGCGTCAGCAGCCGCGCCACGGCGGTCAGCGCCTGGTGGATGTCCACGCCCGGGATGGACCGGCACGAGCCGTGCAGCACGTCGCCCGCGCCGGTGAGCAGCACCGTGGGCAAGCCCCACTGCTCCACCAGCCGCGACGCCGCCAGCCCGATGACGCCCACGTTCCAGTCGTCCCCGTGCAGCACGATCACGCGCCGGTTCACAAAGTCGAACCCGGCCATGCGCTCGCCCGCCTGCCCGAGGATGCCGAGCTCCACCTCGCGGCGGCTTTGGTTCTCGCGCTCCAGCGCCTCGGCGAGGGGCTGCGCCTGCTCTTTGGACTGGGCAAGCAGCAGGTTCAGCGCGCGCTCGGCGTCGCCCAGCCGCCCGCCCGCGTTCAGCCGGGGCCCCAGCTGAAAGGCGATGTTGCCCGCGCGCAGGGTGTCCGTGTCCGCGCCGGCCCGCGCGGCCAGCTGGGCGACGCCCGGGCGGGGATGCTCGCGCATGGCGCAAAGCCCCAGCGCCACGATCGCGCGGTTCTCGCGCTGCAAAGGTACCACGTCGGCCACGGTGGCCAGCGCCGCCAGGTCGATCAGGGACGGCGCGAAGTCCGCGTCCAGCGCCTGGGCCAGCTTGAACGCCACGCCCGCGCCGCACAGGAACGGGCAGGGGTAGTCGTTCAGCAGCGGGTTCACCAGCGTGCACGCGGGCAGAACCTCGCCCAGCTGGTGGTGGTCGGTCACGATCACGGTCAGCCCCAGGCTCTGCGCCAGCGCCACCTGCGCGGCGGCCGTCACGCCGCAGTCCACCGTGATCAGCAGCTTCGCGCCGCGTTCCGCGATGTCCCGCACCGCCTGGTCGTTCAGGCCGTAGCCGTCCTCGTGCCGGGAGGGGATGTGGTGAAAGCAGTGCAGCCCGGCGTGCGGCAGCGACTGCATCAGAATCGCCGTGGCGCACACGCCGTCCACGTCGTAGTCGCCAAAAACGCAGGCGGTCTGCCCGGCCCGGGCGGCCTCCCGAATCAGCCGCACGGCCTCGCCCATGCCGGACAGCAGCATCGGGTCGTTCAGCTGGCTGTGATCCGGGTTCAGGAAGCGCTCGGCGTCCTCCAAACTCTCCATGCCGCGCGCGCACAACAGCCGGTGCAGCAGCTTGGGCATGCCCTCCGGCCGGTCGAATCCCGCCGCGCCCTGCGCGCGCTGTGCCAATCTTAGCATATGTATCCTCGCAATGCGCCGTGATAACTATATAGTATAGCGTTTTGCGCGAAGGCCGTCAATTCCCCGCGGCGAAAGATCCTTGACAAGTGCGCTTTCCCGCGCTACAATGATGGGGTCAGGGCAAGAGTATTAGAGAAGCCGTGGCAACGGTGTCCGTGCGTCGGACGCTGTTGCGCGCGGCTTTTTTGCACGCTGAAAGGGGAGATGAAGGCCGTGCTCTACGACGTCGCCATCATCGGCGCGGGCATCACGGGCAGCGCCATCGCGCGGGGGCTGTCCAAAACCCGGCTGCGGGTCGCGCTGCTGGACGGCGCGCCCGACGTGGCCATGGGCGCGTCGCGGGCCAACAGCGCCATCGTGCACGCGGGCTACGACTGCCCGCCCGGCTCGCTGGAGGCCGCGCTGAACGTGCGCGGCAACGCGCTGTTCGATCAGTGGTGCCGGGAGCTGGCCGTGCC
>JAVBQA010000049.1:0-24839 GCA_031549325.1 Eubacteriales bacterium | reverse complement strand
GTGTCCACAAACACCAGCTGCCAGCCGTCCTGGGTGGCGACGCCCATGATCTTGTTTCTGGTGGTCTGCGGGCGGTCGGACACGATGGCCACCTTCTCGCCCACAAACGCGTTCATGATGCTGGACTTGCCCACGTTGGGACGGCCAATGATGGCCACGAAGCCCGAGCGGAATCTGTTTTCACTCAAGGGGATATCCTCCGTAAAAATTACTTCAGGTCTGATGGGCCGAAGGCGTGGGGCAGCAGCGCGCCGAGGGTGGTGGTTTCGAAGGGCTGGCCGGCCTGGCCGCAGAGCACGCGCATGTCCGGTCCGAACTCGTTCAGCACTTGCCTGCACGCGCCGCAGGGCCAGGCCACGCCCTGCTCGCCCGCGATGGCAACGGCAACCAGCTTCGTTCGGCCGTGTATGACAGCGGCGGACACGGCCGCGCGCTCGGCGCAGATCGTCAGCCCATAGGACGCGTTTTCGATGTTGCAGCCCTGATGCATGGAGCCGTCGTCCGCCAGCACGCACGCACCGACGCGGAAGCGCGAATAGGGCGTGTAGGCGGACTGCATCGCCTCCGACGCCTTGTCAAACAGCTGCTGATCAGAAGGCGCGTGCTCCCTCTTCAGGTTCAGTTCCTCCATGACACATTCCTCCAGCTCGCGCATGCGGCGCTTGTCCCCCTCTTGCTCGTGGTCGTAGCCCATCAGGTGGAAGTGCGCGTGCGCGGTCAAATATGCCAGCTCGCGAAGCAGCGAGTGGCCGTATTCCAGTGCCTGGGCCTGAGCCCGGGGCAGCGAAATCACAAAATCGCCCAGGTGCGCCTTGCCTGATTCCGGGTCGCGCTCGCGCAGCAGGCGCTTCCAAGCGCCTTTGGCGGTCTTGCCCACGGGATAACGGACCGACGGAAAGCTCAGCACGTCGGTGGCGGCATCCTTTGCGCGAAACTCGCGGTTGATGGCCCGGATGGCAGAGTCATCCACCAGACGGCCAAAGCTGATGGCCTCCGGGATGCCCTCCACGGCGCAGCAGATGGCCGACACGCGGCCCAACAACTCGGCGATGCCCAACGGCGCGCCGGACACTTCGACGGATAGCTCGATCATGCCTCGTCCTCGGATTCTTTGACTTTTTCTCCGGTTTCCGGCTCGGGTTCGGGCGCAGGCTCAGGCAGCTCCGGCTCGACGGCGTCCCCGATCCGTTCAGGCTCCGGCGCGGGCGGTTCAATGACCGAGTCATCCAGCCGCTTGCGCTCCGGGATGTTGACCGCCGGGTACTCGATCCGCTCGTGGTACACCCCGGACAGCACGTGCAAAAACGCCTCGCACACGCGGTTCAGGTCATGGAATGTCAGGGAACACCGATCCAGCTGGCCGTCCTCCAGCTTGCTCCGAACCAGCCGCTGAATCAGCTGGCTGATGCTCTCCGGGCTGGCGTCCGTCATGGCGCGGGCGGCGGCCTCGATGGTGTCGGCGAGCATGATGATGGCCGCTTCGGCCTTCTGCGGGCGCGGGCCGTCGTAGCGGAAGTCCTGAATGTCCACATCGCCGCCTTGCTTGACGGCCTTATCATAGAAGTACAGGACCGGCGTGTCGCCGTGGTGCTGCAGGATGATCTCCTGAATGGCTTTGGGCAGTCGCGCCCTCTGCGCCATCTCCACGCCGTCGCGCGGGTGGGCGGTCAGGATTGCCGTGGACACCCTCGGGTCTGTGCGGTCGTGCGGGTTGTCGTGGATCTGGTTCTCCTTGAAATACAGCGGGCGCTTGAGCTTGCCGATGTCGTGATAATAAGCGCCCACCCGCGCCAGCATGGCGTTGGCGCCCACGGCCAGTGCGGCGGCCTCGGCCAGGTTGGCCACGATCATCGAGTGGTGGTAGGTGCCCGGCGCCTCGATCATCAGCCGCTTGAGCAGCTCCTGGTTTGGATTGCTGAGATCCGTCAGCTTGGTGTTGGTGTCCAGGTTGAACAGCAGCTCGAGCACGAATTGCAGCGCGATGCACAGCACGGCCCCAAAGATGCCGTTGGCCCCCGAGTAGCTCGCCCAGAGCAGGATGTTTTGCAAGTCCGCGCTGTTGATCAGCGCCACAGCCACAGTGGTCGCCACATTGAGCAGGCTGACCACCAGCCCGGCCATCAGCAGGGAGAAGCGCTGGCGGCGGGTTCGGATCACCGCCACACAGGCTGAACCGGAGATGAAGGAGGTGAGCATGATGCCAAACATCGTGGAGGTAAACATGCCCCCGTCGGCCCGCATGCCGCTCTCGACCGCGCTGAGCACGCTGCCGTCCGTGGTGGCCAGCAGGCCCGTCAGCACCGAGAGCACCAGGTTGGTCACCAGGGCCAGGCGCGATTTCAGGAGCAGCGTGGTCAGCATCGCGCCCATCGTGACCGGCATCAGGTAGGGATTGAAAATCCGCGCCACCAGCGACAGCGCCAGCACTATCACGCAAATCAGGCACAGCAGCGCGAGTTTGCTGGGATCCAGCGCGATGTCGCGCTCAAACACGAACAGATAGGTGCCGATGACCGTGCACAGCAAGAGCAGCAGCAGACCCACGCCCACATACAGCGAGACGTCCACGCCCTGGTTCTTCAAGAGCCCGAGCTCGTTCAGCATCTCGATTTGCGGCACGGTGATCAGCTCGCCCCTGCGCGCGATGTTCTGGCCTTTTTTGTAGACGACGCGCTCCACGTCGTCCTCGGCCAGCTGGCGGTTGCGCTCGGTGGTCTCCTCGTCGAGCATCATGTTGGGCTGAAGGTAGCGCCCGACCACGTCGGCGAACACCGAAACCAGCGGATCCGGGAAGCCCTCGTTGGACAGGTCGCGCTTGAGCTTTTGCACGGCCTCGTCCTCCTGCCCTTTGAGCAGGCGCCGGTTCAGGATGTCGCGCACCAGCACCAGCGTTTCGGTGGACAGCTGCTGCACCATGCCCAGGTCGGCCTCGATGATCAGCCGGAGCTGCTCGTCCGTCAGCAGAAGCGGCGCGATCTGCTCGCTCGCCTGCCGCAGCATGCCGTCGCTGGCGCCTTCGACCCACGCGCCGTCCAGCCCCCGGCGCAGGCCGGGCAGCTTGTCCAGCTTGTCCATTTCCATGCTCAGCGTCTTTGTGACCTCGGACATCACGTTTTCATCGCTGATGTAGGACGGCTGCACCGCGTCCCGCGCCTGCTGCTTGAGCAAGCCGGTCGTGACCTCGTCGACCACATCCTTGGAAGCGGTGATGGTGAGCGGCGCCGGATCGCCCACCTTCAGGTCATATTGCTGGGGCGCGATGCCCGCCGACACCATCGAAAACAGCAGCACAAACGTCACGGCTGCCACCAGCAGGCAGGCGAGCTTGGGCTGAATCCGCAGCGTCGGTTTTTCGTTGTTTGCCATGGTAAAGCGCCTCCCTATCTGCGGGGGCCGGATTTGTCATGCTTTTCGTAAGCGCGCACAATGGCCTGTACCAGCTCGTGGCGCACCACGTCGCGGTGGGTGAGCGTTATGGTGGCGATGTCCGGAACGCCCCTGAGCACATCCAGCGCCTCGGTGAGCCCGGAGCGCTTGCCGGTCGGCAGGTCGATCTGGGTGATATCCCCCGTGATGACCATGCGGCTGCCCATGCCCATGCGGGTCAGGAACATCTTCATCTGCTCGGACGTGGTGTTCTGCGCCTCGTCCAGGATGATAAACGCGTCGTTCAGCGTGCGACCGCGCATATAGGCCAGCGGAGCCACCTCGACCGCGCCTCGCTCGACCAGCCGCTGGTAGCCCTCCATGCCCATCATCTCGTGCAGCGCATCGTACAGCGGGCGCAGATAGGGATCCACCTTCTGCTGCAGATCGCCCGGCAGGAACCCGAGCTTCTCACCCGCTTCCACGGCGGGTCTGGTCAGGATGAGGCGTTCCACATCTTTGTTTTTGAGCGCCACCACCGCCATGGCGATGGCCAGATACGTCTTGCCGGTGCCTGCGGGCCCGATGGAAAACGTGCAGGTGTTCTTCTTGATGGCGTCGACATACTGCTTCTGCCCCAGCGTCTTGCACTTGACCTGGCGCCCGCGATAGGTGATGGCGATCACGTCTTTCATGATCTCGTCGATTCTCTCGACATTGCCTTCGCGCGCCAGCTCAACGGCGTAACGGATGCGCGTGCGGTCGACGGACTCCCCGCGCGAGGTGATCTGCCCCAGCCGCTCAAGCACCGCCTTGCACAGCTCCACATTGGACTGCTTGCCCGAGAGCACAACCTCGGTGCCGTGCACGAACAGGTCCATGTCCAGCTCATGCTTAAGCAGGTCGATGTTTTCATCGCGCAGTCCAAACAGGTTGATGAATTGATCGGGTTCGTCGATTTCGATGGTCGTTGTATAGCGTTCGATTTCCAAAGCCTCAGTTTCCTCCAGTCGCGAGCGCGCTTCGGCTGACGGCGATGTTCATGTGCACCTCGATCACGGCGCGCGCGCGGATTTGCTCACCTTCTATCATACTATAATCTATCCATTTGTCAACAATTTCAGCGCCGGCGGGCAGTTTTCGCAGCGCGTCATTCAGCGCCTGCTCCGCCAGGCTTGCCTTCAGCGCCTCGGGATCCATGCGCTGCCGCCGCAGCTCGGTCTCGATGTGGCGCGTGCGCACGATGTTCAGCGGCAGGAAAAGTCCGCCCACCGGAAGCCGCTCAATGTGGGTCATTTCGCCCTCAAACCGCTGCCCGCGCAAAAGCGGCAGCGCATAATCAAACAATCTGAGCTCGCTTTCCAGTGAAAACTGACCCGTGGGCACGCGCTCCTCGAAATCCAGCGCGCCTTGCGCCTCGGCATGGATCCACACGCGCCCGACCGCCTCGCCCAGCGCGCAAACCGAATGATTGACCTCGTCACTGATCTTTTCTTCGCCCTTGATGAGCAGCTGTCCCCTCCGAACGGTGTCGCCCGGCTTGGCGGCGGGTTCACCAGCAAACGCGTTCAGCGTCAGCAGCACCGCGTCCCGCGAAGCGAACAGGTCGCGCCGTCCGGAAATGTCAAACAGGTCGGGCTCGGGCAGCTCCTTCACGGTGGTGATCTTCAATCTGACCCCGTCCAGCCTCGCGCCCACAAACGCGTACTGGCCGGTGAGTTTGTGCAATCCCTGCTCGATGGCGCGCGTATCGATCGCGCTTAGCGATAGGCCGGGCCGAATGCCCAGGTCTGTTAAGGCGCGCGCAATCGCGGGGTCGACATCCTCCGGCAGCTCGATCAGCCACAGCCTGCTCATGAACAATGAAAGAAGCAGCATCGCCAGCAGCACCGACAATGGCAGGGAAAGCCGATTCTTGAGCCGATTCTTTACGCGAACCGGCCAGCGCCGCTGCTCGACCCTCAGATCCAGCCCAAACCGCTCCGCAAGATGGAGCAGCTTGTCCGCATCCCGCTCGGATGCGGCCATCTCGGCCTCACGCGGCCCGACCCTCCGTACATCCAACAGCTCTATGCCTTCGCTGAGCGCGCGCTGCAAAAACCGCTCCACCATCAGCCCGCGCAGCCGCAGCCTCACATCAGCCGCCATCTTTGTCCTCTTCCTTCGCGCCTGGCAACTCGATCACCGAAATGGCGCCTCGCACCGCCAGCGCATCCGGCCGGACCTCCGACAGCATCAAGCCCTTGCCTTTTAGTGTCATCACACCCTGGCGGGTCATCAGCCGCACCCGCTCGGTGTCAAACTCAAGGATGCCGGTGTGGTTTTCGATCATGGCGCGGCGGCCGCCCGCCAGCATCACGCGCGGCTGGGCGCCCGATGCCTCCTCCAGCCATTCCAGCGCTGGAAACCCCTGTCTCAGCGGCCTGATCCGTGCCCGGCTTGACATTCCACACCACCTCGGCAAAAGGATATGCGGCAGGGGTGCGGAATAACACAGGCCCGGCGGCCCGCCCACACCGCGCCCCGCCGGGACAATTGCCCCGGACCAAAAAGAAAAGCCCGGGCGAACCGCGTTCGCCCGGGCCGGGGCCTGAATCGTCAGGCACTCGCGGGGTTCTCGGGGCAAAAACCTCAGCGCCCCGCTACTGAATCGGCTTGGCGTGGGCCAGCAGGTACTCCTCGGCCTCAGGGCACCACAGGCCCTTGTTGGCGGCGCAGAGCTTGGCGAGCTCGACAAACAGCGGGTCGTTCTTGCCCATGGCCGCAAAATCGTCGATGGCGGTAAGCGGGAGGCTGATGCCGGTGTAGATCAGCTTCTTGCCGCCGGGGATCTTCGGCAGGTTCAGCGTGGCCTCGGCGGTGGCATCGAGCCCGCCGATGTGGGTGATCATGCCCGCCGGGTTCAGCTTGCCGTCCGCGATCATCTCGAGCGACTCCAGCATGTCGGCCGTGTTGCCGCCCGATGTGCCCACGATGTGGGTGGAGGCATAATGCACGTTGTAGAAGTTGAACATGGCGGACAGGTTCGGGTTCGTCGGGCCCGCGAAAAAGTTCAGGCAGCCGTCGTGCGCCAGAATCTTGTCGCCCTGCTCGATGACAGTGGGCACGGGCGCGAAGACCATCACGTCATCATAGCCGTGGCCGCCCGTGAGGGCCATCAGCTCGGCGACCGGGTCCTCGCCGGAGGTGTTCTTGTAGATCAGGTTCACGCCGTTCCTCTGGGCCTCCTCAACCGTGTAGATCGAGGCCGCGCGATCGAGCCGCGTCTGGTCGATATCGGTCACCACCAGGAGGCCGGGCTTCCGGTCGCAATGAATGGCGTAGTCGATGGCCCCGAGGCCCATCGGGCCCGCGCCCGCCAGAATCACCAGGTTGCCGCCCTCCTTGATGCCCATGTCGTGCTCATAGACGCCCGCGCGGGTGTGGTACTGCGCGTGGAAGGTGCCCACGATGCACGAAAGCGGCTCAGCCAGGCTGCCATAGAAGAACGAGTCGGCCTTATAGGGCAGCAGGCAGTTCATCTCCATGACTTCCTGGGGCAGGATGGCGTAGGTGGCGGCGCCGCCGCAGTGGGGATAGGCGTAGCCCGGGGTGGCCATGGAGCCCTTGTAGTTCAGCGCGGGCTGGATGCCAAACTTGTCGCCCGCCTTGAACTTGCCCTGCCATTTCGGGCCGACTTCCACGATCTCGCCGCAGAACTCGTGGCCGATGATGATGGGGCTGGAAGAGATGTCGTCCGGCACGCGCTTGTGCGCGCTGCCCTGGATGGCGGCCTTGTAGCTGGACATGCAGATGCTGTCCGAAACGATCTTGACGAGGATCTCGTCGTCCTGAATTTTGGGCAGCTCAAAGCCCTCCATGCGAAGGTCATTTACGCCGTACAGGCGCACCGCTGTGGTTTTCATAAAACATAGCCCTCCTTAAGCGTTCAGAATCATAGAAAACAACGGTTCCATGGGCGACAGCCCGCACACTTTCCGCAGCGCGGCCGCAAGCCCTTCGGTCTTGACGATATCCCGCACCCAGCGCGTGCCCGGATCGTCATGCTCGAAATCCAATCCGCTCCGGATCGCCCGGGCGAGCACGGTCGGCGCGCCGCCGTGCTTCAGGCACAAGAGCGCGGGCCCCGCCAGCCGATCGTCATGAAAGAGCTTTCGCCGGGTGTCCGCGCCCAGGCGGGGCAGGTCGTCGCCGATGTGCGGATTCTCGAGCAGGCCGATGATGCGCCGGTTCCAGGCGGTCATCTCCGCATCGGTAAACCCAAACTCGCCCCTGAGGCCGATGGCCGACTCGTCCAGCGCGCGCTCAATCAGCGGGCGCACGTCCGGGTCGCTTACCGCGCCCAGCATGAAGCCGTGGGGCTTGCCCACGCACAGATAGCTGGTCGCGGCGTGGGCCATGTTGAGGGTGTAGAGCTTGCGCGTCTCCTCTGCGGCGATGTTCCGCGTCAGCCGCAGCATGGGCAACCCGTCCGGATGCGCGCCGCGCAGGCTCAGCGCGTCCACCACCTGCTCGCGGTAGTGGTTGTTGTAGGTGCACAGCGGGTCCTTCGCCAGACACGCCGCAGGCGCGTCCGGCGAGATGCACATGAACGTGCTGGCCGCCGTGCCCACCTTGTCTTTCAGGTATGTAAGCGCTTCCGGATCGTTTGCCAGCGGGGTTTCCAGCGCTGTGCGAAACGCGCGCTCCGGGTGCAGCATGTTTACGGCCATGATGAAATCCATGGGATTTCCCGGCATTTCCCGCGCGCGCGCCCGGATATAGGGCGCCAGCATCCCGGCTGCCTGGGGCAGCTTGTCCGCGAACACACAGACCACCACGATGGGCTGATCCCTCAGCAGCCAGCCCTCGATTCCCGCCCGGTCATCGGTGTGCAGCGCCTGGTATCCTTCGATGCGGCATTCGTACTCGCCGCGGGCGTCCGCGCCAAAAATGGTGTATCCTCCCGCGCCCCGCAACCCGTCGATCAGCGCCCGGTCGATGTCCGCCAGCGCCAGCGGATGGCCGCGGAACACCTCGGCCGCAAACCCGCGCCCGATCCGCCCCGCGCCCCAGATGATGACGGGCCGCTTCCGCGCGTCCATCAGGTGAGCTGTTGTCCGCCAGTGACGTTGATCGCCTGGCCGGTCATGTAAGACGCCTCGTCAGACAGCAGGAACACCATCAGGTTGGCCACGTCGTCATACTGGCAGCCGCGCTTCATGGGCACCTGATTGATGTACTTCTCGCGGATCTTCTCCTTGGTGGTGCCTTGGTTTTTGGCGTACTGCTCGTAGAGCGAGTTAACCCACAGCGGTGAATCCAGCAGGTTGCCCGGGCAGATGGAGTTCACGCGGATGTTTTCCTCGGCCAGCTCGAGCGCCAGGGACTGGGTGAGCCCGACGCCGCCGAATTTGCTGGCGGCATAGGCGCTGTTTTTGGCCGAGCCCTTCTTGCCGGATTTGCTGTTGATCTGCACGATGGAGCCCCTGCCGTTTTTGCGCATGTGGGGGATGACGGCCTTGCAGGTGTTGAAATAGCCGTTCAGGTTCACGTCCACCACCTTACTGAACTGCTGGTAAGTCAGCTCCTCGATGGCGCCGGAGATCAGGATGGCGGCGTTGGCCACCAGCCGGTCGATCTTGCCCCACTTGTCGATGGCGGCTTGGGCCATCGCGGCGCACTGGTCATAATCGCACACGTTCACCTGGAACGCGATGGCATCCGGCAAGCTGGCGGCCAGTTGCTGCGCGGCGTCGATGTTCAGGTCGGCCACCAGCACGCTGGCTCCCTCTTCAGCCAGCCGGATGGCCAGCGCCTCACCCAACCCCTGCGCCGCGCCGGTGATGACGACCACTTCGCCCTTCAGGCGTTGAAATTCTCGCATTTCCATGGCAATCGCTCCTTATTTGGTGGGATTTCCTCCTTTATTATAGCACGCAAGCGCGGTGGAGTACAGCGTATGCACATGTAAAATACGGGCGATGATTTTCTCATCGCCCGCACCGCGCCGGTTGATCTAAAAAGCGCTTGGATCCTCATGCTGGGAGCCAACATTGTTCTCGGTGGCGCCGCCCAGCGTCAGCGTGGTTCGGTACCTGGACTTCTGGGTGAGCACGTCGGTTCCCGTGTCCTCGAACGTTAGCCGCCGGTAGCGGCTCTCGTCAAAGTCGATGCCGAACGCCTCGTTCGGTCCGAACCAGGTGTGGCCGGCGCCCACCTTCACGATGTAATCGCCCGCCGGAAGGCTGATGGTGTAGCTGCCTTTGGCCTTGATGAACACGCTGGCCACATGCGTTTCATCCGCTTTTGTGTAAACCTTGACCAGCGTGGCGCAGCCTTCGTCCTCACTGGTCTTGATGCGCAGCTCGCTGCGGCCGCCCTTGTATTGGCTGTTGCGGTAGACCTGGCTGTTCTTGGGGAATTTCAGCTTGCAGGCCTGCGCGCGCTCGGCGCTGTCCTTGAAGTCACCCAGCTCCAGGAACGCCTTGTAAGCGGTGAAGTTGTTGCCCCGCCGGTTCTGCGCGGCGGCGGCGATGTAGTCGATTTCCGCGCCGTACTTTTCACCGAGAAACGCCCGCGCCCCCTCCGGATCCTTGGCGATGTAGGCGGCGCGCAGCAGCGTCTCGAATCCCAGCTGGGTGAGGGTCTGCGTTGGCTCCAGCCCCAGCGCCTTTTGCGCGTCGTTCATGGCCTTGATGCTCTTGCCGCCCACATGGCCGTCCACGGTGAGTTTGTCGCCCAGCAGGTTCAGCAGTTGCTGCACGCCCTTGAGCTCGTCGCCCTTGTCATTCTTCTTGATTTCGTTGCCCGCGCGCAGATGCGCGTGGGTGGCGGACAGCAGCTCGTCGCCGAGTGCCCTCAGGACGGCGGCGGTCTCGTCTCCATCCGCCGTTGGTTGTTGGGTTGGTTCCGGCGCCGGCACGGACGCGGGATCGGCCTCGGGGGCCGGCCCGCCCGGCCTCCACACCAGCTTGCCCTCGATGGTCACCAGCGCGTCACCGTCCATCCTGAAGCGCTTGTTGGCCGGATCAACCTCGACCTTTGCAAGTTTCAGGTTGGCAGCGAAGGCCTCCGGATCGATGGAGACAACGGTCTTCGGGAGCACGACCGAGATCAGTTCCGGGCTGCCCTCGAATGCGCGCGGCCCGATGGCCACCACCGGGCGGTCGGCCACGCTCTCCGGAATCTCCACGTCGACGGCGCCAACGACCTCGGTTAACGTCAGCCTGTCGTCATCGCTGGTAAAGTTCATCTTCTGCTGCGCCTCGGCCAGCGCCAGCGCGGGCAAAAGCAGCAACACGAGCAGAAAAACGAGCCAGCAAACACCCTTCCTCACACAGCAGCCCTCCCTCTGGGTTTTCTTGGTTTCATTGTATCGGCTAAAACAATTTAGGACAAGCGCCGAAAACCAGCGAAACCCGTTTTCGTGAGTGTTTCGTGACATAGAAAAGGAGCGCACCGATTGGTGCGCTCCTGCCATGGATCTGATTATTTCGCTGCCAGCTTCTTGTAGACCGCCATGCGATCCTGCGCCTCGGTGGCGGCTTCCTTGAACAGTTGCTCGGCGGCGTCCGGGAACTGCCGCATCAGCGTGGCGTAGCGGTTCTCGCCCTTGATAAACGCCTCGTAGCTCTCGGTCGGCTCCTTGGAGTCGATGGTGAGCGGGTTCTGCTCGGCCGGGTTGTAGCGGTACAGCGGCCAGTAACCGGACGCCACGGCCTTCTTGATCTCGGCCTGGGCCTGGTTCATCTTGATGCCGTGGTTGATGCACGGCGAGTAGGCGATGATCAGCGACGGGCCCGGATAGGCCTCGGCCTCGTTCACGGCCTTGATGAGCTGGTTCATGTCCGCGCCCATGCCGACGGACGCCACATACACATAGCCGTAGGACATGGCCATCAGGCCCAGGTCCTTCTTCTTGGTGCGCTTGCCCGCCGCGGCGAACTTGGCGACCGAGCCGGTGGGCGAGGCCTTCGAAGCCTGGCCGCCGGTGTTGGAGTAGACTTCGGTATCCAGAACCAGCACGTTGATGTCCATGTTCTGGGCAATCACGTGATCCAGTCCGCCGTAGCCGATGTCATAGGCCCAGCCGTCGCCGCCAAACACCCAGATCGACTGCTTCACCAGCAGATCCTTGTCGGCGTAAATGGCCTTGGCCAGCTCATCGCACGCACAGCCGCAGTCCTTGCAGCCCTCGACGGCCTTGATCAGCGCTTTCGCGGCGGCCTTGGACTTCTCGGCGTTGTCCTTGCCCGCGAGCCACTCGTCGCATGTCTTCTTGGCGTCCGGCCACTGCGCCCACTTCTCGGCCAGGGACTTCACGGTTTCGGCCAGCCTCTCTCGCCTCTGCGCGTTGGCCAGCACCATGCCGTAGCCAAACTCGGCGTTGTCCTCGAACAGGCTGTTCGCCCACGCCGGGCCGTGTCCTTCTTCGTTGGTGGTGTAGGGGCAGGTGGGCGCGGAGCCGCCGTAGATCGAGGAGCAGCCCGTGGCGTTGGCGATGACCATGCGGTCGCCGAACAGCTGGGTGATCAGCTTGACATACGGGGTCTCGCCGCAGCCGGCGCACGCGCCGGAGAACTCGAACAGCGGCTTTTTGAACTGGCTGCCTTTGATGGACTTCACGTTCAGCTCGCCCTTGAACTCGGGCACCTTGGTCGCGAACGCCCAGTTTTTCTCCTCGGCGGCGGCCTGCTCGGCCAGCGGCTTCATGATCAGCGCCTTTTCCTTGGCCGGGCACACGTTCACGCAGTTTTCGCAGCCGGTGCAGTCCATCGGGCTGATCTGAAGCCTGTATTCATAGCCCTCGAACTCCTTGCCGACGGCCTTTTTGGTGGCGAAGGTCTTGGGGGCGTTCTTCAAGGTCTTCTCGTCGACCAGCGTGGGGCGGATGACGGCGTGCGGGCAAACCAGCGAGCACTGGCCACACTGGATGCACTTATCCATCTGCCACTCGGGCACGTTCACGGCGATGCCGCGCTTCTCGTACTTGGTGGTGCCAATGGGCACGGTGCCGTCCACAGAGAACGCGCTGACCGGCAGCGTCTGGCCCTGCTGGGACAAGATGGGCAGGATCACGTTGTCGAAATACTCGTTGGCTTCGACCTTAACGGGCTCGGCGCCCTTGGTGGCCTTGGCCCAATCTGCCGGCACCTTGATCTCCACCAGGCCCGAGATCGCGATGTCGATCGCGTCGCAGTTCTGCTTGACGACGGCGTCGCCCTTTTTGCCGTAGGACTTCTTGACGTAGTCCTTCATGTATTTGTCGGCATCCTTGTAGGCAATGATGTCGGCCAGCTTGAAGAACGCTGCCTGCATGATGGTGTTGATGCGCCCGCCCATGCCGACCTCGCCCGCCAGCTTGATGGCGTCGACATTATAGAACTTGGCTTTCTTCTCGGCCAGCGCGCGCTTCATGGCCGCGGGCAGCTGCTTGTCCATTTCCTGCTCGGACCAGGGGCTGTTCAGCAGGAACACGCCGCCTTTCTTCAGCGCCGAGACCATGTCGTACTTGGTGACATAAGCCGGATTGTGGCAGGCGATGAAGTCGGCCGAGTCGATCAGGTAAGTGGACTTGATCGGTTGCTTGCCAAAGCGCAGATGGCTCACGGTGATGCCGCCCGACTTTTTGCTGTCATAGGAGAAGTACGCCTGCGCATACATCTTGGTGTGGTCGCCGATGATCTTGATGGAGTTCTTGTTGGCGCCGACGGTGCCGTCCGAACCCAGGCCGTAGAACATGCAGCTGCGGGTGCCTTCGGGCGCGACGTCCAGCGTCTTGCCCAGCGCCAGGCTGGTCTTGCTCACGTCGTCCTCGATGCCCACGGTGAAGTGGTTCTTCGGGGCGGCCTTCTTGAGGTTGTCGAACACGGCCTTGACCATGGTGGGGTTGAACTCCTTGGAGCCCAGGCCGTAGCGGCCGCCGATGACGGTGATGTCGTTCTTGCCCGCCTCGCGCAGCGCAGAGCACACATCCAGGTACATCGGCTCGCCCAGGGAACCGGATTCCTTGGTGCGGTCGAGCACGGCGATGGTCTTGCAGCTCTTCGGGATCGCGGCCAGGAAGTGCTTCATGGAGAAGGGGCGGTACAGGTGCACCTTCACCAGGCCGACCTTCTCGCCCTTGCCCAGCAGATGCTCGATGGTCTCCTCGATGGCTTCGCAGCCCGAGCCCATGGCGAGGATGACGCGCTCGGCATCCGGGGCGCCCACATAATCAAACAGCTTGTACTTGCGGCCGGTGAGCTTGCCCACCGCCTTCATGACTTCCTCGACGATGGCCGGGGTGGCGTCGTAGTACTTGTTGGCGGCTTCACGGCCCTGGAAGTAGATGTCCGGGTTCTGCGCGGTGCCGCCCTGATGCGGGTGCTCCGGGTTCAGCGCGCGGTCACGGAACGCGCGGATGGCGTCCCAGTCGACCAGCTTGGCGATTTCTTCGTAGTCTATGCCGTCGATCTTCTGGATCTCGTGGGAGGTCCTGAAGCCGTCGAAGAAATGCAGGAAGGGCACCTGCGCCTTCAGCGTGGCCAGGTGGGCCACCAGCGCCATGTCCATGGCCTCCTGAACGGAGTTGCTGGCCAGCATCGCGAAGCCCGTCTGGCGGCAAGCCATGACGTCAGAGTGATCGCCAAAGATCGACAGCGCGTGGTAGGCCAGCGCGCGCGCCGACACATGGAACACGGCGGGCAGCAGCTCGCCCGAAATCTTATACATGTTGGGGATCATGAGCAGCAGGCCCTGGGACGCGGTGAACGTGGTCGTCAGCGCGCCCGCCTTCAGCGAGCCGTGCACGGCGCCCGCCGCGCCGCCCTCGGACTGCATCTCGGCGATGCGGACGGTCTGGCCAAACAGGTTCTTCCTGCCTGCCGCGCTCCACTCATCGGCGACCTCCGCCATGTTGCTGGACGGCGTGATCGGGTAGATTGCCGCCACATCGCTCATCGCATAAGCGACGTGGCTGACGGCAGTGTTGCCATCAATGGTCATCTTCGTGCTCAAATGAATAGCCCCCTTATCCAAATTGGTCGGTGTCAGCATTTCTGACGGTACCGGTTTGCATCATTTTTATTATAAAGGAATGCAGGATTGAAGTCAAGGAAACAACGGGCTTGAATGAAGAATTCCGTCGGATTGACACGTTTTTAACAATGGCGCTTCGGCGCCTGATCATCATTCTCTCGTCCGATCTCGCATAGGCTTGCATGAAAGGAAGGGATGCGCATGGAGAGAGTATTCAATCCACCGGTCGCGATCAACACCGCGCCTTACCCCAAGGTGGATGAAACCACGCCAGACCCCGAGACGGTGGCGCTGCTCAAACAGGATTACGCGGGTTCGGTGAGCGAGCTGACCGCCATCATGCAGTACCTTTACCAACACAGCCGCAGCGCCAACGAAACCTTTTCCAACGCCATGCGGGAAATCGCGCTGTTCGAGATGGAGCACCTGGACATGCTGGGCAGCGCGATCCAGGCGCTGGGCGGCAAGCCCAGCTTCGACGACGGCCGCTATTACTGGCAGGCGGGCAAGGTGAATTATGCCGACGACTACCCGGCCATGCTTCAGGCCAACATCGACGCCGAGAGCGCTGCCATCGCCAATTATCAGCAGCACGCCGCCCAAACCACCAACCCGCAAGTGCGCGCGCTCCTTGATCGCATCATTCAGGACGAACAGCTCCACCTAAAGTTTTTCCAAGAATCGCTCGCCCAATCACGGCAGACGCAATAATACCAATGAAAAATAGTAACGCCTCCAAAGCGGCGAGAGTTTTTTCGCCCTGCAAGGAGCTGGAGTGCAGCGTAGCAGAGCTACGCTAAGCGGAGGGCGACGCCGCAGGGCGGAAAAAATCCGGCGCGACGTGGCGTTACGATTTTGAATTGGTATAAAGTTATTCGCAGCGGTTTCCCTGCAACAAAAAAAGCCAGGAGCCTTTTGAGGATCCTGGCTTTTGTATGGAATTTCAAAGGAAATCAATCCCCTTGGCGCGGGGCCGGGAACGGAGTCCCCGGGCATGACTCCTTAGTCCGTCGTGTACGGCATCAGCGCGATGGTGCGGGCGCGCTTGATCGCGGCCGACAGCTGGCGCTGGTGCTTGGCGCAGGCGCCGCTCATGCGGCGCGGCACGATCTTGCCACGCTCATTGGTGAAGCGGCGCAGGCGGATGACATCCTTATAATCGATGTGCTGCACCTTGTCCACGCAGAACGCACACACCTTGCGGCGCGGTTTTCTGCCGCGCGGCCGGCGCTCCCGGCGTTCGCCTCTATCCTCAGACATTGCTGTTACCTCCTTTTCACGGTTAGCCCTTCCGCGGAAAAGCCGCGGGCAGACGCGGTCGCGCCTGGCTATGGGTCACAGGGCGAAGCTTCCCCCTGCTTTGGACTTACCTTTGGATCGATTCGAAGCTAGAACGGCAGCTCGTCGTCATCCTCAACATCCGCGAAGCCGCTGGCCTTGGTTGCGCCAAAGCCGGAGGGCTCGCTGGGTGGCGGGATGTCCTCCGGGCCGTGCCCGGATCCGCCCTGCGGAGACGAGATGAATTCCACTTCGTCGGCAACGACCTCGGTGACGTAACGCTTCGTGCCATCCTGCGCATCATAGGAACGGCTTTGAATGGTTCCGATCACCGCGACCTTGCGCCCTTTTGCCAAATAGCGGGCGCAAAGCTCCGCTGTCTGGCGCCAGGTCACGATGTTGATGAAATCCGCTTCGCGCTGACCGGTCTGCTTGTCTGTGAACCTGCGGTTGACCGCGATGGTGAACGTGCAGACGCTGACGCCGGAAGAGGTTGTCCTGGTTTCCGGATCGCGCGTGAGGTTGCCAATCAAAATCGCTTTGTTCATTGCTCATTACCTGCCTTTGTGTTAGGCTTCGGGCGCTGCTTCAGCGGCCGGAGCTGCTTCAGCGGCCGGGGCCTCCTCCGCAACCGGAGCTTCCTGGGCGGGCGCTTCTGCGGCGGCCGGCGCTTCCGCAACCGGAGCTTCCGCGACGGCCGGGGCCGGGGCAGACTGACCCGCAGGCATGAAGGGCTTAAACTCGCGCTTGGGCGGGAGCGCGCCTTCGAAGCGGATCACCAGGTAGCGAAGAACGGACTCCGCAATCTGCAGGTTGCGCTCCAGCTCGCGGGGCAGATCGGAGGGCGCTGTGATATACATCAGCACGTAATACCCTTCGGTCTTGTAGTTGATGGCGTACGCCAGGCGGCGCTTGCCCCACTCATCCACGCGATCCACTGTGCCGCCGTTCTGCGCGACGAGCGCGGAAAAGCGGGCAATCGTGTCGTTCCTGACTTGGTCTTCCAGCGCAGTGTCGATGATGTACATGACTTCGTATTGGTTCATTTGGCTTTTCACCTCCTTGTGGACTTACGGCCCTGATCATTGCGTCAGGGCAAGGATGCGCTAATATAGGATTATATCACAGTTGTCGACCGCTGGCAACACATTTCCGACATTTCTTTTTCTACACGTCCTCTTCGTCGGTCCGGTAGCAGGCCACGATCTCGCCGAAGAACAGGGTGTGCAGGTCGCCCTTGGGATAGGCGGCTTTTTGCACGCCTTCATCCATGCGGTCCGGGGTCATGTCCTGAGCGAGGCGCAGCACGCACTCAAAGTGCAGCCCGCACTCCCGGACGATGGGCGCATCCACGGCTTGCGCCGGGACGGCGGTGAGCCCGTGGCCGTCGAACTTGTTCACATCCCGGCCGGAGGCCGTACCCGCGAAGGCCAGCTGCTGCTTGAGCGGATCCGCCGTGGGCACGCTGACGGTGAAGCTGCCCTGCGCCTCCAGCAGCGCGTGGGTGTGGCGGGATGGGCGAACCACCACGGTGAGCACCGGCCGAGCCCAGTAGAAGCCGACGGCGCCCCAGCCGATGGTCATGGTGTTGGGAGCGCTGCCGCCCACCGTCAGAAACGCGCCGCCGTGGGACATGCGATCGGTGGCCAGCGCCATCGCCTCCAAATACGAAATCTGCTTCATGAAACATCCTCCTTCAGCCATTGCTACCTACCATTATATCAGCTCCGCGCGACGAATAGAAGCGTGCGACGGAACAAACCGCAAGAGTGCACTCGCGGTTTGCTCTGTTTTTGGATTTCAATCTGCGTATCCATCGAAAAGCTCGAGCTGCGCACCCCCTTTGTCGCTCCACCGGAACTACGGGCTTCGCGCCCCCCTGGACAAATATGCCAGAAGTCCCCGACCCCATGCCGGGGATACTCGCTTTGCCTGTCGATGCCGACCACCAGACGGCAGCCGCACGCGACCGTCGCCTGCGTGTACTCGAGCTCATGCTTGCCGCCGTTCGTGCTTGCGGCGCACTACCAGCCCTGGCCGCTGTTGGCGTCGACCTGCCGCTGACGCGGCGTCATTGTTTGTCAACGCCACTGTCGCCCAATTTCGTTCGCTCTGCGCTTGTCTGTTTCGATTGAAGCGGCAGATCCGGGTGTTCCAGCTCGCAGCGTACGCCCGTCATGCACAATCCGCATCCATACATTCCATCAAACCCAAAGCGGTGCTTGAAGTAGGGCATGATATACTGCGTTTGGTACTTCAGGCAGAGCGTTTGATTCACGCCTCGCTCGCTGATGGCGCCAATCGGGCAGCGATCGATGCAATCCCGGCACTCCCCCATCCGGGAACACCCTTGGGCGCAGGAAGCGTTGGCGCGCTCGGCCGCCGGCAGCTTCATGGCCACGATGATGGAGCCCAGCTGCACGCAGGCCCCCAGCGGCGTCAGGATCTGGGTGGGCGACCTCAGAAGGCCCAACCCGCACAGATAGGCGGCCATGGGCTCGGACCAGTTGCTGCTCAGCCCGCGCTCGCTGCGCAGGCGCGTCATGCGCTCATCGGCGATGGGCGCTATGGCGTCCACGCCATGCTGCTCAAAAAAAGCCTCCAGCTGGACGGCCATCTTGCGGATGAATTCCGTGCCATTTGTGCGATTGAGCAACCACTCCAGACACGGGTGGAACTTCTCTTTGCGCATCTTTTCAACGATGGGCAGCGCGATGGGCAGCGCGATGCTGATCACGCCGATCTTGGCTGGGTCGTAGCTTTGGCCATACTTGGCCTCCAGCCACTCCATGGGGTTCATGCCCGGCTCACCATTGTCGTGTTTTGAGACCTGAAACAGCGGATCGGTTCCAACGGCATAGCCGATGATCGGCGGGCCAAACGCCATGCCTTCACTGAGCTTGCGCGAGTTCTCAGGCGATGTGGCCAGCTCGACAATTCGCGTTTCAATCATTTCAAGCGAAAGCTGCATTTCTCCGTCTCCCTTTGGTTAAAAACATGCCCTTTTTGATGCCTTCCTATGCCTTTAAAGCGCTCTTTCCCTTGGGAGGCGAGCGCCCGACGGAGTTTGGTCATTTGCCGCGCCGGGATTGGGCGCGGACAGTTTTCAGCGCATCCGACCCTGGCTTTTGCCGGGCGGATGCGCCGGTTGATCACGGCGCGGCTTCCGGGGCGGGCGCGCTCAGCGCGTCCATCAGCAGCCCCATCACCAGGGCGGTGGTTTCCGGATTTTTGCTGTATTGCATAATCACCAGGTATTTGTCGGCGTTGTCGTAGCCGATGTCGATGCCCTGCATGCGGCCCATGGAGGCAGCGGGCAGCGCGTAGATAGGCTGGATCCCGCTCGGCGGCGCGCCCTCCTTGAGCACCGGTTCGGGGACGCGCACCGAATCCAGATCAACGCCCTCGGTGGGCAAAAGGCCCCGCTCGATGAACGCGTCCAGCGGAAGCGCGCCGCCTTGCCCCGCCAGCATCTCGAGCAGCGGGCGGTTGACGATGTAGATGTCGCCCTCCTGCGCGCCCAGCATCACCATGAATTTCTGCGCGCCGTAGATGTCGGTCTCGGCGTCGCCAGAATACACGATGTTCAGCGCGTTGATCTCCTCGAGCGTCGGATCGAGCTGCTGGGCTTCAGGCAGGATTTTGTCGCACACCTGCTGCAGCCCCTCGGTGCTGCCCAGATATCCGACCACCTGGATATCCACCTTGCGCTCGGCCGGCGCGCGGTAAGCGGTCATGGTGAACAACAAATCGGACACAAAAAATACGCCAATGAAGATCAACACATAGACCCACTTGGCGTATTGAAAGTGGTTTTTGAGCGCCTCGCGGCTGAACCAATTGGACATGGCTTTCTCCTTGTGGTGTACGGTTTGAATGCAAACAGCCGTGGCACAAGCTTTTTCCCGTGCCACGGCTTCGGAAACTAATCGCGGGGCTTCATGGTGGGGAACAGCAGCACGTCGCGGATGGAGCCCGAATCGGTGAGCAGCATCACGAAGCGATCCAGCCCAAACCCGAGCCCGCCGGTGGGCGGCAGCCCATACTCCAGCGCGCAGACGAAATCCTCATCGACCTCGGCCTTGGCGCCCTGGGCGCGCTTTTGCGCCACCTGGCGCTCGAAGCGCTGGCGCTGGTCGATGGGATCGTTCAGCTCGGAGAACGCGTTGGCGAACTCCATCCGGACGATGAACATCTCGAACCGGTCGGTGAACAGCGGATCATCCGCCTTGCGCTTGGCCAGCGGAGACACCTCCACCGGGTAGTCGTAGATGAACGTGGGCTGTGTCAGGTGCTCCTCCGCCGTTTCTTCGAACAGCAGGTTCAGGCAGTCTCCCCGGGTGGCACCCTTCTCCGGCTTGAAGCCCGCTTTTTCGCAGGCGGCGCGAGCGTGCTCATCGCTGGTCCATTCGTCGTAATCGATGCCGGAGTATTGCTTCACGGCCTGCTTCATGGACAGCCGCGCGAACGGCTCGCCCATGTGCACCAGCTCGCCCTGATAGGTGATGTCGGTCGTGCCGCACACGTTCTTCGTGACCTGGCGGAACATGGCCTCAATCAGATCCATCATGCCCCGGCTGTCGGTGTAGGCCTGATACAGCTCCACCGTGGTGAACTCGGGGTTGTGCCTGGTGTCCATGCCCTCGTTGCGGAAGATGCGGCCAACCTCGTACACGCGCTCGAGCCCGCCAACGATCAGCCGCTTCAGGTGCAGCTCGGTTTCGATGCGCAAATACATGTCTATGTCCAGCGCGTTGTGGTGCGTCATGAACGGGCGCGCGGCCGCGCCGATTTCGAGGGTGCCCAGCACCGGGGTGTCCACCTCGAGGTAGTCCCGGGCGTCCAGAAAATTGCGCACCTCACGGATGATCTGGGAGCGCTTGACAAACGTGTCCCGGACTTCCGGGTTCACGATCAGGTCGAGATAACGCTGGCGGTAGCGCGTGTCGGTGTCCCTGAGGCCGTGGAACTTCTCAGGCATCGGGTGCAGCGACTTGGTGAGCAGCAGCACCTCGGTGGCGTGCACCGAGATCTCGCCGGTGCGCGTCTTGAACACGGCGCCGGTCACGCCCAGCACGTCGCCGATGTCCATGTCGAGAAACGCCTCGTAAGCCTGCTCGCCCAGGTCGTCCTTCTTGATGTAGATCTGGATCTGGCCCGCGCCGTCCAGCAGGTGAGCGAAGCTCGCCTTGCCCATGATGCGGCGGGACATCATGCGCCCGGCGATTTTGACGCTCTGGTTCTCCAGCGCCTCAAACCCGTCCAGCACTCCCCTGCTCTTGTGGGTCTGGTCGAAGCGCACGATGTTGTAGGGGCTGCATCCGGCTTCTGCCAGGCGGGCCAGCTTGGCCATGCGGATCTGGGTTTGTTCGGACAGGGACTGTTGTTCTTCCGGGGTTAAGCGAATGTCATCGGACATGATTATCTCCTTAAAAACTGAGCGATCTGAATTACTTCTTGCGCGAGATCTCCTCGATGCGCAAGCGGATGGTGCCGCCGGGCGTCTGCGCCTCCACCACTTGGCCCACCTTGGCCCCCATCAGCGCCATGCCGATCGGCGATTCGGTGGACACGCGCAGCTTGGCCGGATCGGCCTCGGTCGCGCCCACAAGCACATAAGTGTCTTCTTCTTTATATTCCATATCAAAAACACGCACCGAGCTGCCCACGCCCACCGTATCGGCGGGCAGAGCGTCCTCATCCACGATGATCGCGTTGCGCAGCATCTCCTCGATGTCGCGCACACGGCCCTCCAGGCGCGCTTGTGCGTTCTTGGCTTCGTCATACTCGGCGTTCTCGCTCAAATCACCGAAGGACAGCGCAGTTTTTATGTCCTGCGCGACCTCGACGCGGCGAACCACCTTCAGCTCATTCAGTTCTTCTTCCAGCTTACGTTTGCCGTCGGGCGTCAGCACCACGCGATTTGTGTTTTTTTCGTCTGCCATCCCAAAAACCTCCTAAAATGCGGCCAGATAATAAAAAAGGCGGCCCCACTTGTGCCCTGAGCGTCGATAAAGAGAAATGAACACTGCGCAATCAAACGTCACAGTGCTCCACTCAATATCGCGTGTAGTATAGCACCTTTGCGCGGCCTTGTCAAGCGCCAAAAGCCGGGCTCGCAAGCGCCATGAACCGCAACATGCTGTTTATATCCATTTGGGAAGCACAACATGTTGTGGTTTTTTGGGCTTGCGAGCCCTCGCGATTTCCGAAAAGTTATGCCGAAAACTCCAGCACTTTGTTGTTGAATTCATCCATCTGAAGCTGCGCGTTGGCCAGCGCCTCGGCAAGGCCGGGGCCGATTTCACCTTCGTTTGTCTCCGCCTGCTTCTGAATCTCCTCGAGCTTGTCTTTGAGCAGCGCGAACTGCGCCAGCAGCTCGCCATACTGCTCCTTGACCGACTCGCTCACCGTGCCCAGGTTCTGGTCAGACCGCTGCTGCTGGGCGGTCAGCTCATCTTTCGCCTGCTGCAGCTGCCCCGTCAGATCATCCGCCTGCGCCTGGGCTGCCTGAATCTGCTGATCCTTCTCGTCCAGCTTGACCTGCGCCGCCTCCAGCTGCTTGCCCGCATCGGCTAGCTGCTTGTTTAGGTCGTCGATGCTGGCCGTGTGCTGCCCGATGACGTCCTCGTGCTGCGCGATGGTGGCCTGCGCCTCGCCCAGCTGCGCCTGCACGGCCTGGGTTTCGGTCTTGGCGTCCTCAAGATCCTGGTTCAGCTTGCCGATGTCGGCGTCGTTATAGTCCGCGACCTGCTTTGCCAGCTCGTCTACCTTAGCCGCGGCCTGATCCGCCTGGTCCTTGAAGCCCTGCGCTTCCTGCTGCGCCTGCTCCAGCTGGGCAGCGCCGTCGGTGATCTGCTGCTGCAGCGCCTCGGTCTGCTGCATGAGCCGGTCGATCTCGTCGTCCTTTGCCGCAAGCGCCGGATCGGGCTGTTTGCTGTTCTGCGTCAGCTGTTCCAGCTGCCTCTGCGCCTCTTCTAATAAGGAAGTCTTCCCCGCCAGCTCATCCTGTACGCCGGTCAGCTTGTCGCTGATCTCCTGGGCCTGCTGCTCCTTCGCCTTGGCATCGGCCTGGGCGGCGGCCAAGCCGTCCTGCGCGTCCTTCAGCGCCGTTTCTGTCTCCGCCAGCAGCGACTCCTTGCCCGCAAGGTCCTCCTGGGCGGCGGTCAGTTTGGTTTGAAGCGCCTGTTGGTCGTCTGCCAGCGCCTGCAGATCCTTGATTTTCTGCTCGTGCAGCGCCACCTTACCTTCCAGATCCTTCACCTTGGCATTGGCGCTGTCCAGCGCGGCCTGGGACTGCGTGAGCTTTTCGGCGGCTTGGGCCAGTTGTTTCTTATGGGTGTCCAGCTCATTGGAGGTTTCGTCCAGCTGCTTTTTGCTTTCCTCGAGCAGCAGCGCATACTCGTCGGCTTTGCCCTGGTTCTCATCCGCCGCCTTCTGGTGCACCTCGAGCTGGCTCTGCGCCTCGGTCTGGGCCGTTTCGAGCTGATCGGTCAGCGCTTGAATCTTCGTATCGGCCTCGGTTTTTGCCGCCCCCAGCTGCGCTTTCAGCTCGTCTTTGGCGGTCTGCAGCTGAACGCCCAGCGCATCGCGCTCGGCCACCGCGCCGTCCAGCTCGGTTTGCAGCGCGTTTTGCTGCGCCTTTAGCCCTTCCAGCTCGGCGACTGTGCTGTCGAGGGTGGCTTGGGTTGTCTTCAGCGCGTCTGTGCTGGCTGTCAGCGCAGTGATTCGCCCGGATAGCTGGCTTCCCAGCACAACCGCCGTGGTCACCGCACCCACCAGCAGCACAGCCAGTATAATGCCAATCACCTTTTTCATGACTCCGCCTCCCAATATCCAATTGTCACAAGACCTCACACTGCTAACACTATATCACATTACGCATGAAAAAGCACGCCATTTTTTGACGAAAAAGGCATTCAAACCCAAAATCGTTCGACCAGAAACAAATTTTGGCGTTTTTATGACGCGTTTCTGATATATTCGCTGCTTTCAGGGCATACTTGGCTCAGACCGCGCTACATGCGGGCATTGATAAGGAGTGATTGTTTCATGCTGGATCGTATTTCCTTGATTCTGGTCATCATCGGCGCCATCAACTGGCTGCTGATCGGTCTGTTTGGGTTTGACCTGGTCGCCTATGTGTGTGGCGGTCAGACCGCCGTCGTCAGCCGGATCGTCTACTCGCTGGTGGGCGTGGCGGGGCTTTGGTGCATCTCGCTGCTGTTTCGCGAGCGCGAGGTCGAGCACGAGGGTTGATTCATTGAATGAAGCGGACAGAGCCGCGCTGAAAAGCTGTTTTCAGCCGATTCTGTCCGCTTTGCCTAGGTAAGCGCTGATGAAAGCGACCGCCGGGATTGAGGTGGATTTTTCGTTCCGGCAAGAAGTCGGAGCGCACGAATAGCAGAGCTATTTCAAGCGGAGAGCGCCGCCGCCGGAGCGGAAAAGGCGCCTCAAGACCGGTGGCCAATTTGATCAGTGCTTACCTAGGTTTCGGGGATCCAGTTCGGCCCATGCAGCGTAATCAGGTGCGCCTGTGCGGGTGCGCCCAGCCGCAACGGCAGCCCGGTGGTGCCCACGCCGTTGGAAACCAGCAGCTCCGTGCCGCTCTCCAGCCGCAAGCCGGTGAGATAGCCATAGCCGGACATGTTGATGATGGTGATCCCGAGTGGCCGCACCTGTCCGCCGTGGGTGTGGCCGCTCAGCATCAGGTCGGCCCACTGCTTGCCGTCCTTCGCCGGATGGTTGCTGATCTGCGGCAGCGCGTCCGGATTGTGGCTGAGCGCGATCACCAGATCTCTCCCCCGCACCTGCGCCGCCAGCTCGCTCACTTTCTGCACGCCGGTGGTCCAGTCATCCAATCCGACCAAATACAGCTTTTCTTGATCTTTTTCGACAACCGCAACCTCGTTCTGCAGCAGCGTCACCCCGCCCAGCGCCATGGATTGGCGCAGCCCGTCGGTAAAAGCATCGTGATTGCCCGCCACGGCGTATTTGCCCAAGGGTGGCGCAAAGTTCTTCATGAGCAGAAAGAACCGGTCGCGCAGCGTGGCTTCCTGGCGAGTCGCAGACTCGTCGGGGTGGATGGGCGCGACCAGCTGCAGGTCGTGATTCCACCCAAACGAGGTGTAGTCCCCGCCCAGCAACCCCTACTCAGGCGACAGCTGGTTTAGCGACTCCCTCATCGCGTACAC
>JAVBQA010000111.1:0-12387 GCA_031549325.1 Eubacteriales bacterium | reverse complement strand
CCTTCGCCTCGGCCTCCTCGGCCTCCTGCAGGATCTGGTCCACGCTCGCGCCATCCATGAGCTTCTCGAACTCGAAAGTGTCCAGCTTTTCCTTCTTCATCAGGATCTCTGCGATCATGTCGAGCTGGTCGCGGTGCTCGGCCAGGATCTGCTCGGCGGTCTCCTCGGCATTTTTCAGCAGCCGCTTGACCTCCGCGTCCACCTTGGATGTGATCTCGTCGGAGTACTCGCTGTGGCTGGAGAAGTCCCTGCCCAGAAACACTTCGTGGTCGCTGCCCAGGAAGATCGGGCCCAGCTCGTCCGACATGCCGTACTTGGTCACCATGCCGCGCGCGATCTGATTGGCCTGCTTGATGTCGCTGGACGCGCCGGTGGAGATGTCGCCCATGACCATGCGCTCGGCCACGCGGCCACCCATCGCCATCGCGATCTGGCTCATCAGCTTGGTCCTGGTGACATAGTTGACTTCCTCACTGGGCAGGCCCAGCGTGTATCCGCCCGCGCCCTTGCCGCGCGGGATGATGGACACCTCGTGCACCTTGTCGCCTTCCATCAGGTAGTGCATCACCAGCGCGTGGCCGGCCTCGTGGTACGCGACCAGCCGCGTGTCCTTCGGCGTCACGCGGTGGCTCTTTTTCTCCGCGCCCATCTGGACCTTGGTGATGGCCTCTTCGAGGGTATCCATGGTGATGGTCGGGTTGTTGCGGCGCGCGGTCAGGATCGCGGCCTCGTTCAATACGTTCTCGATGTCCGCGCCGGTGAAGAACGGCGTCTTTTTCGCGAGTGTGGACAGGTCGACGTTCGCATCCATGGGCTTTCCGCGCGCGTGGACCTTCATGATCTCCTCGCGGCCCTGGATGTCGGGATAGTTGACGGTGATCTGACGGTCGAACCGGCCCGGACGCAGCAGTGCGGGGTCCAGGATGTCGGCCCGGTTGGTCGCCGCCATCACGATCACGCCTTCGTTGTGCGTGAATCCGTCCATCTCGACCAGCAACTGGTTCAGCGTCTGTTCGCGCTCGTCATGGCCGCCGCCCAACCCCGCGCCGCGCTGGCGGCCGACGGCGTCGATCTCGTCGATGAACACGATGGAAGGCGCGGCCTTCTTGGCCTGGTCAAACAGGTCGCGCACGCGGCTGGCGCCAACGCCCACGAACATTTCCACAAAGTCGGAACCCGAAATCGTGAAGAACGGCACGGCGGCCTCGCCGGACACGGCCCGGGCGAGCAGCGTCTTGCCGGTGCCGGGCGGGCCCACGAGCAGCACGCCCTTGGGGATGCGCGCGCCCACGTCGGTGAAGCGCTTGGGATCCTTGAGGAAATCCACAATCTCGCGCAGTTCCTCTTTTTCCTCGTCGGCGCCGGCCACGTCGGCGAAGGTGACCTTGTTCTTGCCTGGGTCGGTGAGCCGCGCGCGGCTGCGCCCAAAGCTCATCACGCCCTTGCTGCCGCCGGTCTGCTGGCGCATCAGGAAGTACCACAGCCCGCCCATGAGCAGCAGCATCACCAGCAGCGGCAGCCACTCCATCCACGCGGGCGGAGGCAGCGCGGGCCTGGAATCAAAGGTGAAGGCATAGTCGGCCGCGCCGATCAGGTTGGCGTCCTTGCCCAGCTTCTCGGCGTAGATCTTGTTGACGTCGTTTTGGAAGTCCTCGGCCTTGGCGACGTTGGTGATGATGTCGTAGCGCGCGCCAAACTGCTCCGCCGGGATCTGGCTGCCCACCCTGCGCGCCACCACGGTGTTGCCCTGGATCAGCACGTTCTCGATCTGGTCAGCCTTGATCATAGAGATCAGGTCGGTGTACTTAACCTGGTCAATCTTGTCGTGGGGGTTGGCCCCCAGCATGTTGACCACCAGCATAATGACCACGATCAGGGCCAGATACATCACCAGCGGGCCCTGCAGGTATTTCATGAACTTGTTTTGATTCAACCCACGGTACCTCGTTTCCGAAAAGTCGATGCATTGGGGTTCGGTGCGCGAACGCGTCTAAACCGCCAAGTTCATTATACCACCAGGCGCGGGACAATTCAAACCCAGCATTCAGTCATTTGTGTAAATTTCCGGCTTCAATATGCCGATTTCCGACAATTCCCTGTAGTGTTCGCCGTAGTCCAGGCCGTAGCCCACCACGAACTCATCCGGGATTTCAAAACCCTTGTAGTCCACGTCGATGTGGGTGCGGCGGCGGGACGGCTTGTCCAGCAGCACGGCGATCTTCAGCGTCTTGGCGCCGCGCCCCAGCAGGCTCTCCTTCAGAAACGACAGCGACATGCCGCTGTCGATGATGTCCTCCACGATGATCACGTTCGCGCCTGTGATGTCGTGATCCAGATCCTTCAAAATGCGCACCACGCCCGAGGACTTGGTGGCCGAGCCGTAGCTCGAGATGGCCATGAAATCGATCTTGACCGGCACGCGGATCGCGCGCATCAGGTCGGCGAAGAACACCACCGCGCCCTTCAGGATCCCGATCAGGATGACCTCCTGCCCCTCGAAGTCGCGGCTGATGGCATCGGCCATCTCGCGCACCCGCACGTCGATTTGTTCCTTGGTGTACAGCACGCTCATCAGGTCCTTGTGCATGGTAAAAACCCCTCCATTTGTAATTCAGCGCGCGAACGCACAATGGGAACCGGTTGACAGCAGGCCGCGCCTTGACGCCGGTCAACTTCCTTCACTGCGCGCTGCGCATCAAAGCAGTTTTTCTCCCTCATAGGTCAGCAGCTGCGCGCCGCAGCCGGGCGTGAGTTTCGCCTGCTCGCTGACGCCCAGCCCCGGAATCCACAGCACGCGGCTGCCCACGGCCACCAGCGGCAGGAAGTCCCGGATGGGGCGGTCGATCTTCCGGTCGGTCAGCACGTCGGACAGCAGCCTGTCCCCCGGCGCGTTCAGCATCTGGAAGCGGTCGCCCGGGCGGCGGGTGCGCAGCTCGGCACCCGCCAGCGCCGCCAGGTTCAGCGCCTGGCGGTACGGGTCGTCCCGGACGGGCACGGGCAGGGCGGCCCGCACGCGGATGGTGCAGCAACCGCCCAGCGCCGCGCCGTCCGCCAGGGGCACGGGCAGGGGGGGCGCGACGCCCCGGAGCAGATACAGCCCCGCGCCCGTCCGCTCCAGTTCCCATCCGCCGGGCAGCGACGCCTTGCCCGGGCGGCCGGACGCATACAGCGCCAGCGCGCGCTCGACGGCATCCGCGTCACAGCCGAGCTGCCGCGCCAGCGCCCGCCGAACCAGCGCGCGGTCGGCTCCGGGATCGGGCGGGATCAGCACGCCCATGGGCAGCCGCCGGGCGCGGGCTTCAAACCAGTCCGCTGCCAGCCGATCGATCAGATCCGCCTCGCCCGCGGCGATCCGCGCGTGGCGGCACAGCGCCGGGACCGCGCCCGGATAGATGTCCGCCAGTGCCGGCATCACCTCGAGCCGCAGCCGGTTGCGCGGGCCGATGGGCTCCAGATTGGTGCCGTCGGTCACATGCGCCTGGCCGACCGAGTCCAGATGCTTTAACAGCCGCGCCTTGGGAACGTCCAAAAGCGGCCGGATGAACACCCCTTCCACCGGCCGCATGCCCGAAGCGCCCCGCGTGCCCGCGCCGCGCAGCAGGTGCATCAGCACGGTCTCGGCCTGGTCGTCGGCGTGGTGGGCGAGGGCGATCCAGTCCGCGCCCAAAAGCGCGCGCGCCCTGTGGAGGAACGCGTGGCGCACGGCGCGCGCCACGGTCTCCTCGCCCGCGCGCTCAAGAGCCGCCAGGCCGGGCACATCCGCGACTTCGGCCGCCAGCGGCACGCCCAGCCGCTCGCACAGCGCGCGAACGAATCGCGCGTCGGCCCTGGACGCCTCGCCCCGGATGCCGTGATCGAGGTGCGCGCAGCTCAGGCGGATCTCGCCTTGCCGCGCGATTTCGTGCAGCAGCAGCAGCAGCGCCACCGAGTCCGCGCCGCCCGAAACCGCCGCCAGCACATGGTCGCCCTCGGACCACAGCCGCTGTAACACCCGCCTCATCTCCCCCATTTCCCCATTGTAGCACGCCCTGTCGCCGGGGCGCAAGGGAATGGGGCATTCACAATACACAATTCACAATGGGCGTCAATAGTAGAACCATTCCTCGAACACGCGCCGCCAGCCGGTGCCGTAGTTCTGGCGGAGCACCTCCTGCGCGGCGTCCACCCGGATCTCGCCCACCTTGCGCCCGGCGCGCAGCACGTCCACGCTGCCCACCTGCTGCCCCTGCTGGATGGGCGCGTGCAGCGACAGCGGCAGCCGCGGCTGGAGCACGATCTCCTGCTCGTCGCCCTTCTTGATGAGCAGGTGCATGTCGTCGCCCAGCACCAGCGGCACGGAGTTTTTGTCGCCGCCGGTCACGGGCAGCTCGCCCTTGACCCGCGCGCCCTTCTCCGCCACCGCGAAGCTGCGGTAGCTGGCGAACCCATAGTCCAGAACCTTTTCGGCGATGGAGAACCGCTCCTTGCCGTTGCTTGCGCCCAGCACGACCGCGATCAGCCGCATGTCGCCCCGCTTGGCCGTGGCCGAGATGCAGTAGCCCGCCTCGGACGTGGAGCCGGTCTTGAGGCCGTCCGCGCCCGGATACAGCCGGATCAGGCGGTTGGTGTTGGTCATCTGGGTGATGCGGCCGCCCGGGTGCTCGAAATCCTCCATCCAGATGCAGGAGTCGTCAAAATACAGCTTGTGCCGGATCAGCTCCACGGACATGCGCGCCACGTCCCGCGCGGTGCTGTATTGGTTCTGCGCCGGCAGCCCGGTGCTGTTCACGAACTGGGTGTCCAAAAGCCCCAGCTCCCGGGCGCGCTGGTTCATGCGGTCGACATACTCCTGCTCGCTGCCGAACAGGTGCTCGCCCACGGCCACGGTGGCGTCGTTGGCGCTGGCCACGATCATGGCCTTCAGCAGCTGCTTGAACGGCTGCACTTCCAGCGCGTCCAGCAGCACCTGCGAGCCGCCCATCCCCGCCGCGGTTTTGGACACGGTGACCGGGTCGTCCATCTTCACCCGCCCCTGCTCCACGGCCTCGCACGCCAGCAGAATCGCCATGATCTTGGTGACGCTGGCGACGGGCCGCCGCTCGTCTGCGTTCTGCTCGAAGATCACCTGGCCGGACGCGGGTTCGATCAGGATGGCGCTCTTGGCCGCGATCGGGATGGGCGCGGCTTCCTCCAGCGGCTGGGCGGCAAGCTGCGCGGCCTGCGCGGCGGGCCAAAGCACCCAAAGCGCGAGCAGCAACGCGATTAGCTTTCTAGACAAGCAAAGCCCTCCCCTCGGTTTGTCTCTGTTCTAGAGTACCCGAGGGGAGGGGACAATATGATTGACAGGCAGGGGCAAATCTCGGCGGGAGAAACGCGCCGTGTGGAATTCACAGCGCGCCAGGATTGCGTCTGTCGGGCGCTTGGGCGCAAGCGCCGCGCCGGCGCGGCCCGCCGTCAGCCATTCTCCGCTGCGCCCGGGCCTTCCATCCGCTCCACCAGCGCCTGCATGAAGTCGCCGTACTGGCCGCGCACGCGGGCGGCGGTCTCCAGCACCTCTTGGTGGCTGAGCGGCTGGTCGAGCACGCCCGCGGCCATGTTGGTCATGCAGGACAGGCCCAGGGTTTTGAGCCCCGCATGACGGGCCACGGTGGCCTCGGGCACGGTGGACATGCCGATGGCGTCCGCGCCCATGGCGCGCAGCATGCGGATCTCGGCGGGCGTCTCGTAGCAGGGGCCGGTCATCTGGGCGTACACGCCCTCGCGCAGCGGGAAGCCCTGGGCCGCGGCCACGCGCCTGGCCGCGTCCATCAGCGCCGGGTCGTAGGTGTGGGTCATGTCGAAAAAGCGCTGGCCCAGGCGCTCGTCGTTTTCGCCGATCAGCGCGTTTTGGCCCGTCAGGTTGATGTGGTCGGTGATCAGCATCATGTCGCCGGGGGTGAACGCCGTGTTCACCGCGCCGACGGCGTTGGTCAGCACCAGCTTGCCGACGCCCAGCTGCTTCATGACGTAGACGGGCCGCGTGACGGTCTTGAGGTCCAGCCCCTCGTAGAGGTGCATCCTGCCGGACATCACCAGCACGCGCACGCCGGACACCGTGCCCGACACCCACTCCCCCGCGTGCCCCGGCACGGCGCTCCGGCGCATGCCGGGCACCACTGCGTAGGGGACGCGCTCCGGGTTTTTGATCCGCTCGATCAGCAAGTCCCAGCCTGAGCCCAGCACCAGCGCCAGGTTCGCGGACGTGTCCACGCGCTGCTTCAGGAAGTCGGCGGCGGCGAGTATGGATTCGTAATGGGCGTTATCCGGCATGGCGCATCAATCCTCAATCTCTCTAAGGAACGACGTTCCCTGAAGTTTCTCCTTCACGCCCAGCGCCTCCAGGATGGTGGCGGACACGTCGGCGAAGCTCGTGCGCTGCCCAAGGTCCACGCCCTCCCTGGCGTTCAGGCTCCAGCACAGCACCGGCGCCTGCTCCCTTGTGTGGTCGGTTCCCGCATAGCCCGGGTCGCAGCCGTGGTCGGCGGTGATGACCAGCAGCCCGTCCTCCCCCAGCAGCCGCATGATCTCGGGCAGCCGCCTGTCAAACGCCTCGAGCGACCGCGCGTAGCCCTTCGGGTCGCGCCGGTGGCCGTAGACCATGTCGCCGTCCACCAGGTTCACAAACAGCAGCCCCTTCCACCTGTCCTGCCGCAGCAGCTCCAGCGTGGCGTCCACGCAGGCGTCGTTGCCGGCGGCGTGGTTGGAGAAGGTCAGCCCGCGGTGGTTGAAGATGTCCTCGATCTTGCCCACGCCCATCACGTCCTTGCCCGCGTCCTTGATCAGGTCGAGCATGGTCTTGCCGGTGGGGTCCAGCGAGAAGTCGCGCCGGTTGCCGGTGCGCTCGAAAGCGCCCGGGTTGCCCACGAACGGGCGCGCGATCACGCGGCCCACGGCGTGGTCCCCGGTCAGCATCCTGCGGGCGATGCGGCAGATGTGCCACAGCTCGGCGGGCGGCACGATGGCCTCGTGCGCGGCCACCTGAAACACGCTGTCGGCCGAGGTGTAGACGATCAGCTTGCCGGTCTTGATGTGCTCGCTGCCCAGCTCTTCGATGATCTCGGTGCCGGACGCGGCCTTGTTGCCGATCACGCCCAGCCCGACTTCCTCCTCGAATTGCCGGATCAGATCGGGCGGGAAGCCGTCCGGATACGTCGGGAACGGCTTCATCACCGGCAGCCCGGACAGCTCCCAGTGGCCGGTGGTGGTGTCCTTCCCGGCGGACAGCTCGGTCATGCGCCCAAAGCAGCCCAGCGGATCCTCGATGGCCCCGGGGAGTTTCGCCGCGTTCAGCAGCCCCAGGTCGATGAGGTTGGGCAGATCGGGCGATTGCGCCATGACGCTCTTGAGCGTGTTGGCTCCCTTGTCGCCGTATTGGTCGGCATCCGGCGCGTTGCCAATGCCCAGGCTATCCAGGATGATCAGGCAGACTCTCTTGTTCTTCATCAATCATATCTCCTTGACGCGCAGCAGTTCCGCGACGCGGGCGATCATTTCGCCGCTGGTCGGCTTGCCGCGCCTTGCATCGATCGTGTTTCCAAATGCCCGGTTTTGTGCCTCGAGGTAGCCGCCCGACCAGGCCGATTCCACCGCGCGGCGCATGGCGTGCTCCACCTTGGCCTGCTCCACCTTGAATTTCTCGGCGACCATGGGGTACAGCGTGGCGGTCAGGTCCTCCAGCAGCCGGACGTCCCTGGAGGCCAGCGAGATCGCCTCGACCAGATAGTGCGTGCCCCGCAGCTTCACCGACAACCCCAGGCGCTGCAGCGCCTGCAGGATGTGCTGCTCGCTGGCGGAAGCCCGCTGCACCCGGTCGCGCACGGAAAGCCCGGACAGCAGCGCCGAGAGCGCCTGCTGGTCGACCGGCTTTCTCAGCACCGCGCACGCCCCCTCGATGAGCGCCTGCGCCTCGACGCCCGGCATGGGCGCGGCGGCCATCAGAATCACCGCCGGCATGGTGTGCAGGCTGAGCTCACGCACCCGCCGCACCAGCTCCGGCCCGTCCAGGATGGGCAGCACCAGATCCGCGATCAGCAGGTCGGTCAGCGAGAGCGGCAGCAGGGCGAGCGCCTGCACGCCGTCCCGGGCCGTGAAGATCACATCCACGTCCAGCGCGGTCAGCTGCTCGTTCATCGGCCGGATGCGCTGCGCATCGGCCATGACCAGCACCGCGCGGCGCCTGGCAACACCCACGCGATCTCCCCCCAATCGGATAGGGGTTTCGACGCATTCCAGCCCGATTCCTGCCACATCTCAAATGTATACAAATTCTCAACAGTTGGATCAAAATGCACAATGAGGTTTTCCCAATGCGCGGTTCCCCATTCGCGGCGCCTGTTTCGCGGCGCTCAAGCGCACTGCTCGATCATCCACTCGGCGTACAGCCCATAGCCCTGCGTCGGGTCGTTGATGAACACGTGCGTGACCGCGCCCACCAGCCGCCCATCCTGCAGGATGGGCGAGCCGCTCATGCCCTGCACGATGCCGCCGGTGGCGTTCAGCAGCCGCTCGTCGGTGATCTTCACCACCAGGCTGCGCGGCGCGGGCGAATCCTGATGGTACAGCTTGACGATCTCGCAGTCGTACAGCGCCATGCCCTTGTCTTCGATGGTGGTGATGATCTGCGCGGGGCCGAGCTTGACCTCGTCGCGCGCCAGCAGCTTCACGCCCGCCGGGAACAGCTCGTTCAGCATGGGCTCGTCGCTGGCGCCGTACAGCCCGATGTCCGAGTTGATCTCGACGCTCCCGAGCTGCTTATCCTCGTTGAAAAACTCGCCCAGCAGCTCGCCCGGCTCTCCGCCCTTGCCGGGCAGGATGTCCACGATGTGGCTCTCATAGATATAGCCCTCGCCCACCGGCAGCACGGTGCCGGTGTCCACGTCGGTGATGGCGTGCCCCAGCGCGCCGTACATGCCGCTCTCCGGGTCATAAAACGACAGGGTGCCCACGCCCGCGGTGCTGTCCCGCACCCAGGCCCCCAGCCGCAGCTGGCCGTCGCGCGCGTCCTTGATGGGCGTGATGGGAATCAGCAGCTCCTCGTCCCCGCGCACCACCGTCAGCACGCTTTTTTCGGGCTTGAGCAGCCGGCTCAGCGCCGCCGCGCCCTCCACGGCGTGCCCGTCCACCCGGGTGATCCGGTCGCCCGGCTTCAGCCCGGCGGCGCGCGCGGGGCTTTGCTCGCCCTTCATGTCGCTCATGCCCACCACCAGCGCGCCGCCCATCTTGATCGCCACGCCGATGGACTGCCCGCCCGGCATCACCGTGCGCTCCGGCTGAACGTTTACCGTCACCGTCTTGACCGGCAGCCCCAGCAGGTTCAGCACCAGCTGTGCATGGCCGGGGGTCTCGCCGGTCAGCATATAGGAAGGATCGGCCTCGCTGAGCGTCTGGTCCAGGCCCTCCAGAACCGCCGCGCCGCCCTGACGAATCTCGGCCCCAAACGGCGCGGGCAGCGCGATCTGGGTGGAATAGCCCTGCGTCAGGTTGATTACATTTGGCAGATTTTTGAGTTTTAGATTCGCCGGACACACGCCCACCGCCAGCACCAGAGCCGCCAGCGCCCATCCCAGCGCGTGTTTGAGCTTTTGCATGGATTCCCGGTTTTCCTGGTTTTTTTTCATGATTATTCTCCTCATCGCAAGCACGTTCTCGCTTAAATTGGCCCGCCCTCGCTTCGGCTATGCTGGAAAATCCACCGCCTCCATACCGTCCAAATTGCGCCAAAACGGAAAAAAGGCCCCCCGCCGCGCGGGAAGCCATTTTGTGGATATTCCGATGCCGCCCGCGCAAAGCGCGCAAAAGGCGCGCCCCTCCGCTTGGAGGGGCGCGCAGGCTGTCTAAAAAGTATCTGTCATGCAGGAGAGGAATGTTGAGCTTCAAAAGACGCAGTATTTTGACAGCCTGGGCGCGTTATTCGTACTTTTTGATCAGGTCGATGTTGTACCACTCGATCGCGTTCAGTTCCTTGCTGGAGTAATTGCTGCGGCGCTTCCAGCCGATCTTCTTGAAGTAGTTGATCCACTTGCTCTCCTTGAAGGGGTAGCCGTGGCGCGCCAGGATCTCGTTGCGGGCGGTGGCCAGCTTCTCGGCGGACAGGCCCTTCAGCTGCGAGGCCTTGAGCTTCTTGGTGGAGCTGGCGCTGAACACATTCTTGCTCAGCTTGGTGCGCCCGGTGGAGCCGGTGGCGCGGCCGTCGTCATCGAGCAGGCCGTACTCCTGCTCCATGCTCTTGATCAGGTTCATGTTGTCCCACTCGAGGCTGCTCACCGAGCTGCGGCTGTAGCCGCCCGGCTTGTACCAGGTCTTGCCGTTGAAGTAGTCGCGGAACTTCTTGGTCTCGAACTGGTAGCCGTGGCGCGCCAGGATCTCGTTGCGGCCGTAGGCCCACTTGGACTTGCTCACATCCAGGATCTGGGAGCGGGTGAGCTTTTTGGTCTTGGAGTTTGGGAAGATGTAGCCGCCGGTCTTGGCGGAGGAGCTGCCCGAATCAACATCGCGGCTGGTGGCGCTGCGGCCCAGCACGCCGCCGGTCTGCCGCTTGATCAGGCTGTTGTTGTAGGTCTCGATGGCGTCCAGCATGCCGGCCCGATAGCCGCCCGCCGTGTACCAGGACTTGCCGTTGAAGTAGGCCTGCACCGACTTGGTGTTGAACTCATAGCCGTGGCGCGCCAGGATCTCCAGGCGACCCAGCTCCCACAGCGTGCCATCGACCTGCCGCAGGTCGTCCATGGTCAGCTTGCGGGTGGCGGAATCGGGAAAGATGTAGCCGTCGGCCGGGATCTCGTCGGCCAGGCCCTTGGCGCCCTCGGCGCCCGCCGTGCCCTCGGCGGGGGTGGCGGAACCGGCGGAGGGATCCGTGATCGGGCCGCCGCTGTAGAGGGTCCTGGTCTTGGCGCCGTTCAGCGGAACCTGGGTCAAAACGCCCTTGCTGATCTCATAGACGTAGGCGTTGTCCGCCGTGGCGGTCATGATGGCGCGCGCCTCCGGGCTGAACAGCAGCTTCTCCGCGCCGCCGTTCAGCGGGAAGATCGACACGTTCTTCTCTCGGGACACCACCACGCCGTTCGCGGCGGGGAAATAGGCCCAGTCGTAGTTCAGGTTCATCGAGACCAGCTGGTTGGTGGCCATGTTCAGCCGATACAGCTTGCCCTCCAGCCAGTAGTCGCTGCCGCTCACGGAGGAGTAATTGTCCTCCATGTTGTGCAGGTAGATGTTGCCGTCGAACGCCTTCAGGTCGGAGACGCCCTTGTCCAGCACCTGCTCGGGGGTGCTGCCGCTGATCGTCATGGAGAACAGCTGGCCGTAGGTGCCGCTCAGGCTGTGGCCCGCCTCCTCTTTGTCGTAGGTCACCTTCTCGTCCTCATCGGCCGAGATGTAGTAGATCACGTCGTTGCTGATCACGTAGTCGCTCATCACGATGTCGGTGTTCAGCTCGTCCGGCTCGCCGCCGGCCGGGTCCATCAGCGTCAGCACGTTGTCCACCAGCAGGTACAGCATGCCGTCGTAGTAGCTCAGCTTGTCCACCTGCTGGCCCTCGGCAAACTCGGCCAGCGGCAGCAGCTTGCCGTCCTTGTCGCAGGCCACCAGCTGGTAGGCGGGCGGATCGTAGCGCAGGTAATACACGCTGTCGCCCACGGTCACCAGGTCGCGGATGTCGGTCTGCGCCTCGACCAGCGTCATCTCGCCGTCCGCCGGGATTTTATACAGGCCCGTGCCGCTGGCGTCGGCCAGCGCGGCGAACACGTCGCTGCCGAGCTCGGCCACGGTGCGCCCCTGCACGCTCACGCCCGTGGCCGCCAGGGCCGGCGGGCACAAGCCGAGCGCCAAGAGCAGCGCCAGGCACAACACCAGATAAGGTCTGAGTTTCTTCATGAGTAATACCCTCCCAACAGGCAACAGCATGCCTTTGTATCCGTCTTATTCGACGAAAACTCCCCATGGTAAGTTTCGGATTTGACAACATTATACCACAAATAATCGATCGCACAAGAAGAAAGTGCAGAATGCGCGCGAACGCGCTCCCGCACCCGCCCTGAAGCCCGTCCGGCCGGCGCGCTGTGCCCTCTTGTTCCATGTCCAGACGGACGCTGCGCTGTGCCCTGCGGGCTGCCTGATCATCCATGCTTGGCCTCGCGGCCAGCCCGGTCATATCCATTGCCTTTGCCCCGCCGCCCAGCCATCAAATCCGTTCCCGGAAATCGGTATTGTCGATTTCCGGTACCTTATGGGTACCGTAACCAAAAGCGCTTGAAGGGAACCGGAGATGAGCGCGCCCAGTGGGCGAAGAAGCGAATCGGAGGTTCTTTGAGCAAGGAAGGCGCAGGAGCGGCAGCGAACGAGCCGACCATTGCGAAAAGAGGAATGGGCTGGGGG
>JAVBQA010000093.1:0-18578 GCA_031549325.1 Eubacteriales bacterium | reverse complement strand
CACCACCCCCCGGGGGGGGGGGGGCGCCGGCCCGGGGTTGTTTTGGGTTTTCTTCTTGGTTTTTGCGCGGGCGGGGGGGGGCCCCCCCCCCGCGCCCGTAGAGTCCTTAGTTATATCTTGGCCAGCACCTTTCCAAGTTCCAGCGTGGGTGGCTCTGGCTGATAAACCTGGCTGTCGTCGCCCGCCATCGCAGCGCCCGCGACCTCGCCCATGCGGCTCGACGATCCCCACTGGCCTGACATCTTGCCGTCAAACTCGGCGCAGTCGCCCGCCGCAAACACATCCCCGACGGATGTGCGCATATGATCATCCACCACAACGCCCCGGCCTGTGGCCAGCCCCGCAGCCTGGGCCAGTGAGAGCTCGCTGCGCACGCCGATGGACACCAGCACGACGTCTGCCTCGATCTGGCTGCCGTCGGATAGCGTCGCGCCCGCGCTGGTGATCGTCTCCGCGGTGCGCCCGACCAGCGATTCGATGCCCTTTTTCAACAGGCCGGCCCGAATCGTCTCGGACAGCGCCTCGTCGGGCTGGCTGGACAGCAAGCGGGGGGCCAGCTCCGCGACCGTCACCCGCGCGCCCAGCTCGTGCAGCGCCAGCGCCGCTTCGATCCCAAGAATTCCGCCGCCCACCAGCAGCACGCGCTTGCCCCGCGCGGCCCCCACGATGGCCTGCGCGTCCTTGAATGTGCGCAGCGTGTGCACGGGAATCGCGCCGCCGTCCCGTGCAATGGGATTGACCGGATACGAGCCGGTGGCCAGCAGCAGCTTGTCGTAGGTTAGAGAGCGCCCATCCGACAGCGTAATCGCTTTCTTTTTCGCGTCGACCGCCTGCGCGCTTGCCCGGGTGATCAGATCGATCTGGTTGTCCTTGTAATAGCCCAATGGTTCCAGCAGCATATCCGCGAACTTCAGCTTGCCGGAAAGCGCCTCGGTCACCGCGGGGCGCGCGTAGGGAACCACGCCTTCACCCGCCACCAGCGCGATCCTGCACGTTTTGTTGCGCGCGCGAATGGCCTGGGCTGCCGCGAAACCCGCTGCGCCGCCGCCGATGATGACGAACGACTCTTCGGTATCCCGGTGGAAATGCACGTCCGGTGTATCCGTGACCTCGACAAACCTGTCCGCGCCCGCGCCGCAGATGGGGCAGGGCACCGGGGGCTCATCGCCATCAAACACGCGGCCGCACACGGTGCATTTCCATTGTTTTTTGGATGCGCCACCCGGGCCGGGCGCCTGAGCGGGTTCGGGGTTGAAGAGCGCCTGCGCAAAGCTAAGGCCGTACTGGCGCGCCTGGGCAAGATCCGCCTCCGACGGCTTCAGCTTCACGCGCAGGCCGTCCAGCGGCAGCTTGAGCTTTAGTTGTTGCATCCGCGCCAGCAGGTTGGGTACGGCCTCTCCGCTCCATGCGTAGCATCCGAAAGCGGCCGCCAGCTTGCCCCGGTGAACCACTGGGTTCAGAACGGCCAGCATCTCCCACACCGGGGGCAGCGCGTCGCCGACCAGCGTGGGGCTGCCAAGCAGGAACGCGTCGGATCTCTCGATGGCCGAGGCGGCCTTCTGCTTGTCGCAGGTCACCAGATCGAACAGTTCGACAGACTTCACGCCCGCCTCGCGCAGGCCCTCGGTGATGGCGTCGGCCAGCGACTTTGTGTAGCCATAAGCCGACACATACGCGATGACCACCCGCGGCTCGCCCCTAGGCGCGGGTTCGGACCAGCGCGCGTACATGTCGATGTATTTTTGGGCGTTCTTGCGGATCACCGGGCCATGGCCGTTGCCGATGAACTCGATAGAAAGCGGCGCGATCTTCTTGAGCGCGTTCTGCATGTGGGGGATCTTGTAAGGCCCCATGATGTTGTCGAAATAGTAGCGGTAAGCCCCCTCGAAGTCGCCCTCGATCAGGTCGTTGAACACGCGCGCGTCGGCGTAGTGGCAGCCGAAGCTGTCGCAGGAAAACAGCGCCTTGATCTCAGGCACATAGGTAAACATCGAGTCCGGCCAGTGCAGCATGATCGCCGACAGAAATGTCAGCGTCAGGGAGCCCAGGTCAATCCTGTCCGCCTCGGTGACGGCCCGCCCGGGAAACGGCCGGTTGATGATCTCGCCGATGAAATCAATGGCGGTTCTGCTGGCCAGCACGGTGGCGTTCGGGCACATCGGCAGCAGCCGGTCGTAGCTGCCCGCGTGGTCGGGTTCTGTGTGGTTGGATACGATGTAGTCGATTTTGTCAAGGGGCGTGACCGATTTCACGTTCTCCAGGAACTCGTCGAAGAACCTGGCCTTGACCGTTTCAAACAGCACGGTTTTGTTGTCGCCCTTGAGCACGTATGCGTTGTAGCTGGTGCCGTAGGGGGACTCCATCACGATGTCAAACACGCGCAAATCCGGATCTTGAACGCCCACGTAATACAGGCGGTCGGTGATTTTCAATGCGGCCAATTCAATCAACCTCACTTTCGTTTTGTCCTCTCTATCATACCATAAAACGGCGCGAATAAAACAACACGAGTCCGTGGGGTTTTCATTAAAAGCAAACTGTGGTATACTGGCAGATGAGAGGTGATTTGCAATGCGCGTTCAGGAATCCAAGGAGAACTACCTGGAGGCCATTTTGGTGCTGACCAAGCAGAACGGGTTTGTGAGATCCATCGACATCGCGAATCATATGGAGTTCAGCAAGCCGTCGGTCAGCGTGGCCATGAGCAATCTGCGGGCGGCGCTGCTCATCACGGTGGACGACAGCGGCGGGATCCACCTGACCGAGGCGGGCCGGGCGCTGGCTGAGCAGGTTTACGAGCGCCATCTGTTGCTGACAGAGTTTCTGACGCTGCTGGGCGTAGAGGAGCAGACCGCCATGGACGACGCCTGCCGCATCGAGCATGTCATCAGCCAGATCAGCTTCGAGAAGATCAAGGAGCACGTGGCGAGAATTCGCGCAAACTGAGCGGCGGGCGACCCACATCGGGCCGCCCGCTTTTTTCAAGAAAGTTCACACGAAATACAAACAATTTTTGTAGACGGCTCAAAATTATTGATTTTGTAATTGTATTTCTGACGGGAATCGGGTATAATCACCTTAATTGCATAATGTTGGAGGGGTACGAATGAGCAAGGTTTTTGTGGTTGACCACCCGCTGATTCAGCACAAGGTTTCGCTGATGCGCGACAAGCAAACCGGCAGCAAGGATTTTCGTGACCTGCTCAACGAGGTCGCCATGCTGATGGCCTACGAGGTCACCCGAGACTTGCCCCTGAAAGACGTCGAGATTGAAACGCCCATCTGCAAGTGCACCACGAAAGTGATCGCAGGCAAGAAGCTGGGCGTTGTTCCGATTCTGCGCGCGGGATTGGGCATGGTGGACGGCATCATGTCGCTGGTGCCGGCGGCCAAGGTGGGGCATATCGGGCTGTACCGCGATCCGCAGACCCTCAAGCCCGTGGAGTATTACTGCAAGCTGCCGCCGGACGTGCAGGAGCGCGAGCTGATCGTGGTGGATCCGATGCTGGCCACCGGCGGCTCGGCCGCGGCGGCGATCGACTTTTTGAAGGCGCGCGGCTGCAACGCCATCAAGCTGATGTGTCTGATCGGCGCGCCCGAAGGCATCTCGCTGGTGCAGCAGCAGCACCCGGACGTGGACATCTACATCGCGGTCGTCGATGAGAGGCTGAATGAGCACGGCTATATCGTGCCGGGCTTGGGGGACGCCGGGGACCGCTTGTTCGGCACCAAGTAGCGCATGTGATTCTGGGGCCGAACGCGCGAGCGGCAATCGCCCCAGCGATCACAGGAGGCTCATGCGGGAGGCAGGGTCGATCAACGCCCGCCCCGCTGGGAGCGCGGAGCCGACTGTTTCTAGGAAATTCGCGGCATGAACATCATTTGCGAGGTGAGCAGCTTGCAGAACACATTGCTCGAGCAGATCGAGCAGGCGGAGCGCCAGGCGGAGGAGATCCAAAAGCAGGCGCAGCGCGAGGCGCGCGAGATCCTGAAGTCGGTGGAGGAAGCCAACATCCAGATGGAGAGGCAGGCCCTGCGCGACATGCACGACGCGGCGGCCCGCCGCCTTGAGGAGGCGCGTATCAGCACCCAGGACGAGATCAAGGCGCTGGAGCTGCGCCGCGAGGGCGAGCGTGAGGCGCTCAAGCGCACCGCGCAGGCGCGGGTTTCTCAGGCCGGCCGGACCGTGTTTGAAAGGGTCGTAGGCAATGGCAATCGTTGAGATGAAACGGATCGCGCTGCTTGGCCTGAACCAGGACAAGGCGCGGCTAATGAAAAAAATGCAGAGGCTCGGCTGCGTGCAGGTCAACGAGAGCGACCAGCAGGGACGCGCTTCGTTTGTCGAGCACGAGCAGGCGCGGCTGGCTGATCTGCAGAGGCAGATCGACCGGTTGGATCTGACGATTCAGCGGCTGGCGCCGTTTGATAAGCACAAGCCGGGCATGCTGGACGGGCGGCGCGCGGTAGGATCGGAGCAGATCCAGAGCGCGCTGGCCAGCAAGGGCGAGCTGATGGAAGCGGTGGCGCGGCTCGAGGAGATTGAGCGCACGCGGGGCGATTTGCGCGCGCAAGAGGCGCGCGCCCGCGCGCAGATCGAGCAGCTGAGTCCGTGGGCCAACCTGAACGCGCCGCTGAACAAAATCGGGCCGACCAAGACCTGTGCGCTGACGCTGCTGAGCGTGCCCCTGCGGCGCTTTTCCGACTTCGAGGACGGGCTGTCCGCGCTGGGCACGGCGCTGTTTGAAGAGATTTCAAGATCCACGGATTCGGTGAACCTGCTGGTGGCGGCGCATAACGACGCGGCCACGGGGCTTGAGGAGCTGATCAAACGGATCGACGCCGCGCGCGTCAGTTTTCCCGACGCGCAAGGGCTGCCCTCGCTGCAGCTGGATCAGCTGCAGGGGCGCATCGCCCGCATCGACGAGGTGCGCGGCCAGCTGAGCCGCGAGGCGGAGAGCCTGGCCGACCAGCTGCCCATGCTGCGGCTGCTGCGGGATACCGTGGCGGTGGAGCGCGACCAGCTGGCGGCGGGGACGCGAGTGCAGTCCACCCGGGCAGCGTTTTTGCTGAACGGCTGGGCGCCGGCGCCCGAGTGCGAGCGGATTGAAAGGGAGCTGAAGCGGGTGGCGCCGCTGTGCGAGCTGGAGTTCTCCGATCCCGGGGAGGACGAGAAGCCGCCCACGATGCTGCGCAACATGAGCGCGGTTTCACCGTTTGAGACCATCGTCAAAATGTTCTCGATGCCCGATCCCCACGGCCTGGATCCTACGCTCATGATGATGCCGTTCTGGATCTGCTTTTTCGGGATGATGGTGTCCGACGCGGGCTACGGCATCCTGCTGGGATTGGGCGCGGGCTACCTGTTCCACAAGCTGGGCAGAAAGTCGGCCATGGGCAAGATGGCGTTCATCCTGATGATGGGCGGCCTGTCCACCGTGTTCTGGGGCGCGATGTACGGCGGCTGGTTTTCCATCGAGGGCATTCCGCCGCTGCTGTTCGCGCCAATGGACGAGCCGCTGATGATGGTGGTTTTGTGCCTGTGCATTGGCGTGGTGCACATTTTCGTGGGCATGGGAATGGCGGCCTACATGAACATCAGGCGGGGCAAAGCCTTGGACGCGGTGTATGATCAGGTCAGCTGGATGTTGCTGTTGATCGGATTGGGGCTGCTGGCGGTCAATACCACCGTGGGCGGCGTGATGGCCGGCGCGGGCGTGCTGATCATTCTGCTGATGGCGGGCCGCGCACAGAAGAATCCGTTTAAGCGGCTCCTCTCCGGGCTGGGCGCGCTGTACGGCATCTCTGGATTCGTGTCCGACATTCTCTCGTATGCCCGGCTCTTTGGCATGGGGCTGGCGACCGGCGTGATCGGCATGGTGTTTAACACGCTGGCGTCCATGATGATGAGCGGTGTGGGCTGGGTGTTTGCGGTCATCCTGCTGGTGGTTGGACACACATTCAACCTGATGATCAATGCGCTGGGCGCGTATGTTCACAGCTGCAGGCTGCAGTTTATCGAGTTTTTCGGGAAATTCTACGAATCCGGCGGTCACGACTTCGTACCGTTTTGCGCCAACACGCGCTATGTGGACATAGTGGGCGGAGCGGATGAGGACGATGTCGCGGCGTAACGGCGGATTGCATAAGCAAAGACCAACAAGAGGAGGATGTTGTTTGATGGAAGGTTTGCAGATTGGCCAGGTTCTGGCGCTGATGGGCGCGGCGGTTGCGGTGTTTCTGGCGGGTGTGGGCTCGGCCAAGGGCGTGGGCATCGCCGGCGAGCAGGCGGCGGGCGTGATTTCCGAAAAACCCGACCTGTTTGGACAGGCCTTGGTTTTGCAGCTGCTGCCCGGTACGCAGGGTATCTATGGCTTTCTGATTGGATTCATCGTGCTGCTCAAGATCAACGTCTTTGGCGGCATGCTAGACCTCACGATGACGCAGGGCCTTTTGATCCTGATGGGTTGCCTGCCGGTGGGCGTCGTCGGGCTGTTTTCGGCGATCTACCAGGGCAGGGCGGCTGCGGCTGGCATCTGCCTGCTGGGCAAGCGCGCCGACGCGGGCGGCCAGGGCATCTCCATCGCCGTCATGGTTGAGACCTATGCGGTGCTGGCGCTGCTGGCGTCGTTCTTGATGGTGTGGTTCACGCAGATCTAATGCCGCGCCGAGAAGGGGGACCTGACCGATGAATGCGGATGCCATTTCCCAAAAGATCCTGGACGATGCGCGCGCCGCCGCGGCGCACACGCTGGCCGACGCGCACGAGCGCGCCCAGGATATGCGCAAGAAGACCGAGGCCGCCCTGGCTCAAAAGCGCGCGGCTTCCGAACGCAAGATCGCCGAGGACTGTGATCTTCAGCGCAGCCGCATGCTGCGCATGGCCGAGCTGGACCAAAAAAAGGCGCTGCTTGGCGCCAAGCGCGAGGTGATCGAGCAGGTGTTCGATACCGCGCTGGCGGGCATGCGCAACATGCCGCTGGAACAGCGCCGCGCTTACAACAAAAAGCTGCTGCTGTCCGTCGCGCAGGGCGGGGAGGCCGTGGCGTTTGAGGCGGGGGACGAGGCGCTGTTTGACGCCGCGTTCTTCTCGGATGTGAACGCCGAGCTGCTGAAAAAGGGACGCGTGCCGGTCCGGCTGTGGCCCGAGCGGCATGCCACCGGCGGCGGGTTCGCGCTAATCAGCGCGGGCGCCGTGACCAACTGCTCCTACGAGGCGGTACTCGGCCAGAGCAAGCCGGGCCTAGAGGCCGAGGTGGCGAAACTACTTTTTGGGGAGGCGTAGCACATGCCTCAAAGAAGCCATGGGTTCGCGGTGGGCCGCATCGCGGTGCTGGCGCAGAACCTGATGAACAGACAAGCACTGGAGCGGCTGACATCCGCGCCGTCGGCCGATGCCGTGGCGAGGATTCTGGTCGAACTTGGCTGGGGCGAAGCAAAAGACCAGGCCGACATCGCTCGGCTGGCCGACCGGCGCGTGGCCGAGGCATGCGAGCTTTTGAAGGACATAACGCCCGAGCCGGACGCGACCGATTGTTTCCTGCTGAAGTACGACGCGCTGAACCTGAAGCTGCTGCTCAAGTCGCGGGTGCTGGGCATCGCGGACGCCGAGCTGTCGCCCTGCGGCACCCTCGATCCGGAGCGGCTGCGGCGCGCGGTGCTTGAAAACAACTACAGCGACCTGCCGGACGCGCTGAAACTCGCCATGCAGGAGATCGAGCGCCGCATCGCGGTGCAGATGGATCCGCTGTTTGTGGATGTGCGGCTGGACAAGGCCATGTACGAGATGATCTTGGATCGGCTCGCCCGCGTGAAGTCCGAGCCGCTGCACAGCTATTTTCAGCAGAAGCTCGAGTTGACAAATCTTATGATCGCGCTGCGCTGCGCGAAAATGGGCAGAAGCGCCGCGTTTGCCAGGGAATTGCTGATTGAGGGCGGTGCGCTGGATCCGGACGCGGTGGCGCATCTGGCCGAGGATCCGGAGCAGGCCGCGCGCCTGACCGGGAGGCGGCCCTATGCTGGCGTCGTCGCGGAATCCATGGCCGCGCCTGATCTCACGCAGGCGCTGACGCAGCTGGAGCGGCGCGCTGACGACCAGCTGATGGGGCTGATTCGCCCCCACAAAAACGAGATCGGCGGTGTGCTGCCGCTGGTGGGCTACCTGCTGGCCACAGAGAGAGAGTCGTCGGTGGTGCGCCTGATCGCCACCGCCAAAAACGCGCGGGTGCCGCAAGACGTGCTAAACGCGCGCCTGCGCGAGCTGTATGTCTAGTGGATTGGAGGAGAGCACATGTCCAAAGTAGCCGCCATCGGCAGCCGAGAAGCGGTGCTGGCCTTCAAGGCGCTGGGGATCGAGGCTGTGCCGGTGTCCTCGGGCGACGAGGCCGGCAGGGCGCTGTTTACCCTGGCCGAACAGGGCGTGGCCGTCATCTTCATCACCGAGGATGTCGCCGTCCAGATCCCGGAAGCCATCGACCGCTACCGGACCAGCGTGTTGCCGGCCATCATTCCGATTCCGGGGGAGATGGGCAGCACGGGCCTCGGGATGGAGCGCGTGCGCGCCAATGTCGAGAAGGCCGTGGGCGCCGACATCCTGTTTACCAATACCGACGCCTGATCCGGCGCAGTACCCAAAGAGAAGAGGGGATTCGTGTTGAACAACGGAATCATCACCAAGGTCGCGGGCCCGCTGATCGTTGCCGACAACATGGGCGATTCCACGATGTACGACGTGGTGCGCGTGTCTGACCAGCGGCTGATCGGCGAGATCATCGAGCTGCGCGGCAGCCGCGCTTCGATTCAGGTTTATGAAGAAACCTCGGGCCTCGGCCCGGGCGAGCCGGTGTTTTCAACCGGCGCGCCGCTGTCGGTCGAGCTTGGGCCTGGGCTGATCGAGTCGATTTTCGACGGCATTCAGCGTCCGCTGACGCAAATACGCGCCAAGGCGGGCGACCGCATCACCCGCGGCATCGACGTGGTCGCGCTGGACCGCGAAAGACAGTGGCGGTTTGAACCGTTCGCGAAGGTTGGCGAACACGTGTCGGCCGGCGACGTGCTGGGCACTGTGCAGGAGAGCGCCGTGGTCATTCACAAGATCATGGTGCCGCCGGGGGTCGAGGGCACGATCGAGTGGCTGGGCGACGGGCTGTACACCGTGGAGCAGACGGTGGCCAAAGTCAAGACCGCCTCCGGCAGCCGCGAGCTGAGCATGATTCAGAAATGGCCGGTCCGCAGGGGCCGCCCCTACAAGGAAAAGATCGCGCCCAATGAGCCCATGGTCACCGGGCAGCGCGTCATCGATACTTTTTTCCCCATCGCGCGCGGCGGCGTGGCGGCCGTTCCCGGCCCGTTTGGCAGCGGCAAGACGGTTGTGCAGCATCAGCTGGCCAAATGGGCCGACGCCGACATCATCGTGTACGTGGGCTGCGGCGAGCGCGGCAACGAGATGACCGACGTGCTGATGGAGTTCCCCGAGCTGCACGATCCGCGCACCGGCGAGTCGCTGATGAAGCGCACCGTGTTGATCGCCAACACCTCCGACATGCCCGTGGCGGCGCGCGAGGCGTCCATCTACACCGGCATCACCATCGCGGAGTACTTCCGGGACATGGGCTACAAGGTCGCCATCATGGCCGACTCCACGTCCCGCTGGGCAGAGGCGCTGCGTGAGATGTCGGGCCGCCTGGAGGAGATGCCCGGCGAGGAGGGCTATCCGGCGTACCTGGGCAGCCGCATCGCCGAGTTTTATGAGCGAGCGGGTTGGGTGCATTGTTTGGGATCGGACGGCCGCACCGGCGCGATTTCCGCCATCGGCGCCGTGTCGCCCCCCGGCGGCGACATTTCCGAGCCTGTCTCCCAGGCCACGCTGCGCATCGTGAAGGTGTTTTGGGGCCTGTCGGCAGGACTTGCGTATAAGCGCCATTTCCCGGCCATCGACTGGCTGCAGAGCTACTCCCTGTACGTCGACCGAATGAGCGACTGGTTCTCCCAAAACACCGCGCCCGACTGGAACGAAAAGCGCCAAAGCGCCATGAGCCTGCTCCAGGAAGAGGCGGAACTGGAAGAGATCGTGCGCCTGGTGGGCGTGGACGCGCTCAGTTTCAAGGATCGGCTGACCCTCGAGGTGGCGCGCATGATCCGCGAGGACTACCTGCACCAGAACGCGTTCGACGAGGTGGACACTTACACCTCGCTGGACAAGCAATACCGGATGCTGTCGCTGATCCTGGACTACCAAAACAAGGGCCAGGCGGCGCTTGCGCGCGGAGCCGAGCTGAGCCGCGTTTCATCCCTCCCGGTGCGCGAGCGCATCGGCCGCGCAAAGTACATTTCCGAGGATGAGCTCAAGCAATTCGACGCCATTGAGGCCGAGCTGAATGCGCAGATGCAGTCGCTCACGGAAGGAGTGTAGAGAATGCTCAAAGAGTATCGGACCATCCGTGAGGTCGTGGGGCCGCTGATGCTGGTGGAAGGCGTCTCGGGCGTAAAGTTCAACGAACTGGTCGAAATCGAGCAGGCGAACGGCGAAATCCGATCCGGCCGCGTGCTCGAGGTGGACGGCGACCGCGCCATGCTGCAGCTGTTCGAGAGCAGCCAGGGTCTGAAGATCGAGACCGCCAAGGCGAAATTTCTGGGGCGCTCAATCGAGCTCTCCGTGTCCATGGATATGCTGGGCCGCGTGTTCGACGGCCTGGGGCGCCCGCGCGACAACGGCCCCGAGATCATCCCCGACAAGCGCATGGACATGAACGGCGCGCCCATCAACCCCGCCGCGCGCGACTACCCGGACGAGTTCATCCAGACCGGCATTTCGGCCATCGACGGCCTGAACACGCTGGTGCGCGGCCAGAAGCTGCCGGTGTTCTCCGGATCAGGCCTGCCGCACGCGCAGCTGGCCGCCCAGATCGCCCGCCAAGCCAAGGTCATCAAGGGCAAGAGCGACAACTTTGCCGTGGTGTTTGGCGCGATTGGCATCACGTTCGAGGAGGCCGACTTTTTCATCAGCGACTTTCGGAGAACCGGCGCCATCGACCGCGCGGTGCTGTTTATGAACCTGGCGAACGACCCGGCCATCGAGCGCATCGCCACCCCGCGCATGGCGCTCACCGCCGCCGAGTATCTGGCTTACGAGAAGGACATGCACGTGCTGGTCATCCTGACCGACATCACCAACTACGCAGAGGCGCTGCGCGAGGTGTCCGCCGCGCGCAAGGAAGTGCCGGGTCGCAGGGGCTACCCGGGCTACCTGTACACGGATCTCGCGTCCATCTACGAGCGCGCCGGGCGCATACGGGGCAAGGCCGGCTCGGTCACGCAGATCCCGATTCTGACCATGCCCGAGGACGACAAAACCCACCCGATCCCGGACCTGACGGGCTACATCACCGAGGGCCAGATCATTCTGTCGCGCGAGCTGCACCGCAAGGGCGTCGCGCCGCCAATCGACGTGCTGCCCTCCCTGTCCCGCCTGAAGGACAAAGGCATCGGCGAGGGCAAGACGCGCAGGGATCACGCGCCCACCATGAACCAGCTGTTCTCCGCGTACTCGCGCGGAAAAGACGCCAAGGAGCTGGCCGTCATCCTGGGCGACGCAGCGTTGTCTGACCTCGACAAGATATACGCCAAGTTCGCGGACGCCTTCGAGAAGGAGTATGTGTCTCAAGGCTACGACACCAACCGCACGGTCGAGCAGACGCTGCAGATCGGCTGGAAGCTGCTGAACCTGCTGCCGCGCTCCGAGCACAAGCGCATCCGCGACGACATGCTGGACGAGTTTCTGCCCAGCGACCTGCCGGGAGAGGGCGAATAAATGGCACTGATGAGGGTCAACCCCACCCGCATGGAGCTGACTCGGCTGAAACGCCGGCTCAAAACCGCGGTTCGGGGCCATAAGCTGCTCAAAGACAAGCGCGACGAGATGATGCGCAGATTCGTGCTGCTTGTGCGCGAGAACGCGCGCTTGCGCCAGGAAGTCGAGCGGGCGCTGTCTGCGGCGCTGGCCGATTTTGCGCTGTGCTCCGGCGTCATGCAGCCTGCGATGCTTCTGGAGGCGGTGCTATATCCCGCGCGCACGGTCGATCTGACCATCTCAAAGGCCAACATCATGTCGGTGGACGTGCCGGTGATCAGCGTGGACGAGGAGAGTCTCGGAGAAACCCAGCTCAGCTACGGTCTGGCCGAGACCAGCGCGCAGCTGGATGGCGCGATTGAGGGCCTCGCCTCCGTGCTGCCCCAGATGATCCGGCTGGCTGAGGTCGAAAAGACCTGCAACCTGCTGGCCGACGAGATCGAAAAGACGCGCCGCCGCGTGAACGCGCTGGAACACGTCATGATCCCCGACCTCGGGGACACCATCCGATACATCACCATGAAGCTGGACGAGAACGAGCGCGGCGCGCTCACCCGCCTCATGAAAGTGAAAGACATGATTGCGGCGCGGGAGGGGGGCGCTTAAAGGCGCCGCCTCAAGAGCCGGATCAGGCCGGGCGCGGCGAACGCCTGGATGGATGGACGGTCTTCTCTTCGTGAATGCAGAATGGCGGGGCTTGCCCCCGCCATTGTTTTTGTGATATGCTGGATCGAGCGATGGAGGGAGGGTTGCGGGTGGAGCTGTGGGATGTGTATGACGACATGCGCAACCACACCGGGCGCACGCATGCGCGCGGCGTGGAGATGCGGCCGGGGGATTACCACCTGGTGGTGAACGTATGGATTCGCAACGCCAAGGGCGCGTATTTGCTCAGCAGGCGCGCGCCCGACAAGCAGCCCTTTCCGGACCTGTGGGAGTGCACCGGCGGCTCGGCCTTGGCGGGCGAGGACAGCCTGACCGCCGCGCTGCGCGAGGTGAAAGAGGAGCTGGGCATCGCGCTCGATCCCGACGGCGGCCGCCTGTTCCGCACCGAGAAACGGGTCGATGACCACAAGGATTCCTGGCTGTTCGATCGGGAAGTCGATCTGGCGGACGTATTGTTCCAAGCGGGCGAAACCTGCGACGCGCGCTGGGCAGATCTGCCTCAGCTGCGCGCGATGGCGGCGTCGGGCGATCTGGCGCCCACGATCCTGTGCGATCTGGATCCGCTGGAACGCCTGACCACCGTGTATTTCATCCGCCACGCCCAGTCCGACCAATCGGTGCATGACGACCGGACGCGCCCGCTGACGGCGGCGGGGATGCAGGCGGCGGCCGCGTTGCCCGGAAAGCTGAAAGGCATTGCGTTTGACGCCATTTATTCCAGCCCATACCTGCGCGCGATGCAGACCGTGACGCCGCTGGCAAAGGCGCGGCGGCTGCCCATCCTCGAGGAATGTGATTTCTGCGAGCGGCGCATCGGCGGCGGCTGGATCGACAACTGGGAGGAATACTCACGGTGCGAGTGGGCGGACTTTGGCTGCAAGCACGAGGGTGGAGAGTCGCTGGGCGAGGTGCAGGCGCGGAACCTGGCGGCGCTCACGAGGATTCTGACGGCAGAGTCAGGTCACACTGTCGCCATTGGCACGCACGGCTGCGCGCTCAGCACGGTCTTGAGCCGCTTTATCAGCGGTTTTGGCCGCGATCAATACGTCGAGTTGCTGCCCAAGCTGCCCTGCGTGTACCGCCTCACGTTCATCGGGCAAGAGTGTATCGATCTGAAGGAGCTGTGAGCATCTATTGTTCCATCTCGAAAGCGATCCCGGCCTTTTTGGCGGGCAGAAGCGTCGCCTTGCCATCCACGATCGGCGTGCCGGCGTCGATCCCCGGCGCGACTTCCGGCCGGTTGTAGTAGTAGTTCTTCTTGTTTAGCACATAGAGCTCACGATCGTCTCGGGTGTTGAAAGTGACGGTGATGACATCGTAAGCCTTGTTTTTCAGCTTGCCATTGCTGGGAATCCACTTGCCAACTTTGACGGATTCGCGGGGCCAGCTTTGACCATCCGGGTCGGTGTCGTACAGCCCAATCACCAGGTCTTCTATGCTGCGAACGGTCATGCCGGTGTTGTTGTAAATGTACATCTGCACAACGATATTTGAGCCGTTATAGTACATTTTTTTCGGTGAAGTATACAGCAGCTTCTTCTTCCCATACGACGGTTTTTTTGCGGAATACGCGTTGGCACGCACATACACCTTGCAGCTTGTGGTTTTGTTCATGGATTTACTGGACAGCTTGATGGTGGCTGTGCCCACCTTGTTGGGGACGAGATCAAAGAAATAATCGCCGTCATACTCAAAAGATGCAACGCTCGCAGGGGAAACTTTGACTTTGAAGTCGTTGGGCAGACCATAGTACATGTTGAAGTCATCGAGCAGCTCATCCATGCTGATGTTGAACCCCATGACAGCATCCAGCTGTTTAGGGAGCCTCAGCGTGGTTTTCGCGGATGCTGACGCCGCAAACAGGCCGACGAACAACAGGCAGACCAGCGCACTTAACCATAGCTTTCTTTTCATAACAATCGTAACACCTTTCAGTTTTGTTTCCTTGCATCCATTATACAGCAATTCTTGCCGCAGCACAACTTGGTTGTTCTGTGGTATAATAAGCGTTAGCGCCGTGGTGTCGAGGAAGGATTTCCCGACATCCAGGCCATTTGTTGGGAGGACAATATGTCAAACGCACTAAACGCCCGCTTGGCGCTGGCCAAGCACGACTTTCATTTCACGCACTCGCTGGGGCAGAACTTTCTGCTGGACGACGGGGTGATTTCGCGCATCGCGGACGCGGCGGGGGTGGAAGCGGGGGATCGGGTGCTCGAGATTGGCGCGGGGGCGGGCGTGCTCACAGCCGAGCTGGCGGCGCGGGGCGCGCGCGTGCTGGCGCTGGAACTGGACGAGGCGCTGACGCCCGTGCTGGACGAGGTGCTGGCGCCTCACCGAGACAGGGTCACGCTGGCGTTCGCGGATGCGCTGAAGGCGGATCTCAGGCAACTGACGGGCTCCACTTTCGGGGAGAACACGCCGTTCAGCGTGGTGGCCAACCTGCCGTATTACATCACCGCCGATGTGTTGCTGCGGCTGGTGAAATCGTCCCTGCCGATTGAGCGCATCACCGTGCTGGTGCAGCAGGAAGCCGCCGAGCGGATCATGGCACGGCCGGACACCAAGCCCTGGTGCCAACTGGCGGCCACAATCCAGTATTTCGGGCGGCCGGATGTATTGCTGACCGTGCCGCCCGAGGCGTTTACGCCACGTCCGCACGTGATGAGTAGCCTGCTGCAAATCGAGCTTTATGGGGATGGTAAGCCCTGCAAAGCGAGGGATGAACAGACGCTGCTAAGCCTGATCGGCTCCGCGTTCGCCATGCGCAGGAAGACCCTGGCCAACAACCTGACGGCCTCGTTCAGCATCAGCCGCGAGCGCGCGCTGCGGATCATCACCGGATGCGGGTTGGATGAGCGCGTGCGCGGTGAGGCGCTGCCGCTCGAAATGTTGTGCGCTTTGGCGGATAAGCTGCAAGATGTTCTTGAATTGTTGAACTGAACTTAACACGAACGCGGCAGGAGAAAACAGTGAACCATGGAATAATAACAGAAGTAGGGTAACGTTGGATATACGGCAACTGGTGCGCGATGAGCGCACATTTGTCGAATGTCCATTGTCACTTTTTTAACACATCACAATGGGAGGGTCTATCATGAGCAAGTTGTCTTTGGACTATCTCGGGATTATCAACCCCACTGCCATTCACTACCAGCAGACTCCTGCCTGGCTGACCGAAAAGGCCGTCGCGCGCGGCGAGGGCATGTTGTCCCACACCGGCGCGCTGTGCGTTATGACCGGCAAATACACCGGCCGCAGCCCGGAGGATCGCTTCATCGTCGATGAGCCCGAGTTCCATGATTCCATCGATTGGGGCAAGGTCAACAAGCCCATGACGGAGGCCACCTTTGACCGGCTGTACAAGGGCGTCACCGCGTACCTGCAGAACCGCGAGCTGTTCGTGTTCGACGGCTACGCGGGCGCCGATCCGGATTACCGCCTGAATGTGCGCGTGGTGAACGAGCTGGCCAGCCAGAACATGTTCATCCATCAGCTGCTGCTCCGCCCGGAAGAGAAGGAACTCGCGGGCTTCAAGAGCGACTTCACCATCATCGCCGCCCCGGGCTACAAGTGCATCCCGGAGCTGGACGACACCCATTCCGAGGCCGCCATCGTGCTGAGCTTCAAGCGCAAGCTGGTCATTGTGGCCGGCAGCCAGTACTCGGGTGAAATGAAGAAGAGCGTGTTTTCCATCATGAACTACCTGATGCCGGAGCGCGACGTGTTCCCGATGCATTGCTCGGCGAACGTCGGCGAGGATGGCAGCTCCGCGCTGTTCTTCGGCCTCAGCGGCACCGGCAAAACCACGCTGTCCGCCGACCCGAACCGCGGCCTGATCGGCGACGATGAGCACGGCTGGTCCAAGAACGGCATCTTCAACTTCGAGGGCGGTTGCTACGCCAAGGCCGTCAAGCTGTCCAAGAAGAACGAGCCGCAGATCTGGGACGCCATCCGCTTTGGCGCGCTGGTGGAGAACGTGATCGTGGATCCCGAGACCCGCATCCCGGACTACAACGACGAATCCGCCACCGAGAACACCCGCGTGGGCTACCCGGTGGATTACATCGACAATGCCGTGATCCCGGGCGTTTGCGGCCATCCGAAGGCCGTCATCTTCCTGACCGCCGACGCGTTTGGCGTCATGCCGCCCATCAGCAAGCTCAGCCGCGAAGCCGCCGCGTATCAGTTCGTGTCCGGCTACACCGCGCGCTTGGCGGGCACCGAGCGCGGGGTAGACGAGCCGCAGGCCACGTTCAGCACCTGTTTCGGCGCGCCGTTCCTGCCGCGCGCTGCCTCTGTGTACGCCGAGATGCTGCAAAAGCGCATCGACGAGTATGGCTCTGATGTGTATCTGGTCAACACCGGCTGGACCGGCGGCCCGGCGGGCGGCGAAGGTCACCGCATGAGCCTGCCCTACACCCGCGCCATGATCACCGCCGCCTTGAACGGCGAGCTGGCCAAGGCCGAGTTCCGCAAGGACGAGAACTTCAACGTCATGGTGCCCACCAAGTGCCCGGGCGTGCCGGACGAAGTGCTCAACCCGCGTGAGACCTGGAAGGACAAGGCGGCCTACGACGCCCAGGCCCGGAAGCTGGCCGAGATGTTCGTGAAGAACTTCGCCAAGTACAAGGGCATGAGCCAGGCCATCATTGACGCCGGCCCCAAGGCCTAGCGCCCCGCCCATCAGGGCATAGCATCCGTTTCAAAAGCTCCTCAGAGCCGTCGGCGTGTTTCACATTGCGCCTTCCTCTGAGGGGCTCTTTTTTGCGTTCGCTTCCTTCATTTCGCCTTGGACGCCATGGCGTGCCGGTTTGACGGCGACGCGAGAAATCCGTGGAACAAATTGGAATCACTCCGTGTCTATGTAAGCAGAAGTTTAAATTCCAAGGAAGGTGTAAGCATGAGGGGGATTCGGTTCCTGAGCGTGCTGATGTGCGCGCTGCTGGCCTTTTCTGCGGGCGCGCTGGCGCAGGAGCGGATTGCCGGCGCCTCGACAGGCAATGCGGTGGTGTATGCCAGCATCGGCGATTGGACAGTGCGCAACGACTTTGTGGATGGTCTGCCCGTCATCGTGGCCGAAAAAGGTGGTGAGCAGCGGATGCTTGCCAGTGATGCGCTGTGGGGATTCATCCCGGCATGGGACGCGGTGGTGTTCTATGCGCCGGATGCCAATGGCAAGCTGAAGTGGCAGATTCGCAACCCTGATCTCAAAGTGGCGGTAACGCTGCCGCTAAAGCTGGGCGAGGAACCGATCTACGCCGATGCGGAGCACATCTGGTGTTACGCCATGGGTGAGGGCAGCGGGCGCAGCATTTTCCTGCTGGATCACGACGGAAAAAACGGGAAGCGCTTGGGGACGCTGGACGGCACCGTGGTGGGGATGCTGGAGGACGGCAGCGTGCTCTGCCCATTTTACGCGCGCAACTATGTGCGCGCGTGGAAGAACGGCAAGTATGAGATGCTGTACGAGAGCCAGACAAATCTGACCAACGCGTTTCTTGTAGGCGGGGAGCTGTGGGTGGAGGAAGCCGAAGGGCATGGCTACGGCCCGGTGAGGGACGGGGTGCAGTTGTGCAACTTCGAGGGGAATACGCTGGCCGCCTCCGGCAGCGGCGCGCAGACCGCGCTGGTGGTTCGCGCGGAGAACGGCGCGGCGCGATATGGCGTGTACCTGCTGGACGGCGAAACCCACGCGATTGCCAAGTTGGGCGACATGCCCGCCTGCAACCAGCTGGAGATCGCCATGACCGGGAACGCCGTTGTCGTGTGGGGCGACGAAACGCCGTACACTTTCGACATTCCTGAGGAGTCGGGGTTTTACATGTACTGGGATGCCGACCAGAATTACGGTTGCTGATGCCCACGCTAACCGTAATGATGAGGCATGGCGCGAAGAGGACGCACCTCGCGGTGCGCCCTTTCGGGCTGTCAAAATACTGCGTCTTTTGACAGCGAAATGCAAGTCTTGTGAATCAGGGATTCACGGCCAGACTTGCATCCATTAAGGATCGCAGCCTGCGGGCGCGCAGGTCGCCCTTCGGCGGCTTTGATCCGGGGACTTCGG
>JAVBQA010000057.1:0-6076 GCA_031549325.1 Eubacteriales bacterium | reverse complement strand
GGCTGTCAAAATACTGCGTCTTTTGACAGCGAAATGCAAGTCTTGTGAATCAGGGATTCACGGCCAGACTTGCATCCATTAAGGATCGCAGCCTGCGGGCGCGCAGGTCGCCCTTCGGCGGCTTTGATCCGGGGACTTCGGCCCCCGAAAACCCCCTTGGGCTTGGCTGTCCTGCAAGCTCAACATTCCCTCCCTGCATGCCAGATGCTTTTTTGATAGCCTGAAAGGACGCACCTCGCGGTGCGCCCTTTTTCGTATTCTTGTGGTGTATCTGGGGACAATGTCGCCAGCAGGGCGCGGGGTTGCGCCGCGTCTCCCGCTTACGGATCATCCCCATCGTAGGCCTCGCCGGTGCGCAGGTCGATGCAGGTGGTCCACCAGCCCTCGCTGCCGGTGCCGCGCCAGGAGTAGCCTTCGAGGCCGGGAGGCGGCTCGAGGGCGAATGTGCCGGGCACGGCGTAGCACAGCACGGCAAACTCGTTCCTTTCGGTTTTTACGCCGATGGCGCAGCTGCCATCCTCGCCCGCGCCGGGCAGCGGTGCGCGCACGAACACATAGCCGGGCGCGGCGAAGGGCTCATACGACGGACTGTGCTCAAACAGCGAACGCAGCGGTTGGATGCTCTCGGGCCAGGGCTGCTCCGGGTTGGGCAGCGACAGCAGCGCTGAGCCCTCTGTGGGCGGCTGCGCGACTGGCGCCGGCGCCACGGAAAATTCCACCACCTGCGGCGCGGCTTGCTGTGGCGCGGGGGAAGCCGGAGCCTGCTCAAACACGGCCAAGCTGTCCGGATCGGGCTCCAGCGGCGAAGCATCGGCCGCTTGCTCGGGCAGCGCGGTGACGGGTTCGCTGGGGAACGGCTGGCTCAGCACAGGGGCTGCGGGCGTGTCCACCCCCAGCAGCCGGTTGCATGCCTCGCGCACGCGGGGCCAGTCCACCTCGCGGGAACCGTTCACGTAGCCGCTCATCACCAGCGGATTCTGCGGATCGCCCGGCTGGACGACGCCCACCAGCGCGTATTCCTCCAAGTCGCGCCCCTGAATGTTGCGCGGGTCAAAGCTGGCGAGCAAGCCCGCCTGGTCGCGACGGTCGACGCTGAGCTGCCCGAGCGGCGCCACGAACCACTCGCCGCGCTTTTCCCCAAGCACCACGCCTTGCATGGGCGCGTCGTTGAACGCCCCGTTTACGGTGAACTGCATGCTGCCGTTCAGCGTGCGCCGCTCCAGCCGCACATGCCCGCTGTAGCCCTTGGCCAAGCCGCGCAGCATGATCAGCGCACGGCGGTAATCATTACGAATCATGCCTTCGCCTCCTCCCATTCTCCGTTTGAAGCTATGCGTTTTTGGGCCCATTCAGAAGGATCAAGCGCTCGACTGGATTCGCGATCGTTCACATTTTGTTCATAGCTAGTTTATCATGTGCGGCTCATGTTTTGGTATAATAACGAGCGGAGAAGGGGGCGCTGTGCGTAGATGATCGAGATTCAACACGTATCCAAGCGGTATGGCAAGAAGTTTGCGGTCAAGGACATCTCTTTCACCATCAACAAGGGGGAGATTTTGGGGTTCCTTGGGCGCAACGGAGCGGGCAAGTCCACCACAATGAACATCATCACCGGGTATCTGTCGGCCAGCGAGGGACGCGTGCTGCTGGACGGACACGACATCCTGGAGGAGCCGCGGGAGGTCAAGCGCCGCATCGGCTACCTGCCCGAGTTTCCGCCGCTGTATGAGGACATGACGGTGGACGAATACCTGCGGTTCTGCTGCGAGATCAAGGGAGTAAAAAAGACGCAGATCACGCCGCATCTGTCGGACATCACCGGCTTGATGCGCATCGGCGACGTTCGAAAGCGGCTGATCCGCAACCTTTCGAAGGGTTACAAGCAGCGCGTGGGCATGGCGCAGACGCTGGTGGGTAACCCCGACGTCATCATCCTCGACGAGCCCACGGTGGGCCTGGATCCGCGCCAGATCATCGAGATCCGAAAGCTGATCAAGGACCTGGGCGCCGATCACACGATCGTGCTCAGCAGCCACATCCTGCACGAGGTGGCCGACGTGTGCGAGCGCGTGGTCATCATCAATCAGGGCCAGATTGTGGCGCAGGACACGCTCGCGAATCTGACCTCCGGCATCAACGAAACCTCCAGGCTGCGCGTGCGCGTGGTCGGGCCGGTGAACGAGGTCAAGCAGACGCTTTCGGCGCTCGACGGCGTGAACAGCGTGGACGTGGTGGGGGTTAAGGAACCCGACTCCATGGACTACCTGATCGAGACCAGCCGCGACGTGGATGTGCGGCGCGCCGCGTTTGACGTGCTGAGCAAGGCAAACCATCCGATTCTGATGCTGCGCCCGATGGACATTGAGCTCGAGGACATCTTCCTGCAGCTCACGGGCGATGGGGAGGTGCGCGCATGATTGCCGTGTTCAAGCGCGAGCTGAGAAACTATTTCCTGACGCCCATCGGTTACGTGTTCATGGGTGTTTTCCTGCTGGTTGGCGGAATCTTTTTCACGATCAACAACATGATGAGCGGCGTCTCCGACCTTGAGGGCATGTTCTCCATGCTGAACATCCTGTTCATGGTGATCGTGCCGCTGCTGACGATGCGGCTGCTGTCCGAGGAGCGCCGCACCAAGACCGACCAGTTGCTGCTGACCGCGCCGGTCACGATCTGGGCGGTGGTGCTCGGAAAATTTCTGGCGGCCAGCATGGTGCTCGTGATCAGCCTGCTGGGCACGCTGAGCTACGTGGCGGTCATCGCCATCTATTCTGTGCCCTACTGGGGGCTGATCCTGTCCAACTACATCGGCTTCCTGCTGATGGGCGCCGGATACATCGCGGTGGGCGTGCTGATGTCGGCGCTGACCGAGAGCCAGCTGACCGCCGCCGTGCTCACGTTCGGCGTGAACCTGCTGCTGTGGCTGTTGGAATCGATCGGGCCGTCGCTCAATGTGCCGTTTTTGCCCTGGCTGCCCCAGGCGCTCGGCGGCCTCTCGCTGTACCGGCGCTACTATTCGCTGACCAGCGGCATCATCTCCATCGCCGACATCCTGTACTTCGTCTCGTTTGTGGGCATCCTGCTGTTCCTGACGGTGCGGGTGATCGACAAGAGGAGGTGGAGTGAGGCATGAGCCAGGTGAAAAAGACAAAGAATTCCCGGTTCCGCCGGTTCCGCTATGGCGGGTTTGCCGTGCTGCTGACGATCCTCGTGATCGCGGCCATCGTGGGCGTGAACATGCTGGTGTCGGCCGCGGAGGCCAAGTGGGCGCTGAAGATCGACGCCTCGCCCAACAGCATCACGTCGTTCAGCGACACCACCTATGAGATGCTGGACAAGCTCGATCAGGACGTGACGCTGCACATGGTGTTCCGGCAGAGCACACAGGCCAAGCTGCGCACCCAGCTGGAGGAGATCCTGGCCAAGTACCGCGTGCGAAACGAGCACATAAAGGTCGAGATCATCGATCCGTACACCGAGCCGGGCCGCATCAACAACTACAAGAAGGCCGCCAATGCCGAGAACGCCAGCTTGCCCGAGGGCTCGCTGATCGTGACCAACGCCGACGAGACGCGCGTTAAGCTGGTGTCCGCCTCCGAGCTGTACAACATCAGCACCGATCCGCAAAGCGGCCAGCGCTACATCAGCGGCTTTGTCGCCGAGAGCAAGCTGACCCAGGCGATCCTGTTTGTCACCAGCGGGGACACGCCCGTCGTGTATTTTCTGACCGGCCACGACGAGATGGCCTCGAGCTACTGCGCCACGCTGGTGGACGCCCTCCAAAAGGAGAATATCGAGGTCAAGGACATCGAGCTGGGGAAGGGAACGCAGCTTCAGCCTGGCGACACGCTGGTTGTGAGCATCCCGTCGCTCGACTTTAGCCAGGCGGAGTTCGACGAGCTCAAGGCGTTTCTGGACAACGGGGGACGCATGCTGTTCGCGCAGGATAGCAGCATCGACATGGGCAAGACGCCCAACATCAACAAGTTGCTGGCGTACTACGGCATCAGCTGCAAGGACGGCATGGTCGTGGAGGATCAGGCGCAGTCGGACTACTGGGTGGGCAGCCCGCAGGTGCTGGTGCCCAAGCTGAACGCCGAACACCCGATCACCAAGGGCGCCGCCGGCAGCAAGCTGATCCTGCCCCAGCCGATGGCGATTGGCAGAACCGCCATGCCGTTGTCGGGCTTCACCTACACCGACCTGCTGACCACGTCCGGCGCGGCCTACATCAAGCCCAGCACCAGCGACCAGAACGTGCTGCAGCGCGGACCGATGGACGAAACCGGCACACAGGCGCTGGCCGTGGCCATCCAGCACGTGGCCGACGCCACCGATTCCAGCAAGGACACCCGCATCGTGGTGCTGGGCAGTGTCTATTTGCTGGCCGACAGCCAGTTTACGCAGCTGTCTCACAACCTGAACTTCACGCTCAGCGCGTTTGACTGGCTGGTGAACCGCCAGAACAGCATCTCGATCCGCAGCAAAGCGGTCGTCACCAACGTGCTGGGCATCCCCAGCCAGAGCATCCTGCTGATGCTGGCCGCGGTCGTGGTGATCTTGGTGCCTGGCGTCGTGCTGGTTTGGGGGATTCTGGTGTTCATGCGGAGGAGGCGTCTTTGATGAGCGACAACGGTCAGGGCAAGCGCCCGGTACTGGCCTCCACCGAGGAACTCAAGGGCAAGAAAGCCGCGCCGGTCAGAGCTGGCAAGAAGTGGATTCTGCCACTGGCGCTGGTGCTGCTGCTGGCGGGCGGATGGGCGCTTTATACGAAAACCAGCCTGTTTACGCCCGAAACGCCGGTGGCGACGCTCCCGCCGGACACCAGCGTGAAGCTGATCGACCGGTTGAAGCCCGACTTTGACCGCGTCACGGTGAACAAGAAGGGCGAGGCGCCGTACACCATCGTGTCCAACATTCAGTACGACGCCGATGGCAAGGCCATTGACGAGCCGGACAAGCCGCTGTTCTCTGTGGAAGGGATGGACTTTTTCACGCTGAATGTTTCATACTGTTCCACCATGTCCAACAACGCCACCATGCTGAGCGCGCGGGACACGGCCGCCGTGGATGCGCAGGATCTGGCTGAGTTTGGGCTGCTGGAACCCAGCCTCACGGTGGACATCGGCTATCGGAGCGGCGAAAAAACCAGACTCAGTTTTGGCGACAAGACGCCGGTGGGCGGCAGCCACTACATGACGATGGACGGCGGCAAGACCGTTTATGTTGTCGCCAGCAACGCGTTTGACGCGTTCGACAAGAAGCTGAACGAGATGCACAATCTGGCGCTGCCCCAGCAGGTGGACGCCACGGCGGTGAAGAGCCTGCTGATCGAGCAGCCGGGCAAGGACACCATCGAGCTGCAGGTGATCGAGGATGCGCAGTCCACGTCGATCAGCACGCTGTACCTGACCCAGCCCATCGAGTATGCCGCGCACTCCGAGCGCAGCATGGAGCTGTTCGAGGCGGTGGGGGTTCTGGGGCTGAGCGGCTATGTCGGGCACACGAGCGCGCCCGAGGAGAAGCAAATCTACGGGCTGGACGTGCCGCGCGCCCATGTGCGCTTTGAGGACAAATACGGACAGGCGCTGCAGCTCTGGGTGGGTGGTTCCGCCGGGGACGGCCAGAGCTATGTCCAGATTGATCAGAGCGGCGATGTTTATACCGCCCCTGACGACCAGCTGGCGTTTATCGCAAACGCGCGCACGGCGTACCTGGTGGATCAGTTTGCGAATCTGGTGAACATCAAGATGGTGGATAGACTGACGGTGACCGGGAACGGCCAGACGTATGCGCTCAGTATCGAGCGCGCCAAGTCGGCAAAGGACGACGGCACCGAGGAAGTCGTCGAGACCTACAAGTTCGACGGTGTTGACGCCGAGGAGAAGCAGTTCAAGGGGCTGTATCAGGACATCATCGCGCTGATGGTGGACCAGATGGCCGAGGGCACGGAGCAGCCGGGCGATGTGATCGCGACGGTGCGCTACCAGCTGAACACTGGGCGGCCCGACATCGTGATCGAGTATGTGGCGCAGGCCGCGAATTCGGAGTACGCGCTGGTGCGGCAGGACGGCAA
>JAVBQA010000007.1:0-3963 GCA_031549325.1 Eubacteriales bacterium | reverse complement strand
CACTGCGAGGCTGTGACCTCGGTGCTGAGTGAAGCCGGTGTGAAACATGACATCGAGACATTCGCTGGCAGTGAGGCAATAAAGCTTGCACTCGCAGACCAGCCTGACCGGTTTGATGTGCTGCTTCTGGACATCTTGCTCGGCGAGGAAAATGGCGTGGACTTGGCCCGCCAGCTGCGCGCGATGAAGTATCGCGGCGGCATCGTGTTTGTTACAAGCACGCGGGCCTTTTCGCTGGAGGGATACAGCGTGTACCCGATCCAATATCTGCTCAAACCGTTGGACAGAGACGCCTTGAGGGAGGCACTGTTGCGCGACTATGAGCGCATCGGCGCGCTGCCCGCGCTCCCTGTGCCTGTCAAGGGCGGGCATGTGACGGTCTCCATTTCGGACATCCTGTACGTGGAATCGCTGCTGCGCTCCCTCATCTTCCACACCAAGGAGCGTGCGATTGAGAGCAGCATGCCCCTCAAGGACGCATTAGAGGCGCTGCGAGATCGCGGCTATGTGCAGTGCCATAAGAGCTATCTCGTGCCGGTTGCCCAGATGCGCACCATGACCCGCGCCAAGATCCAACTGAAGTGCGGGCCAGTGGTGCCCGTCGGGCGCGTGTATTATGAGGATGCGCTGTCCGCGTTCATTGAGCATATGCAGCGCGGATAGCCTGTTATCCTGTGATTCTGAGCATGGTCCTGACGCTGAACCGGTGCTCGTCGTGGTCGATGTTCAGCTTGCTTCCGTGCTTGGAGACGATCTGCTGCATCGACGGCAGACCATAGCCATGCATTCCGTCGGCCTGCTTCGTCGAGGGAAAGCGACCGTCGATCTGCGTGACGCTGCCACGGATGGCGTTGTCGCAGGCGATTACCAGGTATTCGTCCCGAACCCGCACCTTGGCCCGGATCCAGCGCCCGCCATCCTCCGCCTGTTGCGCAGCCTCCACCGCGTTCTCGAATAGATTCATCAGCAGTGTGCTCAGGTCGGCGTCCGGGATGGCGATACCGCTGGGCACGTAGGCTTCGCAGGTGAAATCGATCCCGTTGTTTCTCGCCTCCCGCCTGGCCTTGGTCAGGATGGCGTTGATCAGCGGATGCTCACAGAACAGATCTTCATCCAATTCCCGCTCCGCTCCGTTCAGCTTTTCAAGATATGCGCCAATCTCCTGCAGATCGCCCGCCCGTTGAAGTGTCGACAGCGCAACCAGGTGATGCCGAATCTCATGATGCAGCATGCGGGTTTCTTTGCTCTGCGCCTCCGACGCGGCCAATTGCTCTTCCGCCAGTGCGCTGCGCAGCCGCATCAATTGGCGCTCCTCGTTCGCGGCGCGGCGGGCGAGCGCGCTGATGCGCACCATGTCCGCCCACACCAGGGTGGACAGCAGCACCAACCCGCCGTTTCGTGACAGTTGAATCGATGTGTAGAACCCGTTCACGTCCAGCAGCGTCATCAGCCCCGCCGCAGCCAGCACCAGGAACGCGGGCGCGGTCATGCGGAAGAAAAAGTTCTTGTGGCCCCACTCAAAGCCGACCAGCGCCAGCAACGCCAGGACCAAGAACACCACCACTGGGTTCATGATCCGCAGCGTTCCGACCGGCGCGAATCGCCATGCCCATGCGGTCGCGCACACCGAAGCAACCGAATACAGCGCCGCCAGCGCCAGTGCCACTGGGCGTGAGCGCCCGCATTTCAGCGCAAGAAACCACACCATCGGCCCCAGCGACAGGTACCAGACGCCATTGTACAACAGCGCCGAGGCCGCCGGCGAAAAAGCCATCGCGAACGCTGGCCCGTTGGCGGGCAGGAACACGCCGAACAGCACCGAGAACAGCCCGAACGCAATGCCCGACCAGGCGTCCTCCCTCCGCATGCGCCGCGCCGCCGCCTCAATCAGTGAAAACGCCATCAGCGCCAGCCCGCTCAGCGCCATCGTGAACATCAGCACGATGTTGACCGCATCGTTTGCCATCGCGTGGGCCATCAACGCCTTCGCGCTGCCAAACAGGATCACGTCCGGCGACTGGGAGAACAGCGCAAAGTGGGAACTGACCTCGATGGACATTTCCTTGCCCAAGTAGCCGTCCGGCAGCGCGATCAGCCGATAGCTGTTGCCCTTGTTCGGCCCGGGCGGGTCGAGCGCATTGGAGAAAATGAGCGCGTCGCCGACCCGCACCTCCGCGTTCAGGAAGTACAGCCGCAGCAAGATCGACGCGTCCTGTGCGCGCTCCGTCATCGTGCGGGAGAGCGTCATCGTGCCTCCGGCCCCGATGGGCAGGTGCTCGTTCAACAGCGGGATCTCCACGGGCGCTGCGGAATCGCCCATTGTATACCGCCAGCCGGTGTCCAGTTGGACCACGCCCCGCCCCTCATGGGGCCAAACAAACCGCAAGAAGATCAGCACCAGCGCCACCAGCGCCAGCGCCGGCACAGCGCCCATCCAGACCAAGGCGGCCCTGTTCTTCCCATCAACACGTTCACGCTCCATCCCGCCGCCCTCCCATCGCGCCATATCCCTAATCATAGCCTAACCCAAATTTTACCTCCCGTCAACCGCCGAAACCGTGTCGTTCATCCGGAAATCGTGTCGTTCATCCAAAACCCCTTCCCAAATCTTAACTTTGATGATATGTTGATGGTGAAAATACGACAGTGCCAGGAGGTGCCGCAATGGAAATGGAAGCGCTTCGAGTGGGAGACATTTTGCTGTTTGAGGCGGGGGATAACCTGCTGTCCAAGGCCATCGCACTGCTGACCGGGTCCAGCGTGAGCCACGCGGCCTTGCTGTACGCTTCGGATGAAATCGTAGGGATGGGCCTTCATGGCGTCAGCGCCTTTCGATTTTCGGCAGATCCGCCGGGCGCGCCCAACGAAGATGTGTACCTCATCCATGTGCGCCGAATGAGCGGCGACCTGAACCCGGCTCCGGTCATTGGCGCGGCGCAGGTGTATCTGGATCAAAAGCTGGTTTACGACATGCCGCTGCTGGTGCTGCTCGGCGGGCTGCTGGTCTACAGGAAGCTGCGGTTCACCTCGGCAACCTGGCCGTTTGTCAAGCCGATTCTGCGCGGCGCGGTGGCGGCGCTGGACAATTTGCTCAATGAAAGGCAGGGCAGGCCCGCGCAGATTTGCTCCCAGTTCGTGCAGCAGTGCTACCTGGACGCGGGCTATACCATCCGGTTCCAGAACGGCATCCTGCAGGGCGAACAGGGCCTGCGCATCGCGGACTTCCTCGAAGACGCACCCATCGAGGCACTACAATTTGCCGACGGCTCACAGGAAGATGTGATGCTGGACGACGCCCTCTGGACGCGCTTCAACCAAGCGCTCTCGCTGCAGACCGAAGACGATATCTGTCTATTCGAGCCACCGCAAGACGCGCTCCCCGCGGCCAAGGCGTTTGCCGACCGGGCCGAACGGCTCTCCCTCGAAACGGCCACGCCACTCGAAGCCATGTTCGTCACGCCCGCCGATCTGCTGTGCCACGCGAGCAATCTCATGGAAGTCGGCTCTGTGCGGATTCGACGGTATGAATGAACCGAGGAACATCCGTCGGGTGTTTGATAAAGATGATAGTCACAACTTGGCGACAATGCCGTCTACCAAATGTATGCAATTCTTTTCACGATGGAGGTGTCATCATGGAACCGAGTGCTTACACATGGGAAGCGCTGGGCAGCGTGGCAGGTGCAACTGCCGCAACGCTTGTGATCGTTCAATACCTGAAAGTGCCGCTTGATAAGTGGATGCACATTCCGACGCGCCTACTCGTTTTCATTATCGCACTGCTAATCCTCGGTGGTGCGCGGGGATTCACAGCCGGGATCAGCCCGTCCGATATCCCGCTGATGTTGCTTAATGCTGTTGTTGTGGCGCTGGCCGCGATGGGTACATATGAGATTTCTTTTGCCAGGCTAAAAGGATCGAAGGGAACGTCAGGCAGTACAACGGAAGACGAATAGAACGTGC
>JAVBQA010000016.1:0-64374 GCA_031549325.1 Eubacteriales bacterium | reverse complement strand
GCCACCCTGGTTTTATTTTTTTTTGGTGGGGCCAAATATATAAATTCTGACTGTTGGGGCGCGCTCGGCCCGCCCCGACGGGCATGCGAAAACCTGATGCATTCCGCACAAACCTGCCGGGGCGCGCATCGCGCCCACGCGTTTGGGATCTTGCGCGGCGCTGCCCTCATACCAATGAAAAATAGTAACGCCTCCAAAGCGGCGAGCGTTTTTTTCGCCCTGTAAGGAGCTGGAGTGCAGCGTAGCAGAGCTACGCTAAGCGGAGGGCAACGCCGCAGGGCGGAAAAAAATCCGGCGCGACGTGGCGTTACGATTTTGAATTGGTATCAGAGCGCTGAGCCATCCTTGGGCTCAATCAACTCCGATGGAAGCCACTTGAACAAACAGGCCGCCAGCGCCCCCGGGTCAATGGGCTTGCTGAGGAAGCCATCCATGCCGCTTTCAAGAAACATCTGCTCCGCGCCGCTGACCGCGTTGGCGGTGAGCGCCACGATGGGCACTTTGGCCGCGTAGCCGCCCAGCGCGCGAATGGCTGCCGTGGCCAGAACGCCGTCCATCTCGGGCATCATATGGTCCATGAAGATCAGGTCATACCTGTTCTGGCGGGCCAGGCGCACCGCTTCCTCGCCGCTCATTGCCTGGTCGGGCACGATCTCGTAGCCCTCCAACATGGCGGCGGCCACGACCAGGTTGATCTCGATGTCGTCCACCAGCAGCACGCGCGCCCGGGGCGCGACAAAACTGAAGCCCGGCGTCTCGTCCCCTGGCATGTCGTCCCGCGTGCCCACGGGCAGGCACAGCCGCACCGAGAAACACGAGCCTTGCCCGTAGCTGCTCGTGACCGAAATCGAGCCGTTCATCGTCTCACATAGCTTTTTGGTGATCGCAAGGCCCAATCCCGTGCCCACGATCTTTTTGTTTTTCACCTTGTCCAGCTGCTCAAACGCGGTGAACAGCCTTGGGATGTCCTCCTCGCGAATGCCGATGCCGGTGTCCTTGATGTCGAAGCACACGCAGCCCTGCGCGTCCACATGGGCGCTGAACTCCACCGTGCCCTCGCCCGTGTACTTCAGCGCGTTGTTCAGGATGTTTGTGAGCACCTGCCCCACGCGCTTCTCGTCTCCCAGCACCACCTGAGGCAAATCGGGTGCGAAGCGGGTCACAAACCGCAGGTTCTTGCGCTCAAACATCAGCAGAAACATGTCGGTCAGGCGGCTGAGCAGCGCCTCCAGGCTGAAGTACTCCGGCACCAGCTCCAGCTTGCCCGCCTCGATCTTGCTGAAATCCAGGATGTCGTTGATCAGGTTGAGCAGCACATAGGACGAGTTTTGGATGCTGCTCAGATAGTCCCGCTGCTGAGCGTCCAGCCGCGTCTTTTTCATCATGTCCGAGATGCCGATGATGGCGTTCATGGGCGTTCTGATCTCGTGGCTGACGGTGGCCAGAAAGTCCGATTTCGCGCGGTTGGCGCGCTCGGCTTGCTGCTTCGCGCGCATCACGTCCGTCACGTCGTGGAACAGCGTCAGCGAGCCCTCAGCCGTGCCGTCCTCTCCCAGCATGGGCGTGACCTTCACTTCGAAATTACGCGTGGAGCCGCTCAACCCCGAGTCCACATCGCTGGACACCGTGCGCCGCTCGGCCTTGGCCTGCCGGATCATCTCTCCAAAGTGATCCGCCCAGTCCGGCGCCGTGAACAGGGTGAACACCTCCCGGAAGTGGCGTCCGGCCACCAGCCCGGCACCCCGGATGCCCGCCCCCTCCAAAAACGCATTCGTGCAATACACCAGGCAATCATTCTTGTCCAGCAGCAGGATGATGTCCGGGCAATTTTCGAGCAGCAGGTTCATGTATTTCTCTTGCCGGGACCGCTCCTGCTGGATGATGGCGCTCAGATTGTCCCGGGCCAGCGAAGCGGTCCTGTTTTTTTCGATGATGCCCTCCAGCGAGGCGATTTGCCGGTTCAGGCGCTTGTTTTCGCGCCGCAGCCGGGTCAGCTCCTCCTGCAGGGGCAGATTCTGCTCGTCCAGTCCGGTTCACCTCCGATCCATCGCGGCCCTGTTTGCGTCAGAACACGCACACCACGAAGCTGTCGTTGTGGAAGCGGCAGACCGGCTCGCCGCCGTGCGCATAGACAGGGCACACCTCGCCGCCGGAATAGGTGAACTGATACGGCATTCCCTCGGGCAGCGATTGGCGCACCAGCCCCATCTCGGCCAGCGTGTCCATGCCCAGCGCCAGGTAGCGGCTGATGCAGGAAAACATCAGCATGCCGGACACCGCTCTGTCTTGCAGCGCCTTTACCATCGTGCCCCGGGTGGTGTGCATCACGTCTTCGAAGTCGATGTTTCCCACCGCCAGCGCGGCCCCCTCGGGCATCACGCCGCCGCACACCGCGTAGCCCTCGGGCGTGACGGCGAAGATGGCGCGCGCCAGCAAGTGACCGTCGCCAAAGTCCACCATAAAGGGCACCGAATTGCCGCCCTCGATCTGACCATTCTGGCTCAGGCCCAGCGTCTCGAGATACTTCAAGGCCGGCATGTTGTTGACTTCCATCAGCAGGCTGCCCTGGGACTTGGTGATGATGGCGCGCTGCTTGATGATCTTGCTCTCGGAGATCGAGGCGATCAGGAAGCGGGGGTGCACGTTGCCGGAGATCAGCAGCATGGCCATGCGGTCCTTGGAAAACTCGCCGTTCAGCGTGGTGTAGGCCTGACTGTAGTCTGGGTTGTGATCCACGGCGACGGTGCCGAAGTTGGGCAGACCGCCGGTGATCGCATCCAGGTCCCGGATGGTCTGATCCCCGCTGATGGCGTAAATCAGCGGCAGAAAACTGAGCATCATGGCGGGTTCGCCGGGAAGATTCTCCTTGGCTTTTTGGTAGGCTGCGCGCAGCGGCGATTGCTGTTCGCCGGCCAGGGAATCGGTGTAGACAGCGGAAAACGAGCAATCATCGGCTGTCAGCACCAGCAAACTCAGCATCAGGTGAGAAGATTCGGAACCGTCGGCATTTCCGATGGTCGTCGCCCCCACCACGTCAAACGGAAGCGCATCCGAAAGCGCCTTCACCACGCCGCTGTCGATGAACTCGGCGTAGCAGGTGAGCACGCCGGCCGTGTGCTTCAGCAGATTGTTTGGGAGATCCAGCTGCTCCAGCACCTCGGAAACGGCCAGCTCCACATCGTCAATTTCCAGCGTGTGCGCGGTGATGACCTTCATCTCTTTCAGCTCCTTTTGCCTCGTTTGGTGCGTATTTGTTTCAAAGATATCTCAATTTATTATAACCAGTTTAACCATTATATGCAAGCGACAATGTTCATTGACATCGGCCCCGAATTCCCTTAAAATGTTATATTGAGGGAGGGATTGCCTATGGACAGAATCGACCTGAACGGCGCATGGGAACTGCGCGCTTCTGATGAGAAAACCTGGCAGCCTGCGCTGGCGCCCGGTTCTGTCTACGCTGACCTGCTCCGGAACGGCAAAATGGACGACCCCTTCTATCGCGACAACGAGGCCAAAGCGCTCCGGCTGATGGAGCATGACTATATCTACCGGCGCGCGTTTGCGCTGACAGACGGCGACCTTGCGTGCGACGCGCTGCTCTTAAACTGCCATGGATTGGACACGCTGGCCACCGTCAGCGTCAACGGTCAACCGGTTTTCCAGGCGGACAACATGCACCGCACCTGGACCTGCGATGTGCTGGACTCTGTGCGGGCGGGCGAGAACACGATCGAGATCGAGTTCCGCTCGCCCACCCGGTTCATCCGCGATGCGTACCGCGCCATCCGGGCGGACGGATCCCCCGATGCCATGCGCGGCTTCCCGCACCTGAGAAAGGCGCACTGCATGTTCGGCTGGGACTGGGGTCCGCGCCTGCCCGACGCCGGGATCTGGCGGGACATCGAGCTGCTGAAGGTCCACGAGGCGCGGCTGCTGTCCGTGTTCGTGCACCAGGAGCACGGGGAGGGCGCGGTCACGCTATCCTTTGAGGCCGAACTGGAGACCTTCGACGGCCTGTGCGAGTGCACCCGGCCGGAGTACGGCGTGAGCGTGACCGTGACAGCGCCGGACGGCAGCGCCTTCACATCGGACGGCGACGACATCGAAATCAGCGATCCTCAACTCTGGTGGCCCAACGGGTTTGGCGCCCAGCCTCTGTATACCGTCCGGGTCGAACTGGTGGACGAGGACGAATCCCGCGTGCTGGACGTCTGGGAGCGCAGGATCGGCCTGAGGACGCTGACCATGCGCCGCGAGAAGGACCAGTGGGGCGAATCCTTCGCCACCTGTGTCAACGGCGTCCAGATCTTCGCCATGGGCGGCGACTACATCCCGGAGGACAACATTCTGTCCCGCGTCACGCCCGAAACCACGCGAAGGCTGCTGGAAGACGCTAAACTTGCCCACCACAACGCCATCCGCGTGTGGGGTGGCGGGTACTATCCGAGCGACTGGTTCTACGACATCTGCGACGAGCTGGGGCTGATCGTGTGGCAAGACTTTATGTTCGCCTGCGCGGTGTATGAATTGACGCCCGATTTCGACGAGAACATCCGCCAGGAGGTGCGCGACAACGTGCGGCGCATCCGCCACCATGCCAGCCTGGGCCTCTGGTGCGGCAACAACGAGATGGAAATGTTCGTGGACATGGGGCACTGGGTGAGCAGCGCCAAGCAAAAGGCCGATTACATCAAGATGTATGAGTACATCATCCCGCAGGAGCTGCAGGATCTCGACCCGGACACGTTCTACTGGCCCGCCTCCCCCAGTTCCGGTGGCTCCTTCGACGCGCCCAACGACCCCGACCGGGGCGACGTGCATTACTGGGATGTGTGGCACGGGGGCAAGCCCTTCTCCGAGTATCGCAAGTTCTTCTTCCGCTACGCTTCCGAGTTCGGGTTCCAGTCGTTGCCCAGCCTTAAGACAATTGAGCGCTTCACCGAGCCGGCTGACCGGAACATGTTCTCCTACGTGATGGAGAAGCACCAGAGGAACGATGCCGCCAACGGAAAGATCATGAATTACATGGCGCAGACGTATAGATATCCAAAGGACTTCGACCACCTGGTGTATGCGTCGCAGCTGCTGCAGGCGGAGGCGATCAAATACGGCGTCGAGCACTGGCGGCGGCACCGCGGGCGCTGCATGGGCGCGATCTACTGGCAGCTGAACGATTGCTGGCCGGTGGCCAGCTGGGCCTCGATCGACTACTACGGGCGCTGGAAGGCGCTGCACTACGCGAGCAAGCGCTTCTTCGCGCCGCTGCTGCTCTCCTGCCAGGAGGAAGGCACGCTGTCTCAGAACACAAATGTCAACGCCGAGCCGTTCCCCCTCAAAAAGAGCGCGCGGCTGAACGTGTCCAACGAGACCATGCAGGAACAAAAGTGCACCGTGCGCTGGGCACTTCGAGACGCGGGCGCGAAGGTGCTCCGGCAGGGAGAAACCGAGCTCGCGGCGCCCGCGCTGAGCGCCGTCTGGATGGACGAGCTGTGCTTTCCTGAAGCTGACGAGCGCGCCCATTACTTCAGCTACGAGCTGCTGCAGAAGGGCGAGCTGGTTTCATCGGGCACCTGCCTGTTCTGCGCGCCCAAGCACTTCCGCTTTGCGGACCCGGAGCTCAGTATCCGCCGCGAGGGCGAGGCGCTCGTGATCTCGGCCCAGGCATACGCCAAGAGCATCGAGATCATCTGCGACGACGGCGACCCGATCTTTGAGGACAACTTCTTCGACCTGAACGGCGGCGAGCGCCGCATCCGGATGTTGCGCGGCGGGGGCACAAAGTTCCGCGTGCGCAGCGCGTTCGACATTGGCTAAACCGTCCAAATTGTGGAGGAAACAAATGGCTAAAGAACGATTCGTGGACATGCCATCGCAAAAGATTCCCGGCGCGCCAACCGCCTGGAATTTGCGGTTTCAGCTGCCAGGGCGCTGCCCGGTTTGCAGTGGCCAGATGCAGCCGCGCCCCTCCTCGTTCACCTACCTGAACATGATCGAGGACAACAAGTTCGGCGTGGTTTCCGTGCGCTGCAGCGCCTGCGGCGCCAGCTTCGCTTCTTTTTACCACATCAATCCCCGCCGCATCATTTGCGATTTTGTTGGCACCTACCCGCCTTTGCCCGAGGAGGCGTCAGAGATCCAACCCGCCGCGCCGCAACCCACGCCAACGCCCGTTCCCGCGCCCGTTCACCACTTGGCGCCCGCACCGGCCCCTGTGCCGCCCCCCTCGCCCGCGCCTGAGCCGGCCGAGGCCGCGCAGGAGGCTGAACCGCCTGCCATCGAGCCCGTCAGCACCCCGCTAAGCGCGGCCATGCTGCAGTTGGTGCGTGGCTATGCGGTGCGCGTGCTGGGCAGAAAGCCGGGCAAAGTCAAGAAAAAGAAGCTCAAAAGGGCGGTCAAGAAGTATCTGCCCGGGTTCAAGCTCAAAAAGATCTGGCCCATCATCAAGCAAGGCGGCTCGACCACCCCGGAGGAAGAGGCTGTCCTGCGCGAGGGCTTTCGCCGGTTGCTCGACGAGGTGCTGCGGCGCACCACCCGCTACGCCTCCAAAAAAAGAGGTTGATAGCGCCGGATGAAGGTGCTATGATTGCATACAATTATTTACAATGAAGGGGTATCTCTCATGCCGCGTCTGCGCCTCGGGTTCAATGCGAATTGCAAGCCGTCCAATTGTGACGGTCGCTTTGCTTTCGCCCGAACGAGGCTCTTGCGCTAGACCCGCAACGCAGCAAACAGACGGCCGGAAGCGAAGGAATTCAGCTTCCGGCCGTTTTTCATTCAAAATCACGGAGGTGGGCCGCCATGGAAGGAATCGAGATCGTCCAGAAATACTACGACCAAGACCCGCAGCTGGAGTGGGAGCGGCTTTCGCGCCACCCGGTGCCAGCGCTGCTTCGGCAACCCGGGTCCGTGATCTGCGCCTGGATCGACTTTGCGGAGCGACTGTGCGAGCGCGAGGACCTGCTGAACTTCTCGGAACACTTTCTATACATCGGGAGGAAATGCGCATGAAAGACATCAAGTTGGTCTACCCGGGCCCGGAATACCTGCAAGGCTACCTGGGATTCTGTCGCGAAATGAAGCAGACGGGCATCACTTACTTCAAGTTTCCTGATCCGGACGCCTTCGACGACTGGAAGGACACGCTGTTCGAGCGCTACGCAAACGAGCGGCAGGGCATCGGCATGCCTGAGGGCTGGGTGCCGTCGACCGCGTTTTGGCTGGTTCAGGACGGGGAATTTCTCGGTGCGTGCAACATCCGCCACCATCTGACCCCCGCACTGCGCGAGTTCGGCGGCCACATCGGCTACGCGGTCAAGCCCAGCCGTTGGCGGCAGGGTTACGGGGCGCTGCAGCTCCATTTGGCGCTGCCCGAAGCAAAGCAGATCGGGATTGAGCGCGCGCTGGTGACCTGCGACGTGAAAAACACCGGCTCAGCGCGCGTCATTGAGAAGAATGGCGGCGTGCTTGAAGGCATCTTTGACGTCATTGGGGATGGAATCCCCCGACGTATTCGCCGCTATTGGATCGATCTATGAGCAAAAAAAGAGCCGCCCACCCGGGCGGCCCAGCCTGTCAAAAAAGTATCTGACATGCAGGGTGTTGAGCTTGCAAAACAGCCAAGCCCAAGGGGGTTTTCGGGGGCCGAAGCCCCCGGATCAAAGCCGCCGAAGGGCGACCTGCGCGCCCGCAGGCTGCTTCTGCACTGGATGCAAGTCTGCCCGTGAATCCACGATTCACAAGACTTGCATTTCGCTGTCAAAAGACGCAGTATTTTGACAGCCTGAGCCGCCCACCCGGGCGGCCCTTTCCAAACCTATGGAAACAGATTGCCTACCAGCGTATAATCGACCGGCGTGCCAATGGAGTAGCGGTCGATCATTTTTTTGATGGCCTGAGGCTCATCGCCCGGCGCGTAGCTGGGCCGCATGTCGTTGGTCTCTTCGTCGGATGTGATCCAGAACGGCACCACGCGCACGTCGGCGGTCTCGGTGAAACCCGGATGCACCTTGATGGTCTGCTGCAGGATAAACGTCCTGCGCGGCCGGATGGGATTCGGCCCCACCGACAGGAAACTGCCCAGCCCATAGGCGATCGTGACGCCCTTGTAGTTCTCCATGCCGCTGATCACGTGCGGGTGGTGCCCCACCACCAGGTCGGCGCCCGCGTTGACGGCGGTGCGCGCGTAGTTCTTCATCTTTCCGGTGACCTTGTACGTGTACTCGGGCACATCGCAGAAGTGAAACGACACGATCACCGCGTCGGCCTCTCTCTTCAGCTTGCGCACGTCGCGCCCGATCTCATAGGGCGTCGCGCCATAGCGACCGGTCTGGAAGCCGATGAAACCAACCTTGATGCCCTTGATGGTCTGGATGGAACTCTCTTTGTAGCCGCGTCCGCTGTAGCCCATGCCGTACTTGCGCACGTTGGACTTGGTGTTTTCGTAGCCGCCGCTGCCATAATCCTCGGTGTGGTTGTTGGCCACGTTGACCATCTGGATGCCGGAAAGCGACAGCACCTGCAGCCACTCGGGCTGCCCCTTGAACTTATATTTGCCTGGGATTTCATAGCCGCTGGAGGAGGAAATCGTGCACTCGAGGTTGGCGATGGTCACATCGGTCTGGCGGAAGTATTTCGCGGCGTTCATCAGCATGCCATTGTAGGGGGTACCGGTTTCCTCAGCATACTTTTTCAGGTATTTCTTGAACTGCTCCAGCGTGCCGCGCTCCTTGTCGCCGCCCGGGATCACATCGCCCACAGCGCTGATCTTGAAGGTGTCCGGCTTTTTGCTGCGCACGCGGATCTTGCAGGTGACGGTCTTGGGCTTGTTCGGGTTGTCGGACATGACGGAGATGGTGGCGATGCCCGCGCCCTTGGCCGTCACGACGCCGCTGCCCGAAACCTTGGCGATGCTGTCGTCGCTTGTGGCGTAGCGCACCTCAGCGTAGCTTGCGCTGGACGGCGACACCTTGGCGCTGATGGCGTGGGTGTCGTTGATGTCCAGCGTGACCAGGCTTTTGTCGATGGTGACCTTGGATACGCGGGTGGCCGTAACCTTCAGCTTGTAGGATGCCCTTTTCAGCGAACCGTCGGTGGCGGTTGCGGTGATCTTGGCGGCGCCTTCGCCAAGCACCAGCACCAGCCCCGCCTGGTTCACCTTGGCCACGCCCTCATCGCTGCTGGCCCAGCTCAGCGCACGGTTCTCGGCGCTGGCCGGGGTCACCACCACGCTGTTCGCCAGGTTCAGCGTGCCGTTTCGGGTGGGTTTGAGCTTGACGGTGCCGGAGGTCTTCTTGAATTTCACCTGGCGCACCAGCCCCTTGCTCAGCAGGCCGATCCCCGCCGGGCGGTAGAGCGCCGAGGCGGCCTCCGCCATCCCCAGGCAAAGGCAGAGCGCCATCAGCAGGGCAACCAGTTTGTGTGCGCGATTCCTCATGACTCTATAACCCCCTTGGTTTGTTTGAACCCATTCAATAGCCGGATGAATACTTGACCAGCTCGTCGCCATTGGCCACCGAGCGCTCTCGGATCATGGCCAGCACGCGCTCACCAGCGCCGCCCGAAAGCACGCGGGGGTTGCCCGTCATGGTCTCTGACGACTCGGAATTCATGCAGGGAATGAAGTTGGGCGCCACGTATTCCACATAGCCATCCTCAAAGATGTTGAACTTCTGCTGGAAAATCATGGTCTCCTTTTCGGTGTAAGCGCCGCCCTCGGACAGCTGGTTGCGGATCATCGTCAGGAAATTCCCGAGATCATACACGATCATCCGGCCCTTGTATTTCTCGACGCCCGACAGCAAGTGCTTGTGGTGCCCGAGCACCAAATCTGCACCCAGGGAGATCGCATAACGCGACAGCGCGCGCTCTTCCGCGGTGACGCGGCTGGTCCACTCCTTGCTCTTCGTCCAGTGGAACGACACCACCACCAGCTTGCAGCGGCTCTCTGTCTTCAGACTGCGCACGGCTTTGGCCAGATCCGCGCGATTGACGGGCATCACAAAGCCGACAAACCCGATCTTCACACCGTTCACGGTTTTTGTGGTGGCGCTGGCGCTGCCCGAGCCGAAGCTGCGGATGCCGACTGAGCTCAAATTGCGGATGGTATCCTTGTAGCCGCCCTGGTAGAAATCGGTCGGCGCATGGTTATTCGCCAGGCAGGCCACGTCGATGCCCGCGTCGCGAGCGATCTCGCGGTAAATGGGCGGCCCTTGAAAATTGAAGGTCTTGCTTGCGCGGTTTCGCGAGTTGGTGAGGGTGCCCTCATAGTTGACGACGGTGACGCTGTCGTTTTGGAAGATGTTCCGCACGCCCGCGAAGAAGTAGCCCGGGCCCTTTTCCTGGTAAAGCTTCTCGAAGCGCTTGAAGGAAGTGAGCCCGTCGCCCACCAGGCTGTCGGCCTTCTTGACAGTCTGCTTGTCGCCGCCGATCACGCAGTCGCCCACCGCGCTGAGCTTGATGGTCTTCATCGCGCCGCCGCGCACGCGCAGCGTGAACGTGTCCTTCTTCTTTCCTTTGTCGGTCTTGGCGGTGATAACCGCCTTGCCGGCGCCCTTCACTTTGATCTTGCCCTTCTCGCTCACGGTGGCCACTTCTTCGTTGCTGCTGGTCCAGACGACCTCCTGGTAGGTGGCGGTGGACGGCGAGATCTTGGCCGAAAGCTCGATGCTGTTGCCCGGATCGGCCACGGCGCTGCCGGAACTCAGCTTGATGGAAGACACGCGAACCGCCCGGCCCGTCACCGCGCAACTGGCCTTTTTTAGCGGGTCTTGCGTTGAAACGACGGTGATGCGCGCGCGACCTTCGCCCACGACGGTCACCAGACCCTGCTTGTCCACCTTGGCCACGCCATCGTTGCTGCTGGCCCAGGTGACGGACGGATCCGCGGCCTGCGCGGGCAGCACAACGAGCTTCGCGCCCAGATCCAGCGTCTTGCCCACGGTGAGGGTGGCGCTGGTTTTCTTCAGTTTGACCGACGAAACCGGCACATTCTTAACCTGCACACGCACCACCGCGCGCAGCCCGTTGGGCGCCACGGCGGTCAGTTCCAGCATCTCGCCCTCGGCAGCGCCGGCGGTGAGCGTCTGGGTCTCGTGGTTGAATGTGCTGCGCACGCCCGGCCGCGCAGGGTTCAGCAAGGTCTTCATGCTGTAGCTCAAATGTGTAAACGTGGCGTTGGATGGATTGAAGCTGGCCTTGAACGCAAAGCTGCGGCCAGGGCTGATCACCAGGTTGCTGGCGTTGAGCCTGAACCCCTTCAGCTTGGTTTCGCGCACATTCAGCACGCAGACCCCGCGCTTGCCGCTGACCGAGCCGGTGGCCACGACCACGGCGGCGCCGTTTTTGACGAGAGGCTTGATGACGCCGCTGTCCGGGTCGATCTTGGCCACGCCCTCGGGCTCAATGGACCAGATGATAGGCTCAAAAGGCAGGCCGTTCTTGGTCAGCCCCCCCAGAACGGAAAGGGCGGAAGTCGTGTTGAGCGGCGAGATGGTGTGCACTTTTTTGTTGAGACGCACGCTCGAATACCGGGCATAGGGCTGCTCCGCTAGCGCGTTGCCCGCCCATAACAGTCCAACCACAACCATGACGACAGCCATGGCCCTCCGTCCAGCCAGCCATTTCATGAAGATAGATCCCCCTTGGCATAATTTGCTTTGTACTTATAATATCATTATAGTAGGAATTATATGCCAAGTCAACAGAACCGACCATGGTTTTTTTATGACAAAACTGGGGCATGGTCATGCCAATGCGTATTTTTCATTGAGGAATCGCCGCATTGTCCAAAAATGCGCGCCCCCGTTTTGCAGATTGCTTTGCCGCGCTGTCGCCATTCGTAAATGTGACGTTTTCATGACGTTTCAGAGGCGCGGCCCCGCATCCCGGCAAAGCACTGCTTGCGGTAGCTGAGGGGAGTGACGCCGGTCAGTTTTTTGAACACCTTGACAAAGTAATTGTAGTCAGCGATCCCCACCGCGTCGGCGATCTGCTGCACGCTTTCGCTGGTGGAGGCTAGCATGCCCCGCGCCACGGCCACCCGCTTCTCGGCGATCATGCGCGTCAGCGTCATATCCGCCTCTCGGGAAGCCAGCGCGCACAGCTTGGTCTTGCCGATCCCGAGCGCATGGGAAAGCGCGTCCAGCGAGAGCTTGTCCATATAGTGCTGCTCAATGAACAGCGAGAGCCGCTGAAAATCGCTCATCGAACCGAGCGACAGCAGCCCCTGGAACCGCACCTCGCTGACGCAGGCCAGCGCGATCTCGGTGGTGGCGCGGATGCCATCCTGAGACATGCGCCGCAGCTCAAGGAACGCGCGCTTCAGCCTGGACAGGTCGTGATACCAGGCGCACAGCGCCTGTGTGGCGCTCCATTGCGCTTCGATGCCGTCATCGGACAGCAGCTGTCCAAACAGCAGCGCCGCCACGATGCGCCCGTTCTCGGTGACCGGGATCGCCGCCTCGATCAGACCTGCGTGGCAGCGGTACTGTTTCAGGTTGCCGCCCGGGCGCAGCTCGCGCAGCTGCATGGCGTCGCACTCGCGGCAGCGCTGGTACCCCATGGGCGTATCCTGGATGCAGGCACAAAAACTGTTCATGTAATTGGAGGTGTAGACCTCATTGGCGCCGTAGTCCATCAGCGCGAATTTCAAACCGGTGATCGTGTGCAGGTTATTGAGCAATCTGCCCAATTGTGAGATGTTTATGTGTTCACTCATGCCATCACCCCACGCCCATTTTAGCACATATTCTTCAGAAATGAAAGATATTACGATTTTTGGGTACGATTCTCTCTAGCTCGATTAACTCAGCGCGTATATAATGAAGTCAGCAAGAGCGCGGCGAAGCGCTCAAAAAAACAGATCATGGAGGGAACGTTCATGAAGAGAACCCTAAGCCTGATCCTGGCCCTGGCCCTGCTGCTCGGCGCATCCGCCGCGTTTGCCGAGGGCAAGACCATCACCTACTGGACGATGTGGGATTCCACCGAGCCCCAGGGCATCGTGCTGCAGAAGGCCGTTGACAAGTACATGGCTGACACCGGCAACACCGTCGACCTCCAGTTCAAGGGCCGCACCGGCATCCGCGAGGGCCTGCAGCCGGCGCTGGACGCGGGCATGGCCATCGACCTGTTCGATGAGGACATGGACCGCGTGAACACCACCTGGGGCGCCTACCTGATGGATCTGGAAGAGCTGGCGAAGGCCAACGGCTACGAAGCCAGCGCCAACGCGGGCCTGATGGCCGCAAGCCGCGACAGCGCCGGCGGCACGCTCAAGTCCATCCCCTATCAGCCCTATGTCTACGCTTACTTCTACAACAAGGACATCTTCGCCGAGGCGGGCGTGACCACGGAGCCGCAGACCTGGGCCGAGTTCCTGGACGTCTGCGAAAAGGTCAAGGCGGCCGGCTATATCCCGGTCACCTGTGACGACGCCTACATCATGGGCCAGTTCGGCAACCACCTGGCGCGCTTCATCGGCGTTGACGGCGTGCGCGACGTGGTCATGAACGGCAAATGGGCCGAAGAACCCGGCGTGCTCAAGACCGCCCAGGCTTTCCAGGATCTGCGCGACAAGGGCTACCTGTCCCCCACCTTCGGCACGGCTGCTTGGCCGCTGAACCAGAACGGCGAGTTCGCGCTGGGCGACGCCGCCATGTATCTGGTGGGTTCCTGGGTGCAGAACGAGACCAAAGAAATGACCGGCCCGGATTTCAACTGGGGCTGCTTCTCCTACCCGGCGGTGGACGGCGGCAAGGACGGCATCGGCTACGCCGTGTACGGCTCGCAGGTTTACGGCATCAACAAGAATAGCCAGGTCGCCCAGGAGGCGTTTGACCTGATCACCCTGATCACCAAGGGCGAGTTTGACAAGATGATGGCCGACGACACCATCGGCATCCCGGCGGACAGCACCAACACCGACTGGCCGGCGCTGCAGGCTTGCGTGCAGACGGTCATGGCCAACCTGACCAACCGCTATCCGTGGGATGCGGACATCGGCAAGAACCCCGACATCGCGCCGATCCTGAAGGAGAACTTCCAGAAGCTGTGCTCCGGCGCGCTGGATGCTCAGGGCTTCGTGGACGCGATGGCCGCCACCAAGTAATTTCGCGTCAAGCGCCGGTTGAATTCTCTTGGTTACGGGGTCTGGGGAGCACTCCTCCCCAGGCCCCGATCCCTATGTAGAAGGGATGTTTGTCCAATGAAAAAGAGCAAATCCATGATCGTGGTGTTCCTGTTGCCAGCACTGTTGTTTTTTTGCGTAATCTTCCTCTACCCCATCCTGCGCACGGCCACGATGAGCCTGTTCAAGATGGACAATCCCACGGCCGACATCGATCAGTGGCAATTCGTCGGCGCGCAAAACTATGTTTCGCTTGCGGGCACCAGCCTGTTCCGCACCTCCCTGTGGAACCTGTTTCGCATTTGGTGTGTGGGCGGCCTTTCTGTGCTGTGTCTAGCGCTGCTGTTCGCGGTCATCCTCAACAGCGGCATCCGCTTCAAGAAATTCTATCGAGCTGTGATCTACCTGCCCAACATCGTCAGCGCCGTCGCGCTCGCGACCATGTGGCTTCAATATGTATACAATCCCCGCTTTGGCCTTCTAAAAGACTTCTTTACCGCCATTGGCGCGACCAGCCTGGCCAGCATTCAGTGGACCGATCCCAGCATGAAGTTCTGGGCGCTGCTGATCGCCTACTGCTTTGGCATGGTGGGTTATCACATGCTGATCTTTTCCAGCGGCATTGAAAAGGTTCCGCAGGAGTATTATGAGGCCGCCTCGATCGACGGCGCGGGCAAGCTTTCCCAGTTCAAGCGCATCACCTGGCCGCTGCTGCGCGGCGTGCTGAAGACCAACATCACCATGTGGACGATCACCTCGGTAGGGTTCTTCACCTGGTCCCAGCTGTTCTCTACCGTGACGGCGGACGCGTCCACGACCACCCCCATGGTCTACATGTACATGCAGATCTTCGGTGCCGGAAACGTGATCACCGAGCGCAACGCGGGGCTCGGCGCGGCCATCGGCGTGCTGATGGGCGTCTGCGTGGTGGCGGTGTTCCTGATCTCCAACGCAGTGATCAAAAACGACGAGCTGGAATTCTAGCGAAAGGAGCGTGAGCTGCATGATAACTCAAAAGGGAAGGACCACACGCCGCGTACGCGAGCCCTTTCACTGGAAAAAGGAGCTTCGGCTGCTGCCTGGCTATCTGATTCTGACGGCGTGGGTGGTGTTCACATTCATCCTGATCGGTTGGATCTTCGCCGCCAGCTTCGCCACCACCAAGGAGATCTTCAAGGGCCAGGCGCTTCAGTTCCCCACCGGGCTGCACTTTGAGAACTACGTCAAGGCCTGGCTCAGCCAGAACGTGTCGGTGTTCTTCGCCAACTCGCTGTCGTACGCCAGCTTGTGCATGGTGCTGCTGATCGCGGTCAGCGCCCCGGCGGCGTATGTGCTGTCCAGGTTCAAGTTCTTCCTGAACCGCCCGATCCAGAGCGGCTTTGTGGCGGCCATGGGCGTTCCGGTGGTGATGATCATCCTGCCGCTGTTTGGGATCGTGTTCAACCTGGGCCTACTGAGCGGCAGCGACATCAAGGTGCGGCTGCTGATGGTGTTTCTGTACGTGGGCGTAAACGTCCCTTACACCACCATCTTCCTGCTCAGCTTCTTCCAGAACCTGTCGCGCTCCTACGAGGAGGCCGCCGCCATTGACGGCTGCTCCCCCATGCGCACTTTCTGGCAGATCATGCTGCCGCTGGCGCAGCCGGGCATCATCACCGTGTCGATCTTCAACTTCATCAACGTGTGGAACGAATACTTCATGTCGTTGATCTTCGCCAACTCCGACCGGGTGCGCCCGGTGGCGGTTGGGCTGTACTCGATGATCCAGTCCATGAAATACACCGGTGACTGGGCGGGCATGTTCGCCTCGGTCATCATCGTGTTCCTGCCCACGTTTATCCTGTACCTGTTCCTGAGCGAGAAGATCATCGCCGGCGTAACTGGCGGAGGCGTCAAGGGGTAATCTCATTTTGATCGCTAGAGAGGCAATCCATGAAAGCGACGTTTCCCACCCTCAGGCTGCCCATCACCCTGATCCGCAGCGAGAACCCCCTGCCCATGCTGCGCGACCCGAACCCGGACAAGGGGGACCTGATCGACGGCGGGCTGCTCGAATCCGAGCGGCCCGGTTTCGCCAAGAACACCGGTTATCGCGTGCTGCCCTACCGGATGCAGGACGACTATGAGCCGGAACCACGCCCGCGCGACGTGCCCTGCGCGATCTTGGAGAACGAGAACCTTGTGGCCACGTTCCTGCCGAGCCTGGGCGGGCGGCTGTATTCGCTCGTCGACAAGCGCGCCGGGCGCGAGTGTCTGTTCAAAAACCCGGTCATCAAACTGGGCAACCTGGCGCTTCGCAACGCCTGGTTCTCGGGCGGCGTCGAGTGGAATTACGGCCACTTTGGCCACACGTTTTTCAGCAGTCAGCCGGTACATTTCGCGGTCGGCCGCGACGCGGCCGGCAACGAGTTTCTGCGGCTATACGAGTTCGAGCGCGCGAGCGGGACTGTGTTCCAGGCGGATTTTCATCTGCCCAGCGGCGCCACGGCGCTGACGGCGCACCTGGTCTGCGTCAACCCGGCGGACGAGCCCGCCCCGCTGTTCCTGTGGACCAACACCGCCGTGACGGAGCGTGGGAATCCGCGCGTGTTCTCCGGCACGGACGGCGTGATCGCGCAGCACCTGGGCCCGCAGCCACAGGATAACTACTTCCTGCATGCGGACATGCCCGACCTGTACGGCGACGGGACGGATCACAGCCGTCCGGCGGGCATCCCCCACGCCGAGGAGTATTTCTTCCAGAACGAGAACACCGCAGACTCCGCTTACGAGGTCAGCGCCTACGAAGACGGCCAGCTGTTCATCGACCGCTCCACCGGCAACTACCCCTACCGCAAGATGTTCTGCTGGGGCGGCCACCCGGGCGGCATGCACTGGAAGCGCCACCTATCGGATGCCGAGGGCGGCGAGTACCTGGAGGTGCAGGCGGGGCTGGCGCGCACGCAGGTGCACGGCTGCGAGCTCCTGCCCGGCGAGGTCATCCACATCACGCAGCTGTTCGCGCCCGCCATGGCCGATCCCCATCAGGTGCAGGGCGACTACGCCGCCGCCGGGCGGCACATCCGGGCTGTGGTGGACCGGATGCTGCCGGTTGCACTGATCGAATCGGAACATGCGCGGTGCATGGCGGAATGGGACAAACCAGCGAAACTGGCGATCGGCGGCACAGGCTGGGGGGCGCTGGAGAGCGCGCGCGACCCAGGCTATCTGCCGCGGCATCTGAACTTCCCGCCGTCCGAGCTGGGCGAGGAACAGCGCCCCTGGCTGGAGCTGCTCTCGGGCAAGCCATTTTCAGGCACACACAGTTTCCAGACGGCCAAGCCTTGGCTGCGGCTGCTGGAGAAAGCGGCGGAATCTGACCCGACCAACGCCGAGCTGCTCATTCAGCTGGGCCTGGCGCGATGCGAGCAGCAAAACCGCGAGGGCGCTATGGATGCGTTCCGGCGCTCCGCCGCGTGCGCGCCATCCCCCTTGGCGCACCGATGCACCGCCTACGCGCTGTGGCAGCGCGGCGCGTTCACCGAGGCGGCTGCCGAAATGGGCAAAGCCGTGGAGTTGCTGGGCGAACCTCAGCGGGCGTACGCCGAGGAATACCTGCTGATGCTAACCGACGCGGGCCAATTCCAGGCCGCTTATGATTACTACAACGCGCTGCCTGCGGCGCTGAAGACGGGTGAGCGCATGTCGCTGACAGCGGCGCTGTCGGCGCTGGAGGTCGGGGACGACGCGTTCCTCGACAGTCAGTACGCGAGAAGATTCTCGGTGGTGAAGGAGGGCGAGCGCCGCTTCACCGACACCTGGTTCGCCCGCGAGGCGCGGCGCGAGGCCGCGAGGCTGAACATCCCCTGCACAAAGGAATTCGAGCAGCAGATACGCGCATCGCGCAGGCTGCCCGAAAACATCGATTTCCGTATGGTATGAGAGGACGAGACGCGCATGACGACTGAACAGATTCAAAACGCCATCAACCACTTTGCGCTGCCCGACGGCGAGCGCAGCTTCGAACCCTACGGCAATGGCCACATCAATGACACGTTTCTGCTGGTGGTTCGGGGGGCGGACACCCAAAGGTTCATCCTGCAGCGCCTGAACAAATTCGTGTTCAAGCGCCCCGACCAAGTGATGGCCAACATTGAGAGCGTCACGCAGTATCTTGCGGGCGCGATCCGCGAGGCGGGCGGCGACTCGCTGCGCGAGACACTGACGCTGGTGCCAACGCGCTCGGGCAAGCGCTACTTCGTGGACGAGCAAGGCGACCATTTTCGCATATACCTGTTCATCGAGCACACGGTGTCGTTCGATCTGCCGGATTCCCCGGCGCTGTTCGAGCGCGCGGCCAAGAGCTTCGGGCGTTTCCAGTGCCAGCTTGAGCAGTTCCCGGCGCAGGAACTGTTTGAGACCATCAAAGACTTCCACAACACGCCGGAGCGGTTCAACCAGCTCACCCGCGCCATCGAGCAGGACGCGGCCGGCCGGCGCGCCGAAGTGGGACCCGAGATCGAGTTCTCCATGCGCTACCGGGACGAGGTTCATGCGCTGGTGGACGCAGGCTTGCCATTGCGCGTGACGCACAACGACACCAAGCTGAACAACATCCTGATGGACGCGACGACCGGTGAGGGCGTGTGCGTGATCGACCTGGACACGGTGATGCCCGGACTGGCGGCGCATGACTTTGGCGATTCGATCCGGTTCGGCGGCAACACAGCTCCCGAAGATGAGGCAGACCTTAGCAAGGTCAAGCTGAGTCTGCCCATGTTCGAGGCGTACGCGCGCGGATATCTGGGCGCGGCCGGGCGCTCGCTGACTGGGCAGGAAATCGATGGTTTGGCCATGGGCGCGAAACTGATGACGCTGGAGTGCGGGCTTCGGTTCCTGGCGGACTATCTGAACGGGGACGTGTATTTCAAGGTGCACAAGGAAAAGCACAACCTGATCCGGGCGAGGAATCAGTTCGAGCTGGTCCGGGACATGGAGCGGAAGTGGGATGAGATGCAACAGGTCATCGCCCGGCAGGCCACTTCGCTGAGGGAATAAAAACTGGGGGCCAGGGGAATGATTCCCCTGGCTCCCACTTCTATCCTTTTAGCGGGATGTAGCCGGCCTGAGCGATGGCCCGCTGCCCTTCGTCACTCAGCATCCAGTTCAAGAACTTGCCGCCCACCTTCTCCTTGTCGTCCCTGCGGATCACTCCGAAATAATGCGTCGAGAACGGATATGCCCTGCTCCGCACCGCGTCATCCTCCGGCGCGATTCCGTCGACCCTCAGCACCTTGATCTGCTTGTTCCTGTACAGCACATCCAAGTAGAACCTGAACGTGTACCCGATGCTGAACGAGCCATTCTGATACTCGCTCACCACGTCCACCAACCCGCTCATCTCCCGGACGACCTCCACCGTGGGCGGAGGCAGCATCTTCTTGCCCTTCATTACCTGGTTCTCCATGGTGGTCTGGCTGCCCGAGTTCTGCTCGCGCTGGTAGGCAACGATCGCCTCGTCGCGCCCGCCCACTTCTTTCCAGTTCCTGATCTTGCCCGAATAGATATCCCTGATCTGCTCCACCGTCAGCGAGTCCACCGGGTTGTCCACGCTCGTGATGAACACAAACGCATCCTGGCAAACGGGCTCAGCCACCAGCCCTACCTGGAGCTTCTGCGCCAGCTTCAGCTCCGCACTGGACGGCTCCGTCACCAGGATTAGATCCACCGGCCGATCTTCCATCATGTACACCATCGGTTCCGAGCAGCAAATACCGCTGAAGCCCGAGTATTTGCAGATCAGATTTTCATAGGCCATGTGGGTGGTGTAAAAGCTCACAAACGAGGCGGCATCCCCATCGCTCAGCAGCAGGTGCTGCCTCGCGAACTCCATTGCCATCGGCACCGACACCGTGGAGCCGTCGAGCTTCGGATAGCTGCCGAACTCCTGCTCGTAGCAAATCTCGGGCTTGCCGTCCGGCCCCGCATAGGTGTATCGCTCGCGCCGCTCACCCAGCTGAAACGGGCTGTCCTTCACGATCTGCCGCCAGTCCGCACCGCGCTTGACCTCCTGGTTGATATACACCCAGGAACCCGTGCGGTCGGGCCCGCCCTGATTGCCTGCCTCTGCCAGCGGCGCGCACAACAACATCACCGCCAGAATCCCCCAAATCAGGCGTTGCATGACACTCCCTCTTTCCTGTATACTGATGTTGCCCATTAGACTGGAAAAACTGGAAATTTGATCCAGAAAAAGCAAGGTTGGAGGAATTTTTGTGATCGAGCTGCCCGAGGCGCGCGTGCTGGCTAGTCAGCTGGCGGCAACCTATACCGGCAAGACGGTGCGCGATGTGATCGCGAACCACTGCAAGCACGGCTTCGCGTTCTACCATGGCGACCCGGCGGACTATGGAGAGCGGCTGTCCGGCAAGCGCGTCACCGGCTGCCAGCCGCAGGGCGGCCGCGTTCTGATGCTGCTCGAGGACATGCGACTGTCTTTCCATGACGGCGTGTGCCTGCACCACCTGGAGGCGGGTGAAGCGCGCCCGGACAAGCACCAGCTGCTCGTGGAATTCGAGGGTGGCGCCGGGTTTTACTGCACGATTCAGATGTACGGCGGGATGTACGCCTATATGGCTGGGGATCCGGAGATCGAGCAGAACTTCTACACGCGGGTGGCCGTTGAAAAGCCCTCGCCGTTGACGGACGCCTTTGACCGCGCCCATTTTGACGCGCTGTTTGAGGGCATCAAGCCTTCGCTCAGCGCAAAGGCACTGCTGGCCAGCGAGCAGCGCATCCCGGGCCTGGGGAACGGCGTGCTGCAGGACATCCTTTTTCAGGCGCGCATACACCCCAAGGCCAAGGCATCGGCTCTGGGCGCCGAGCGGCGGCAGGCGCTGTTTGACAGCGTCAAAACCACGCTGCGGGACATGGAAGCCCAGGGTGGGCGCGACACCGAAAAAGACCTGTTCAGGCGCTCTGGCGGCTACCGAACCATCCTGAGCAGCAAGACCGCCGCCTATCCCTGCCCCCAATGCGGCGGCTCGATCACCCGCCAGGCGTACCTGGGTGGGAATGTTTATTTTTGCTCCAGCTGCCAGAGAAGGTAAAATAGAGGCAGGTGATGAAGATGCTGGAACGAGAGAAAAAGAACCGCGAGGCGGTGGAGTTCATTAACACACATATGTCAAGTGCAAGAAGACGGTTACGCAGCACCTCTGGAACGAGTACCTGGAACTGGCGGAAGACTACTGGTATACACCCGAGGTCGCGAACCTCTACAAGCAGAGAAAACAGACCATTGAGCGATGTTTTGACAATGCCAAGGACAGAAACACGCCATGCGCTTCACCCCATACCGAGGCTTGACCAGCGTAAACAATTGAGTCAAGCTCAGATTCGCTGCCATGAACCTCAAAAAGCTCGCTCTCCACAGAGCCTCAGCACCCTGTTTCCCTCCTCTTTTCCCCTTCCTTTATCCCCGCCTGCTTCTTCTCTTTCGTAAATTCGTTCTCCCTTGCGCTTGAACTCGCTTTTTCGACAGGCTGAGGGCCATCGACGATGTCGATGGCCCTCGCTGGGCAGCCGCTTTTGAGGCTCTAGCCGCGCTCGTAATCGTTGCGCGAGATCTGATACGCGCTGTCGGACATGATGAACCGCATGAACTCCATGTCGGCGTTACCGTCCGAATCGAAGCCGCGCGCCAGCTGGGCGTCGATCACGCCCTGGCGGGTTTCATCGCCGTAGGCGCCCTGGGTGTCGCTCAGAAAGTCGCTCATGAACCCCAGCTCGATCAGCCGCAGCTGGAGCTTGTACACCCCGTCCCCCTCGTCCTTGTACTTGAGGGCCTTCAGCGTGTTGCTCTTCTCGCCCTTGGCGGGCGCGTCAGCGGAGAACAGCTTTTCCTGCATATCCACCGTGGCGATGCCGTCCTGCTTCACGCCGAGCGCCTTCTGGAAGGCCTTCACGGCGGTCTCGGTCTTGGTCAGGTAGTTGCCGCCGATGTCGCCGTCAAAGTACCCCAGCTCCTTCAGCCGCCGCTGCAACTCCTTGACCTTGTCGCCGGTGTCGCCCGGCTTCAGCTTCACGTACTTCGGCTTCTCGGTCGGATCGGGCGCGGGCGTCTTGCGCGAGGGCGCGTCGTTGCCGAACAGAACCTTCTGTAGGCTGGCGGTAGCGACGCCTGTTTCCTTCACGTCGATGGCTTTTTGGAATAGCTTGACCGCCGCAGTGGTGTTCTTGCCATAGCCGCCGGTGATCTTGCTGTCGTAGTACCCCAGGTCCTTCAGCCGCTGCTGCAGCCGCTCCACGGCCTTGCCCTCATCGCCCTCCTGCAGCGTGGTGTATTTGGCGGGTGTGGCGGTGGGCTTGGGCGTCTTCTTGGGCTTGTATTCGGGCGCGCTGTCCGCAAACAGCTTCTTCTGAAGGCTGGCGGTGGCCACCCCGGTCTGCTCCAGCTTCAGCGCCTTTTGGAACAGCTTCACGGCCGCCACGGTCTTGGTCAGGTAGTTGCCGCCGATGTCGCCGTCAAAGTACCCGAGTTCCTTCAGTCGGCGCTGCAGAGCCTTGACCTTCTCGCCGGTGTTGCCCCGGCGCAGCGTGGTGTATTCGGGCTTCTCGGTGGGCTTGGGCGTCTTTTTGGGCTCGTATTCGGGCGCGCTGTCGGCGTACAGCTTCCTCTGGAGCGACGGCGACGCCACGCCGTTCTGCTCCACGCCGATGGCCTTCTGGAACCGCATCACAGCGTCGATGGTGGTCTCGCCGTAATCGCCGTCGGCCGTGCCTTTGAAGTACCCCAGCGCCTTCAGCCGGTGCTGCAGGTTCTTGACGGCAGTGCCGCTGTCCCCCCACTCCAGCGTCTGGTAGCCACTGGCGGTGGGCTTCGGAGTGGGCGTGGCGGGCGCCTCATACGGCGCCGCGTCGCCGGAATACAGCTTTTTCTGAAGGGCCACCGTGGCAACGCCGGTCTGGTTCTGACCGTATGTTTTTTGGAAGCGCTTGACGGCGTTTACCGTGCCGCTGCCATAGTTGCCGTCCACCGTGCCGCTGTAGTACCCCAGGTTCTTGAGCGCGCGCTGCAGGCTCGAAACCGCCGAACCGGAATCCCCCCGGGAAAGCGTCTCGTAGCCCGAACTGCTGGGGCGCTGGGTGGGCTTGGGGGTGCTGCTTGGCTTTCGGGTTTGGGCCGGCGTGCTGTAGTCCTCGTCCGGGTAATAGGGGTCAAAGTCGTTCACGCCGCCCTCGTCGCCCACATAGGGATCGCTATTTGTGATGCCGCTGTTGTAGCTCGGCGCGCCGGCTGAATACAGCATCTCCTGGAGTTTGGCCGAGGCGATGCCCGTCACGCTGACGCCCAGCTGCCTTTGGAACAGCCGCACCGCCGAGCTGGTGCTCTCGCCAAATTTGCCGTCCAGCGTGCCCGCAAAATACCCCAGCGCCTTCAGCCGCCCCTGCATCTGGCTGACGGGCTCGCCGCTGTCGCCATAGCTCAAGTCGGCGTAACCGGAGACGGCGGGCGCCGGCGTGGGCGTCGGGGCCAGGCCCGCGTTGGGATCCCACAGCGTGGAAGTGGGCGCGGGGCTCTGGCTGACCAGCGACGGGTCCAGCGTGGCAAAGGGCAGCAGCGAATCCACGCCGCCCTCAAATTGGGATAGCGGATCCTCAACGGTGTCGGGCGCGCCGCCGCAACCGGACGCCAGCGTAAGCGCCGCCAAAAGCAGCGCCAACAGCAGAGGCCTCCATTGCCCAATGATCTTCGACTTCATGTCGTTTTCTCCTTTCGCGGAGGGGATTTTGTGCTTATGTTGCCTGGTCTTGAAAGATTACGGAACTATGACGGAATTTGCCAGCGAAAAGTTGCCGCTTCCATCATATTGGTGCGATCCATGGCCGCTTTCGCCCGATCCGACACAGCGAACACCTTCACCTCGGCGTTTTCATAGCACACCGGGAACAGCTCGCCGAGCGTGTCCTCGTCCACATTGAAGTCCGCTCGCTCGTAGCTGCTAAGGTAGATATAGTCGGCCTGATGCTTCGAAAGCAGCGCGGCGCTCTCCCGCGGGTTCTCAAGGATCTCCCGGACAGCGGCCTGCTGCTCGCTGTAGTCCACACCATGGTAATACAGGAACGTGGGCGTTCCGCACACGAGCTTGCGTCCGGCCAGCGCCGCCACCGGGTTGTTGTGTTGCTCGCCGGTCACGAACACCGCGTCCGTTTGCGTGTTCGCCTCCAAATAGCGGGCGGCCTCGGTCTCATACGCGTCAAACAGCTCGTAGTCCGAGATGGCCTCCCGTACAATCGACAGCCCGCCCGACAGCAGGCACACGATCAGAAACGCGGCTGCCGGAATGGAAACGCCGCGAATGTCCCGAACCCTCGCCCAGAGGCCAGAGAGCAGCCTCCCCACCATGGGCAGCATCAGCAGAAACGCCACCACGAACAGCTTGTTGTTGTCGTAGGGGTTGGGCTGGAACAGGAACAGCTCGGCCAGCACATACAGCAGCAGCGCGCCTATGGCCAGCGGGCGCTGGTCCTTCGGCGCGTTCAGCGCGGCGGGCGCCATCAGTAGATAGATAGGCCCGACGTTCTTGATCCAGAACCAGAAATAGCCGTCGTGCAGCTGGCCGTCCTCAAAATTCACCCAGTTCAAGTGAAACTCCAGCGAGCCGCCAGCAGCCGTCTGAGGGAACGTCCACAGCAGCAGCTGGGGCAGCGCCATACAGGCCGCGATGCCGCCGTAGATCAAAAAGTTCACCGGTAGCGCCTTCTCGCGCCACAGGCAGCACACAAAAGCCCCGGCGGAGATCACCCCGAGCGCCATGAAGCTGTGGGTGTGAACCATGGGCATGATGCCCGCAAGCAACCCGAGCGCCACAAACAGCGCGCGGCTCTTGGTTTGAAGCGCCCGGTACAGCAGCAGCAGCGCCGGAATCACCAGCATCCAGCCGCCGAGCAGGGTGCGCTGGGGCACCAGCAGATCGCACAGCACGTTGACCCAGCGAAGGTTCAGATCGGGCATGTTGGCCGGAGCCGCGTAATACTCGGTGAAGATCGCCCAGAATCTTGACGGATCCCTGGGCAAGCCATCCATTGCATACGCGAACCCAAGCCCGCCGTTCACAAACAGCAGCACAAAGCTGAGCGCGGTGGCCAGCCGGTTCCTCGTCAGCGTCCAGGCAAGGATCAGAAAACCCCAGAACACCAGCGCCATCATCACAAATCCAGTCGCGATGAACGCCCACTGCAGGCTCGTCCCCAGCAACAGCAGGCTGGCCGCCGCCGCGTCTGCCAGGAAGGGATAGCCGAGCAGCGTTCCGGGCAGCAGCGTGTATTCCGGCGGAAAGCTGGCGTCCCGAAGGCCCGTGGCGATCCCAAGATGCAGGCTCAGGTCGCCGTACGTGCTCTGACCGACATGCAGCGCGCCATCCGCGTCCGGGCGGATGTTGTGGGTGAACAACAGCCACAGCCCGAGCAGGCAGAACGGGATCAGCAGGGACAGCGCCAGCCTCAGCGGCGGGTGGTCGTCCTCGCCCAGCAGCGCCGGGGCTGCGCCGTCCGGCTTGAGCACCCAGCACAGCGCGGCCAGAACCGCCATGATGCAAAGCGCGATCCACTGGCAAAGCGCCGTGAACCGGATCAAAAAGGCCACCGCCGAGGGCAGCGCCATCAGCAGCGCCATGCCAAGCGTCAGCCCAAGGTATACCCGAAGCGCCACGCCCTGGCGCGGCTGCAGCGCCCACACACCCAAAACGCCCAGGCTCAGGAATGCAAGCAGATACAAAATACCGAGCATGATACCTCCATCGATGGGGATACGTTTGTGGCGTTGCCCCAGACCCCGCGCAAGGGACGTTGCCCTTTAGCAGTCCCATCAAATGAATTGGTTGGCATTCTCCCCCCGGCTTCTTTTCAATAAGCCGGACGCGGGGCGCTCCCCTACAGCGATTCGTCCATCAGAAACGCCGTCAGCAGCTTAACGCCCGCTGCCATGTCCTCCATGGATACGGCCTCGGTGGCGCTGTGCACATAGCGGCAAGGCACGGACAGCACGCCAGAGGGAATGCCCCCCCTGGTCAGCTGAATCGCGCCCGCGTCGGTGCCGCCGCCGGTGAGCACCTCGCGCTGGTTGCTGATCTTGCCTTTGGCGGCCAGCGCCTCCAGCTTGTCCACCACCCAGGGCGTGCAGATCAGCGAGCTATCCATCACCTTGACGGCCACGCCCGCCCCCACCTCGACGGCGATGTCCGGCCCTTTGGGCACGTCGCCCGCCAGCGTCACGTCAAGCGCGATCCCAACGTCCGGACTCACGTCGAACGCCGCCGTCCTGGCGCCGCGCAGGCCCACCTCTTCCTGGGCAGTGAACACGGCGATCACCTCATTCGGGCAGTTCTTCAGCGCCTTCAGCGTCTCGATCAGCAGCGCGCAACCTGCGCGGTCATCCAGCGCCGGGCCGCACACCAGCTCGTTCATCTCGAACACATCCGGCGAATACACGCACACGTCGCCGCGCCTGATCAGCTTCTCCGCTTCCTTCTTGTCCCTGCAGCCGATGTCGATAAACAGCTTCAGCATGGTCTTGTCGGCCGGATCGTTGTCTTTTTCCTCGCAGGACAGGATTCCGCTCATGCCGTTTTCAAACACCACGCGCCGGTTGATGGAGAACGCGCGCCGGATGCCGCCCACGTTGTGCACGCGCAGAAATCCCTTGTCGTCGATGTCGGTGACGATGAAACCGATCTGGTCCATGTGCGCCGCCACCATCACGCGCTTGCCCGCGCCCTTCTTGATGGCGATCAGGTTTCCGAGCGCGTCGGTTCTGATCTCGTCCACGTAGGGCTTCACAAGCCCTTCAATCAGTTTGGCGATGCCTGCCTCGCGCCCGGTGGGGCCGTAGGTCGCCAGCAGCTTTTTCAGCGTATCTTTCATGGGGGTTCCCCTCCTACTCAATCGTTTGCGCCGGACAAAAGAAACGCGGACGCCAGCTGGTACTGCGCCTCGATATCCCGCAGGTTCGCCGTGCTGGCGTGGGAGTGGATGTACCGGCAGGGCACCGACAGCACGCAGCAGGCAACCGCCCCCTGCGCGGTCTGAATCGCGCCGCCGTCATTCCCTCCGGATACAAACCGCTTCACCTGCCAGGCAATCTTGTGCTCGTCTGCCAGATCCGTCAGCGCGCGGTTCAGTCCGGGATGCGCGATGGACGCCCGGTCCATGAACGACACGGCCACGCCGCGCCCGAGGTTCGCCACCTGCAGATGGTCGGGCACGTCGCCCAGGTCGTTGGCGGCGGTGGTCTCCAGGATCAGCGCGCAGTCGGGCCGGACCTGGTTGCCCAGCACCTTCGCGCCCAGGCATCCGACCTCCTCCATCACCGTAAACCCGCACGTCACGTCACACGCCCACTCGCCCTCCAGGATCCGCAAGAGATTGTAGCAGCCCACCCGGTCGTCCAGCGACCCAGCGCGCACGAATCCGTCGCCGAACTCGGCGTATGGGCTGAACAGGCTCGCGTAGTCCCCCTGGGACACCAGCTTCTCGGCCTCGGCCTTGTCTTTCGCACCGATGTCGATGTAAAGGTCTTCGTGCCCCAGTAGCCGCGCGCGGTCAGCCGGGCTCTGCAGATGGATGGCCTTCGCGCCGATCACGCCGGGCACCGCGTCCTTGCCCACCTGCACGCGCTTGCTCACCATCACCCGCGGATCGATGCCGCCAACCGTCTCGTAACTGAGCAGCCCGTTGTCGTTGACGCCCTTGATGATCAGGCCCACTTCATCCATGTGGGCGCACAGCATCACATGCTTTGGGGATCGGCCATTGCCCTTCTTGGCGGCGATCACGTTGCCCAGCCGGTCGATCTTTACCTCGGCTCCGAGGGCCTTCGCCTTCTCCGCGATGTAGGCGCGCACCGCGCCTTCGTCACCCGACACGGAACGCAGCGCGGTCAGTTCCTTCAATACCATGCGATCGCCTCCCAATCCCTGGAGATGTCGTCAATGAAGTGCGCGATCAGCCGACCGGCCTCGCGGATGGTGTCCAGCTTCAGCGTCTCCACCGTGGTGTGCATGTATTTCAGCGGGATGGACACCAGCACGCAGGGCACGCCCTCGCGCACAAAGCCGACGGCATCGGCGTCCGTCCAGGTGTGGCCGTCGCTGATCTCCACGGCGATGTCAACCTTGTGCTTCCTGGCCGCTTCCTGCAGACGCCTTGTGAGCTCCGCATGCAGGCTTGGCCCTTTGCCGACGGCCACCTTGTCCAGCGGCAGCGCGTCAAACTTTCCCGTGCCCGGGCCCTCGCCGTGGGTCACGTCGATGGCGATGCCAATGTCGGGCGCGATGCTGTAGGCGGCCGTCAGCGCGCCGCCGGCGCCGATTTCCTCCTGTCCGGTGGCGACGAAATACGTCTCCGCCCGCGCGCGCAGGTGGGTCAGCTCCTCCAGCGCGCACAGCATGCAGGCCACGCCTGCGCGGTCGTCCATGGTCTTGCTGGCCGCGCAGCCAGAGGCCAGCTGCTGGAACGCGCCCGTCAGCGTGACCATGTCGCCGATGCGCACGGTCTCCCGCACGCGGCCGCCCGCCATGCCCATGTCCACGAACAGATCTTTTAGCTCGGTGTTCTTCTTGCGCTCGTCATCGGTCAGCAAGTGCGGCGCCTTCGCGCCCACGATGCCCATCATCGGGCCGCCCTTTGTCCAGACGACTACCTCGCTGGCCGGCAAAATGCGCGGATCCACGCCGCCCGAGCGGGTCAGGCGCAGCGCGCCGTCCTTCTCGATTCTGCTGACCACCAGCCCGATCTCATCCTGATGCGCGGCCAGCAGGATGCGCGGACCACCCTGGCCGTGGCGCGCCATCACGTTGTGCATGACATCCATGCGCACATCGTCCGCCAAAGGCTCGAACTGCGCCGCGATATACTCAGCCACCTTCGCCTCGCGACCGGGCAGACCCGGCAGCACGGTGGCTTCACTCAGAAATCTTGCGATGTCCACGATACACCTTCTTTCAGAAGTTACCATCCAAATCATCATTATATAGCTGTTTCCCAAATCTGGCAAGTCATTCGCCGCGCAATGCCCCGCAAAAAAGCCTCGCGGCCTTGCGCGCGCGGAGAATCGCGGCTTACGGCCCGCGTCCGCGGCGGTGTTTTCGCCCTGTTTTACCAAAACCGCCTCCTGGCACTTGCAGACGATTGACCGCACGCTTAAAATCTCACCGTGCAGCCGGGAATCATCCACAAACCCGCCCGAAGTCATTGACAGCGGCGGCGCGTTCGATGTAACATAGATATGACACAATTTTCTTCGCATTGAACGCACAAGGAGGGGAGCATTCATGAAACTCAGCGTATTCGCGGTGCTGCTTCAGGACAAGTCCTTTGAGGACGCGTGCGCGTTCCTCGCGCAAAACGGTGTGCAGGCGGTGGAGATCGGCTGCGGCGGCTATCCGGGCAAGTCGCACTGCGACCCAGCCAAGCTGCTTCAGGACAAAAGGCTGATCGGGGAACTGCAAGCCACGCTGAAGCGGCACAACCTTGAAATCGCGGCGCTCAGCACGCACGGCAATCCGATACACCCGGACAAAGCCATCGCCCAGAAATTCCATCAGGATTTCGAAGACGCGGTGCTGCTCGCCGAGCAGCTGGGCGTGGACACGGTCGTCACGTTTTCGGGCTGTCCGGGCGGCGGTCCGGACGACAAAACCCCCAACTGGATCACCTGCCCCTGGCCGGACGACTTCAGCGCCGCGCTCAAATACCAGTGGGACGACGTGCTCATCCCTTACTGGAAAAAAGAAGTCGCGTTCTGCAAGGCTCACGGCGTAACGAAGGTGGCGCTGGAGATGCACCCGGGTTTCTGCGTCTACAGCCCGGAATCGCTGCTGAAACTGAGGAACGCCGTTGGCGACGTGATCGGCGCCAACTTTGACCCCAGCCACCTGTTCTGGCAGGGCGTGGATCCGGCGGCCGCCATTCGCTACCTGGGCGACGCCATCTACTATTTCCACGCCAAGGACACCAAAATCGACGAGATCAACACCGCCCGCACCGGCGTGCTAGACACCAAACACTACGGCGACGAGATCAATCGTTCCTGGGTGTTCCGCTCCGTCGGCTACGGCCACGCGCACCAGGTCTGGAAGGATATGATGTCCAACCTGCGCATGGTCGGCTACGATGGCCCCATCTCCATCGAGCACGAGGACTCCCTCATGTCTGCCAACGAGGGCCTCATGAAGGCCATCTCCATGCTCAAGGACGTCATGATGTTCGAAGCCCTCGGCGGCATGTGGTGGGCATAGGACGAAGGGGTGACGCGATGCGTGGCTTCGCCCTGCGCCCCGCCGGGGACGTTGTCCCCCGGGCCCCGGATATGAGGAATCAAAAAAGACGCTCCAGCGGGGCGTCTTTTTTCAACTAAAATCCAGCGCTGTAGGGGACGAGAACATCTCCCCGCCACCTGCTGCGCGAAAATCAAACACAACAAGAGTAGAGCATCCGCCGCTCTGCTGGGCGCCTGGGTTTCGAAAAGGGCGCGGAGACAAGAAAACAGCCACCGGGCGCGGAGGCGTATCGAAATACGCCGCACAGAACCGGTGGCCGTTTGACATGGCGTGTGTGCCCTTCCCGGAAGCCCGAGATTAGCGCTTGGAGAACTGGGGCGCGCGGCGGGCGGCCTTGAGGCCGTACTTCTTGCGCTCCTTCATGCGGGGATCGCGGGTGAGGAAGCCAGCCTTCTTGATGGGGCTCTTGAGCTCCTCGTCGGCCTTGACCAGCGCGCGAGCGATGCCATGGCGGATCGCGCCCGCCTGGCCGGTGTAGCCGCCGCCGCCCACATTGACCAGCACGTCAAACTTGGCGAGCGTGTCGGTGAGGGCCAGCGCCTGGCGCACGGTGGTCTTGAGGGTCTCCTGACCGAAATAATCGTCGATGCCGCGCTTGTTGATGGTGATGGTGCCATCACCCGGAATCAGACGAACACGGGCGATCGCTTTCTTTCTCCTGCCAACGGCACTGTAGCAAACTTCAGACATTGTTCATCCTCCTCCCTTATTTCACTTCGAACGCGACCGGCTTCTGAGCGGCGTGCTCATGGGTCGGGCCAGCGTACACATGCAGTTTCTTCAGCATCCGGTAGCCGAGCGGGCCCTTGGGCAGCATGCCGCGCACGGCGTTCTTCAGCGCGAACTCGCTCTTGGTGGCCAGCAGGCGGCGATACGGGATCTCTTTCAGTCCGCCCGGATAGCCGGTGTGGTAGCGGTACATCTTCTGGTCGAGCTTTTTGCCGGTCAGGCGAACCTTGGCGGCGTTGACGACGATGATGTTGTCGCCGGTGTCCACATGGGGCGTAAAGGTGGGCTTGTGCTTGCCGCGCAGCATCATGGCGACCTGCGTGGCCAAGCGCCCGAGAACCAAGTCTTCCGCGTCGATGACGTACCACTGACGCTCGACATCGGCCGGCTTAGACATATACGTGCTCAAACGGTATTCCTCCCCTGAAAAATGGTATCTCACGATCTGCCTACCGCGCTGGTCAGGCGCAGTCAGCTCCTGATTCAATGGGATCGGGGCTAGTGACCCCACTGACACAAGCTATAGTTTACAGCAAACGAGCATGGGTTGTCAATTGTTTGAATCATTAAATTGGCGAAAACTTGCGTGTTTTTCTCATTCAACCAGCTTGACGTCCCCCAGCACCGAAACCAATCCGTGCTTGATGCACACCATGGCCAGCTCCACGGCGGGCACGCCCGTGGCCGGGTCGTCCACGGACAGCCCGAGCTGCCAGGCGCCCGCCTCCAACCCAAACGGGATCTCGAGATCGGCCTCGACGCGGGTCTCGCCGGGCAGCAGCGTTCTGGTGTCCAGCCGCAGCGCCTGGGAATGACGAATCTCGCCGTCCCGGATCAGGTGCAGCGTCATCGGCCAGCTCTGGGCGATGGGCGCCACGCCGCTGTTGCGAAACAGCAGGCTGATGTGCAGGTTTTCGCCCGGGCGGCGCTGCTTGGCCCAGCTGGCCGAGCGCACCCACAGGCGATACCCCATCAGCTCCTGGGCGATGCGCATGTTGCTCTGCTCGGTTTCGCTCAACCCGGTGGCGGGCGCTCCGGACACATAGCTCGGATGGCACTCGCGGATCTGTTCCAGCAGGCTCTCCGGGGCCGTAGCCAGCAGGCGCTGGGCCGCCAGCTGGTCGGACAGTTGCGCGCCCGCGGGCACGCTCTTAAAATACTCGCCCATGCCGCGCAGGTCGGTGCCGATCTGCTCCTCATAACCGCCGTAAGTGGCCATGTCAATCCAGTTCCAGGTGCGGTCTGCGTCCCCCAGAAACGGGTTGTACAGCCCGCCCTGCAGAAGCTTCACCGACTGATATGGGTTGACGGCCAGTAGCGGAGTGCCAGGAAACGCAAAGCTGTACGCGCCGATGTAGCCGCGCGCCTCGGGCAGCAGCGGCAGCGCGGGCACGCCCGCCTCCCGGTCCACCCACCACTCGCCGTCGTGCCCCAGGCTGCCCATCTCCACAAACGCGAGGAATGGGTCGCCGTTGTAGCGCGCGCCCAGTGCTGACAGCGCCTCGCCGTGCTTCTGCAGCAGCAGCGGATGGTTGTAGTTCGGGGAAAAACCCAGCCCGGCCATCGGCGTTGCGTATGCAGTGCCGGCATCCTCCCCCATGGCCTCAAGAAGCCAGTCGGGGATGTCGGTGTGCTCCTCGCTGGACGGTCGGTCCAGCACAAAACGCAGCACCATGCGCACGCCCTTCTCGCGCCAGGCGGCCATGTGGTTCTTCGTTTCAAACGCGTCAAAGTCGAACTCGCCCTCGCGCGGCTCCAGCTCGCGCCAGCTGAGCGTGGCGTGCACCAGCGAGTTGTCGATCTCCACCGCCGCCGGATCCAGCGCGGCGTCCACCGCCCAGCCGCACAGCGGGTTCACGATGGCACGGCGCAGCGGACGAAAGCGCACGGTGTTCATGTCCGGCGTCTTGATCCAGGCGGTGAGCAGGATAGCCAGCAGCAGCATGGGCACCGCCGCCAGATAGCGGTAGCGGTTTACGCCAAACTTGCGCATCCGCTCGCGGCCAATGCGCTTGTGCGGGCGGCGCTTGCGCACGGCCACCATGCGGCCCTGCGCGCGCTGCCGGATGATGTGCAGCTGTTTTCGAAATGGCGCCATCCTGCCTCCTTGGGGATTCCACGGGTTTTTTTCATTATATCTCAATCGGACGGGACGCACAAGCGCTGCGCAAAAGAAAAGGACGCCCTCAAGCGTCCCCTCATGAAATTGCCGTCAACCCGCGAGATCCGCGGCATCCGCCTCGTCCGCATCCTCCGCGGTCTGATCGACCACGTTGCTGTCGTCGATGTCGGTATCGGTCAGCTCGTCGGCGGTCTGCTGCACAGGCATCTCCTCGATGTCGTCGTCATCGGGCAGATAGCCGCTGTTCCCCGCGCTTTGCGGATCCTCGCTGACGACGGTGTCGATGCCCGCCTCGAGGTCGGACATCGCATTGGGCCCGGCGGTGGGCGCGACCCAGACCTCCTCGACCACCGGCTCGGGCGTCTCCCCCATTTTGGCCAGGCTGGCGGTGGCGTCAAACAGCAGCCCCTGCACAAACTTAACCAGCACCACGCCGACGACAATCAGCAGCAGCACGCTTACACAGGCCGTCACAATCTTTAGTTTGTTCAACGCTCGTATCCTCCCAAGTCTGTTCCGCCGGGATCACAGCCCCAGCTCTTCGGTAAGCGCGCGGCGCATATCGGGCACGGCGCACGCGCGCGCGTGCAGCACCGGCTTTTTCGGCAGCTCCATGATGGCGCCGGGCAGCGGCCAGTGGCTCAGCTCGGACAGCCGTTCACAGCAGGCAAACTCGTCCTCCGGGGCTTGATTTTCTTGAATCGCAGTCAGCACCGCGCGCCCAAATTTGTAGGGGCTGGCCGTAGACGCCACCACCGCGGGGCCGGGATCCTGCTCCTGATTCTGGTACGCGCGCAGCACATGCTCCGCCACCGCCGTGTGCGGATCCAGCAGGTAGCCGGTGCTGTTGAAGGTCTGGCGGATCTGCGCCTGCACCTGCGCCTCATCGGCCCAGCCACCGTGCATCAGCGACCGCAGCTTCTCCGCCGCCTCCGGTGGCAGCGCGTATTTCCCAGTGTTCTTCAGTCCATCCATCATCGAAACCACCGCCTCCGCGCCACACAGCGCGTGCAGCAATCGCTCCAGATTGGACGAGATCAGGATGTCCATCGAGGGCGAGGTGGTCAGGTGGAACGGGCGGTTCCGGTCGTACACGCCTGTGCTGAGGAAATCGCTCAGCACATGGTTGGCGTTGGACGCGCAAACGAGCCGCCTGATGGGCAACCCCATCTCTTTGGCGTAGTAAGCGGCCAGAATGTTTCCAAAGTTACCTGTGGGCACGCACACGTCGATCGGATCGCCCAGGCTGATCTCGCCCCGCTCCAGCAGGTCGGCATAGGCCGAGAAGTAATACACGATCTGCGGCAGCAGCCGCCCCAGATTGATGGAGTTGGCCGAGCTGAGCACGATGCCCCGCTCGTCCAGCGCTTTCGCGAACGCAGAATCGGCAAAGATGTGCTTTACGCCGGTCTGCGCGTCGTCGAAATTGCCCTGAACGGCGATGACATGCGTGTTTCCCCCCTGCTGGGTGACCATCTGCAGCCGCTGCGCCTGGGACACGCCCGCCTCCGGGTAGAACACGCAGATGGCCGTGCCCGGCACGTCCGCGAAGCCCTCGAGCGCCGCCTTGCCGGTGTCGCCCGAGGTGGCCACCAGGATCAGAATCTGCCGCCTCTCGCCCACCTTTTTCGCGCAGGCGGTGAGCAGGCGGGGCATCAGCTGCAGCGCCACGTCTTTGAAGGCCAGCGTGGGCCCATGCCACAGTTCCAGCATGAACACCCCGTCCCGAGTGCCCACGAGCGGCGCCACCTCGGGCACGTCGAAGCCCTGATAGGCGCTGCTCAGGATGCCGGACAGCTCGTCCTGCGAAAACTCCGGCAGATAGGGCGAAAGCACGCGCAAAGCGCGCCCGGCGTACGGCAGGGCGCGCAAATTGTCAATAAACTCCAGGGAAACCTTTGGGATCTGCACCGGGACGAACAGCCCGCCTTCCTTTGAAATCCCCTGCACAATCGCTTGCGCGGCGGAAACGCGAACCGAGCCATCCCGGGTGCTGACATACTCCATCACCATTTGATTGACCTCTGTGCAATGTGTTTAGCCCGCCGTCAAAACTGACAGCGATTAGATCGCATATCTGGTAATGAACTCGGGCAGCTCCTCCGGATCCCCGCTGATGCTGAGGACAAAGTGGGCGTTGCTCTTCTTGCTGAGCGCCTCCAGCCTCTCGAACAGCGGCTCGAGTTCGCTGTAATCCTTGTTGTTGATCAGCCGCATAAACGCGTCGACATACACCACCGAGATGTCGAAATTGATCGCCAGCATGCCGCCCAGCAGCCCGTAAAACCAATCGCGGGAGCGGTGCTCGCCCAGCGCGTAATCGCTCGCGTTCACAAACCGGATCTCGTGCCTCAGATCGTACATGTAACGTTGGTCATCGTCGATGAACACGATGGAACCATGTTCCTGCTTGAGTGCGTCGTTGGCCAGATCGATCAGTCGCTTGGTCTTGCCGCTTCCCTTTTTGCCCATGATAACCTGTATCATATGAAATCTCCTCCAATACAAGCATGATCGGTCCTTGTTTTTGTAGTATACAACAAAATTGTGACGGGCGCTAGTCCAAAAAGAGACGCTTGTTTTAACAACTTTCCGGAAGGAACTAACAATTCTGGGCAGAATACTACAATCATGCGCTTAATGGGCGGCGTTTATCCGCCGCCATTTTGTAGGAGGACAAACCATGGATGAGCAGCTGATGGAGCGCAAGGTCGCCAGCGAGGTGATCTACGACGGCAAGGTGGTGCACCTGGAAAAATGGCGCGTGGAACTGCCGAACGGCGCCCAGGCCAACCGCGAAATCATCCGGCACGTGGGCGCGGCGGCGGTGCTGCCGGTGGATGAAAACGGCATGGCCACCATGGTACGCCAGTGGCGCGCGGCACTGGGGACGGTGACGCTGGAGATTCCGGCGGGCAAGTTCGAGAAGACCACCGACGATCCGCTCGAATCCGCGCAGCGCGAGCTGAGCGAGGAAACCGGCATCACGGCGGCCAACTGGCGGCACCTGACAAAAATCTTCACCAGCGTGGGGTTTTGCGACGAGCGAATCGACCTGTATCTGGCCACCGGCCTCACGCAGGGAGCGACCCATCCGGACGACGACGAGTTTCTGGAAATCGTGAAGATTCCGTTTGCCGAGCTGCACCAGATGGCCATCGACGGACGCATCGTGGACGCCAAATCAGTGGTAGCCATCACGCTCGCCAGCAATTACCTGAAAAAACGCGATAATTCGTAATGACTTCATAAAGACATCGCGCCCGCGATGTGGTATAATATCTCTGATTATGGCACAAAAGCCTTGTCTTTGGCAGAGAGAGTATCCCCAAAGGAGCACTTAACCAGATGGCAACCAGCACGAGGCTGAATGAGGGATGGACACTGACGGACGGCGTTTTTGCGCCGTTCCTGCTCGACAAACCCCGGCGGGTGCCGGACGCGCTGCGCGCGCAGGGCTTGCTCGAAAAAAGCCCGGTAGGAGCGCAGTTTTTGCATGAGGAATGGATGTATCTGCGCACGTTCAGCTACCGTGCGCGCTTTGTGTTGCCCGAGGACGCGGGCGACGTGGCCAGCCTGCTGTTCACCGCGCTGCTGGGCGAGGGCTTTATCCTGCTCAACGGCGAGATCCTTTGGGAGTTTTCGGGCGGACAGGCCTGCTTTCCCATCAACAGTCACCTGCAAGCCGGGGAGAACGAGCTGGAGGTGCGGTTTATTCCGCCGCTCAAGCGCGAGCCGTTTGGCATCGAGGGCGAGGTGTTTCTGCGCACAGGCTGCGATTTGCTCGTGGATTCGGCGCGGTTCAGCGGCCTGGGCGACACGGTGGAGACCAGAATCGCGCTGGAGTGCTTCGTGTCGGGCAAGTACCTGTTCAAGTACACGCTGGCCCGGGAGGGCGCGTTCCCCGAGCAGTACGAGTTCATCGAGCGGCTGCGCGCGCTGAGCGCGCACTCGCTGCGCCATGCGCTGCCGGTGAAGGATCCGGTGCCATGGGACGGCGCGCGCCCCGAGCAGACCGGCTATGTGCTGCGCCTGTCCATCGAGCGGATGGGGCTTTGCTGCGAGCAGATCGACGCGCAGCTGGCGCTGGTACCCGAAGGGGGACCGCCCACCCGCATTGCGCGGTTGGCCCCGGGCGTGGACGCGGAGTTCGCGCTGCCGATGCTGCAAACGCTGGGCGTTCAGGCGGTGCTGGCCCCCGAGCAGAGGGACCGAAACGCCCTGCTGCTGCCCAGCCACCTGCGCCACGGGCTGCTGGTGCTTGAAGAAACAGACGCACAGCTTCTGCCCATGGACGCGGCGGCGCTGGAGGAGCGCGACCTGCTGGCCCTCGCCGGGGACATGACCGCCTGGCCCAGCAATTCTCCCCTCTGGAAGCTGCTGAACGCCCCCGAGATCGGGGAAGCGCCCATGGAGGCGCTGTTTGGCGTGAACGCCACTGGCAACGCGAAGCGCTGTCTGCGGCTGACACGCACGCTGCAGGCCGAGCGCCTGTTCAGCGCGGCGTGCGAGCGGCGGCGGCTTGGCCAAGCCGCGCTGATCGATGACCCCATAGAGGCCCAGCCAAGCCCAGCCAGCCACGCGCTCGTGGAGTGCAGCGGCAAGCCGCGCACGGCGTTTGACGCCTTACGAGCCGCCTGGCAGCGCGCGCTGGCCTATGTACGGCTGCCCGAGCCTTTTGCCGCGCCCTGCGGCCAGTCCGCGAGTTTCCCGGTGTTCCTGCTGCTCGACGGCGCGCAGGAACCCGTTTCGGTGTCCATTGAGTGCCGCACGCTGGACGGCGCGCTGCTGTCGGCCAGCACTTTCACCGCACTGGGCAGCTCCAGCGACCCAATCGGCGAGCTGCCGCTGACTCTGCCCGAGGTGGCCTGCGTGATGGCGCTCCATGCGACCGTCACCGGCAGCCGGGGTGATCGGCTCTTTGTACACGAGCAACTGTTGTGCGCCCAGGCGCCAGACGGAGCGCCACTCGGCGCGCTGATGTCTGTGGAATCCTATTTCAGATAATCAAACAGGAGAGTGTCAACCATGAACAAACTTCGCATCGCCATTGCCGGGGCCGGCAACATCGCCCAGAGCGCCCACCTACCCGCTTATATCCAGCGCGACGACATCGAGCTGGTGGCCATCTGCGATCTGAACCTCGAGCGCGCGCAAAAGGCCGCGGAGAAGTTTGGCATCCAGGCGGCATATGGTTCCTTTGACGAGATGCTCCAGAAAGAACAGTTTGACGCGCTGGACATCTGCGTTTGGAACCGTTCGCACTCGGCCATCGCCATCCCTGCCGCCCAGGCGGGCAAGCACATTTTGTGCGAGAAACCGCTGGCGCTGAACATCGAGCACGCCCGCGAGATGGAGAAAGTCATCAAGGACGCGGGCATCACGTTCATGCTGGCCGTACCCAACCGCTACAAGCCAGAGTACCAGCTGGCCCGCGAGATGGTGGACGCCGGGAAGCTCGGCGACATCTATTACGCCAAAACCGCCATGATCCGGCGGCGCGGCACGCCGCTTGGCTGGTTCACCGACACCACCAAGGCGGGCGGCGGCCCGGTCATCGACATTGGCGTGCACTGCATCGACCGCACCTGGTTCCTGATGGGCTGCCCAAAACCCGTGCGCGTTTCGGCCTCCATCAGCAACCGCATCGGAGATTATCAGACCAAGGGCGTGTCCCGCTGGGTGGCGCTGGACAGCGACGTGACGGCGTTTGACACCGAGGACAGCGCCGCAGGCGTGATCCACTTCGAGAACGGCGCGTGCATGCTGTTTGAGGTGAGCTGGGCGCTGAACGCCCCCGCGCAGGACTACACGCAGGTGTGCGGCACCAAGGCAGGTCTCACCATGGAGCCGCTGACCATCTACGGCGAGGACATGAACTATCTGACCGACAACAAGATCACACTGCTCGAGAAGAACCCTTACGAGATGGAGATCGACCACTTCATCGACTGCGTGCGCACCGGCAAGAAGCCCAACTCCCCGCTGGAGCACGGGCTGATGGTGCAGCAGATTCTGCAGGGAATTTACGATTCGGCCAAGACCGGGAAAGAAATCGTGCTGTGATTCAAGCGCGGGCACACACCGCCGCCCTTCCAGCATTCAGCGACCAATGGGAGCGCAGCGCCCGGAAGGGCGCGCTGTGCGCGTCCCGCAAGATTGAATGAAAGCGTGAAGCCATGACGTTCTACCAACAAACGCCGTTCGAGCTGATGCCCTCCCTGGACACGCCCCGGCTGGCGCTGCGCAAGCTCACCATGCGGGACGCGGCGGACATCTATGCCTACTGTTGCGACGCCGAGGTGGCGCGCCACGTGCTGTGGGACGCGCACACCTCCATCGCCGAATCCAAGTCCTATCTGCGCTACATGCTCAGAAAGTACCGGATGGGCGAGCCCAGCTCCTGGGGCATCGAGCTGAAAGCCACCGGCAAGGTCATCGGCACCATCGGCTACATGTGGTTCCAGCGGGACAACAACGCCGCCGAGGTGGGCTATTCCCTCTCCCGGCGCTACTGGAACCAGGGGCTGATGACCGAGGCGCTCAAGGCGGTTCTGAATTACTCGTTCGACAAGCTGGCGCTGCACCGCGTGGAGGCCCAGCACGAAACCCTAAATCCGGCTTCCGGCATCGTGATGCAGAAGGCGGGCATGCAGTACGAGGGCACGCTGCGCGGGCGGCTATACAACAAGGGGAAGTATGTGGACGTGGCGCTTTACGCCATGTTGCGGGGCGATTCGCGCAACCCTTAGCGCGTTTTGCGCGTCATAGTCTGGTGCGATCAACAACGAATGAGAGGTGAAGAGGTCGTGATGGTGTTCAACAGCCTGGGGCGTCAGATCGGCAACCTTTTCACCAACATCTTCTCTCACGCCGACTGGCACAACGTGCTGGACATCCTGCTGGTGGCGTTCGTGGTTTATCAGATCCTGAAGCTGTTCGTCCACACCCGCGCCAACTCGGTGGTGAAGGGCCTGGGGTTCATCATCCTGCTGACCTGGCTGTCCGAGGTCCTGCAGCTGAACGCCATGAACTGGATTCTGGTGCAGGTGCTGAACACCGGCCTGGTGCTGCTGGTGGTGCTGTTCCAACCCGAGCTTCGGCGCGGGCTGGAGCACATCGGCCGCAACAAGTTTTGGAGCGCGCTGCTGACCGGGCGTGAGCAAAAGTCGGCCGAGCACGACGTTTCCGAGCTGTCGCAGGCTCTCTTAAGCCTGGCCAAGCGCCGCGTGGGCGCGCTGGTGGTTCTCGAGTGCGAGACGGGTCTGGACGACGTGGCCAGCACCGGCACCCGCATCGACGCCGAGATCTCAGCCCCGCTGATCGAAAACATTTTCGAGCCCAACACCCCGCTGCACGACGGCGCCATGATCATCCGAAGCCGGCGAATCGTCGCGGCGGCCTGCATATTGCCGCTGTCGGACGACCGCTCGATCTCGCGTGAGCTCGGTACCCGCCACCGCGCGGCGATCGGCACCAGCGAAACCACCGACGCGGTGACGCTGATCGTGTCCGAGGAAACCGGCATCATCTCCATGGCGCGGGACGGCCGGCTCACCCGGCACCTGGATCAAAAGTCGCTGTCGGCGCTGCTGACCGAGCTGTTCGTGCCCAAGGACACCAGCCTGCTGCGCAGCGTGCTGCCCAAGCGGAAGGGGGCGTCTCGCCGTGAAGACTGACAAGCTGGAGCTGCTGCCCCTCCTCAAGAAGGCGGGCCTGGGCATATGGCGTTCCCTGTCCCACAATCTGTGGTACAAGTTGCTGAGCGTTCTGATCGCGGTGATCCTGTGGAGCTATGTCTTCGCGGCCAATCCCACCATCTCCCGCAACATCACCGTTCCCGTGGAGGTGACCATCGCCGGCCAGCCCACGCTGGGCAACAACGGGCTGGCGCTGCTGACCGACCTCTACAGCCAGCCGATCACGGCGCGGGTGTACGTCCGGGTGCCGCAAAGCAGCTACAACCTGGTCACCAGCAACAGCGTGCGCGCCGATCTGGATCTGAGCAGCATCCGCCACGCGGGCAAGCAGCAGGTGCAGCTAAAGGGATACACCACCTACGGCACGGCGCTGCAAGTATCCCCCGAGACCATTGAAGTCGAAGTCGAGAGCCGCGACGAGCGCTACGTGCCCGTCAACCCCAAGAAAGACGGCGTGATGGACGACAACAAATACTGGTACAACCTGAGCACGCCCAACCCGTCGCGCATCATGATCTCCGGCCCGGCTTCGCTGGTGCGGCGCGCCACCCAGGCGCGGGTGACGCTGGACATGACCGGCTTCACCGAGCCCCAGGGTTGCACCGAGCAGGTGCAGATCCTGGACGCGCAAAACAACGAGATCATTGGCCCGCTCGAAAAATCCTCGAGTTCCGCCACGGTGCAGGTGGATATTTATCCATACAAGCTGCTCCCCGTGTCCACCGACATCGATGAGATCCTGACGGGCGAGCTGCCCAAGGGATACACCTATGACGGCAGCCCCGAGGTGCAGCCGGGTACCATCCAGGTGGCGGCCAATCAGGTGCTGCTGGATTCGCTGACCTCTGTGTCCATTGAACCCATCGACGTCACCGGCCACACGCGCACCTTCACCACCACCACCCGCATCAAAAGGCTGCCCGAGGTGAAGAACTACTCCAGCGAGTCGGTCACCGTGACGGTGAACATCATCGACGAGGAAGACACCAAGCAGCTTCCGAAAATCGCCATCACCCAGGTCGGCCTGCCGAGCGGCTTCCGGGCCAAGCTGGACGAGCCGCGCATCGACGTGACGGTCACAGGCCCGATGAACGTGCTGAATGACCTGCACAAGGGGAATGTGCGCGCCGAGGTGGACCTGAGCGAGATCACGCAGCCAGGCAGCCTCGACCTGCCCATCCAGGTATACATCGACGGCTACCCGGAGCTGGCCTGCAAGAGCGATCCCACCGTGGCGCATGTGACGATCACCGCCATCAACTAGGTAAGCGCTGATGAAAGCGACCGCCGGGACTGAGGTGGATTTTTCGTTCCGGCAAGAAGCCGGAGCGCAGGAATAGCAGAGCTATTTCAAGCGGAGAGCGCCGCCGCCGGAGCGGAAAAAGGCGCCTCAAGACCGGTGCCCGCTTTGATCAGCGCTTACCTAGAGCGCGTCATCCTCAAAATCTTTGATTCCGGAAAGGGAACTGTAAACGTATGGGTCAAGATCAATTTGCCAACGGGTTTGTGAACGCCATGCTGGGCTGGATCCGTTGGGTCGCGGACCGCATCGCCCGCATGTTTCAGACCAGCAGCGCTCAGGGCAGCAGCGGCAACGCGCTGCTGAACTGGTTCAGCCAGAACTGGGTCACGCTGCTGGTGACGCTGGTTGTGCTGGGCGTGGTCGCGGACTGGCTGGTGTGGCTGGTGCGCTGGCGCCCGTACTGGGTGTGGTTCCACAAGAAACGCGTGCTGATGGACGACGACATCGACATCGACCTGAGCGACGAGGAACTGATGCGCCGCTTTGGGCCGCTGGAGCCCAAGGTAGACAAGCGCGCACACTTCCGGGCCAGTGAGCTTGGGCGCGCCGGACGCCCCATCTACCAGCCCGACGACGAGACCGCCGAGCTCTACGAAGACGAAGACGAAGAGGACGGCCCAGACCTGGAGGATCCCCTCTTTGGCCGGGATGCCTACGACGAGGACGACGACTACGTGCCGCCCAAGCGCGTCCCCCACACCCGCCAGCAATTCTTCGACGAGGACGACGATTACGACGAAGAGGACGACGACCGCTTCGACCAGCTGTATGACGACGAGGGCGAAGAATACGACGAAGAGGGACTGGACGACGACGAGGACGTGGATTTCCTGCAGGCTGACGGCGGGGAGGATCCCGATTTGAGCGCGCTCGACGCCGACGAGGACGCCGAGGATGACGGCGAGGCGCCGCAGAAGCGCGTCTGGTTCAAGGGCATGCTGCGCAAGCGGCGCCACGACGCGGACGAGGATCCGTTTTCGGTGGACGACGACGAGTTTGACGACCCGGACGACGATTTTTACGCGGTGGTGTCCGACCTGCCCAACATCCCCGCCCGCGGGGACGAGCGCGCCGAGCCACCCGTCCAGGACGCCACCTCGATCTACCAACCCCTCGACGTAGAGCTGGCGCCCGAGACCCCGGCCGCCGAGCAGGACTGGCGCACGGGGTATTCCGTCAAAAATCCGCTGCCCGACGCCGCGTCGGCCAGCCGCCGCGCACGACGCCACACCCGTGAGGTCTATGGAGACAAGGATGAATAACCGCTTTAAACCCTGGTCTGAGGGGCGCAGAATCAAAGCCATTGTGGGGCACTACGGCAGCGGCAAGACCGAGATCGCGCTGAACATGGCGATCGAGGCCAAGGCGCTCGGGCGCGAAGCCTGCATCTGCGATTTGGACATCGTAAATCCGTTTTTCCGCTCCGCCGAACAGCACGCGCTGCTCGCCAACAAAGGCGTGCAGCTGATCCATCCGCCCTATGCGCTGTCAGGCGTGGATCTGCCGGTGCTGTCTGCCGAGTTCACGCGGGTGTTCGCCGACCAGAGCCTGTGCACCGTGCTGGACGTGGGCGGCGACGACGCGGGCGCGGCGGCGCTGGGCGGCTACAAGGCGTACTTCGACCGCGAGCCGGCCGACCTGTACTACGTGGTGAACCTGTTCCGGCCGTTCTCCGAGACCAAGGAGCAGATCCTGCACCTGCTCGATCGCATCGCCCGCCGCGCGCGGATCGCCCCCACCGGGCTGATCAACAACGCGAACTTGGGGGGCTACACCGAACCCGAGCAGCTTGCGGAAGGCCAGCTTGTCCTGGAGGCTGTTTCAAGGGAATGCGGCGTGCCCATCCTGTGTGTCAGCGGTACGACGGATGTGCTCGAGCGGCTGCCCGATCCGGGCGTGCCCAGCTACCCCATCGAGCGGCTGCTCAAACCCGAATGGATGGAGTTTTGACATGGCGTCAGATCTGATTCAATCCGCGCTGCCCATCGCGTGCTCCGTCGCGGTGGGCATCTTGTTGGTTCTCTGCGCCTGGCGCTATTTCCGCGTGCCGGACGCGCTGGGCCCTCCCGTCGCGCCCACGCCGCTGCGCGAGGCGCTGCTGCGGTCTGTGCTGTGGCTGCTGGTCTCCCGCGCGCTGATCTATGGCATCGCGGCGCTGCTCTGCTACATCGTGCAGTCATCCCCCGCTCTTGCCGTTCGCTTCCCCGTCCTGGCGAAGCTGCTCCCCGCGATCACTGCGGTCTCCAATTGGGACAGCAAGCTGGACGACTTTTTCCGGTATCCGCTGAACGCCTGGGTGCGCTGGGACGCCCATCATTACGTGGGTCTCGCGAAAAACTGGTACGTGAACCAGGGCGACCCGCGCTTCCACATCGTGTTTTATCCGCTGTATCCGCTGATCGTGCGCATCTTCAGCTGTTTCACGCCCGGCTTGGAGGCGGCGGTCGGGTTCATCGTGTCGGGCGTCTGCCTGCTGTTTTCGGGCGCTGCGCTGCTGCTGCTGGTGGAGCATAGCCACGGCGTCCCCGCCGGGCGGCGCGCGCTGCGCTACCTGATGCTGGGGCCGCTGTCGCTGTTCTTTTCGGTGCCCTATAGCGAGTCGCTGTTCCTGATGCTGACGCTGCTGTGCGTGTTGATGGCGCGAAAAAGAAAACTGGGCTGGGCGATTCTCTTTGGCGCGCTGGCCTCGGCAACGCGGCTGCTGGGTCTGTTGTGCGCGGTTCCGGTGTTCTACGCGTTTCTGTGCGACGCCCGCAAAAGGGAGTCGGGCAAGGCGCGCTTCATCGCCTGTGGCGCGCTGCTGTGCTGCCTGATCGCGCTGGGCTTCGCCGCATATCTGCTGCTGAACTGGCAGGTCACCGGCGACCCGCTGAAGTTCCTAGAATACCAGAAGGACCACTGGGGCCAGACATTCGGCAGCATCCACAAAACGCTGAGCTATACGCTCGAGTATGCGTTCGCGGGCAACTGGAGCTCACGGCTGGGCACGTGGCTGCCCCAGCTGGTGTGCATGCCGCTGACGCTGGTGCTGATGGGCTTCACCTGGAAGCGGCTAAACCCGGGCGACGGCGCCTACGCCATTTTGTATTTCCTGTTCGCGCTCTCCCCCACCTGGCTGCTGTCCGGCCCGCGCTATCTGACCGGCATGTACGCGCTATACCCCATGCTGGCGCTGGTCACGCGCAGGCGGTGGCAGGATTGGGCGCTCACCGCCGGACTGCTTCTTGGCACGGTCTACGGGGTGTTTATGTACGCGATTGTCGGCGCGTTGTTCTGATCTGCGGCATTCGCGCCGCGCTCGCCGCACGCAGACAAAAAACGATCCGGGCCAAGTGGCCCGGATCGTTTTTTCGCTTTATCAAGCTTTACTTCTTGCCCGCTTCCTCAATCGCCACCGCGACGGCCACCGTCGCGCCGACCATCGGGTTGTTGCCCATGCCGATCAGGCCCATCATCTCGACGTGCGCCGGGACGGACGATGATCCGGCAAACTGGGCGTCGGAATGCATGCGGCCCATGGTGTCGGTCATGCCGTAGCTGGCCGGGCCCGCCGCCATGTTGTCCGGATGCAGCGTGCGGCCGGTGCCGCCGCCCGACGCCACGGAGAAGTACTTCTTGCCGATGTCGTTGCACTCTTTCTTGTAAGTGCCGGCCACCGGGTGCTGGAACCGCGTGGGGTTGGTGGAGTTGCCGGTGATGGACACATCCACGCCTTCTTTGTGCATGATGGCCACGCCCTCGCGCACGTCGTCCGCGCCGTAGCAGCGCACCTTGGCCTTGTCGCCCTCCGAGTAAGCCTTCTCGCGGACGATCTTCAGGTCGCCCGAGGCGTAGTCGAACTGGGTCTGCACATAGGTAAAGCCGTTGATCCTCGAGATGATCATGGCGGCGTCCTTGCCCAGGCCGTTCAGGATCACGCGCAGCGGCTCTTTGCGCACCTTGTTGGCGGTGCGGGCGATGCCGATGGCGCCTTCCGCGGCGGCGAAGCTCTCGTGGCCGGCCAGGAAGCAGAAGCACTTGGTCTGCTCACGCAGCAGCATGGCGGCCAGGTTGCCATGCCCAAGGCCCACTTGCCTCTGATCGGCAACCGAACCCGGAATGCAGAACGCCTGCAGGCCCTCTCCGATCGCCTCCGCAGCGGACGCGGCGTCCTTCACGCCCTTCTTCAGCGCGATGGCGCATCCGAGGGTGTACGCCCAGATGGCGTTCTCAAAAGCGATGGGCTGAATGCCGCGCACGATGGCGTCTACATCGACGCCCTTCTCAGTGCAGAAGGCCTTCACCGCCTCAAAATCCTTAAAACCGAGGTTGTCCAGCACCGGCTGAAGCTTGCCGATGCGGCGCTCGTATCCTTCAAAGCGAATCATTGCATTCACCTTCCTTACTGCTTGCGCGGGTCGATGTGTTTGGGTGCGTCGGCATAGCGCCCGTAGGTACCGATGTTCTTCTCGTAGGCTTCATTCGGGCTCACGCCCTTCTTGATGGCATCCATCATCTTGCCAAGGGAGACGAACTTGTAGCCGCAGATCTCATCATCACCGTCCAGCGCGATGTCGATGACGTAGCCCTCGGCCATCTCCAGATACCTGGCGCCCTTGGCCTTGGTGCCGTACATGGTGCCCACCTGGCTCCGCAGGCCCTTGCCCAGGTCCTCCAGGCCCGCGCCGATCGGCAGCCCGTCATCCGAGAAGGCCGACTGGGTGCGGCCATACACGATCTGCAGGAACAGCTCCCGCATGGCGGTGTTGATGGCGTCGCACACGAGGTCGGTGTTCATGGCCTCGAGCAGCGTCTTGCCGGGCAGAATCTCGCCCGCCATGGCCGCCGAATGCGTCATGCCGCTGCAGCCGATGGTCTCCAGCAGCGCTTCCTCGATGATGCCGTTTTTCACGTTCAGGGTCAGTTTGCACGCGCCCTGTTGCGGCGCGCACCAGCCCACGCCGTGCGTGAGGCCCGAGATGTCCTTGATTTCCTTGGCCTGTACCCACTTGCCCTCCTCGGGAATGGGCGCAGGACCATGGTTCGGGCCCTTGGCCACACAAACCATTTGCTCAACTTCGTGCGAATACTGCATGGTTTATCCTCCCCTTACCGGTATTACCTACCTATTGTACCACAATTGGCGCTTTTGAGAGTTTTTTCACAAAGATTTATCAGACAGTTAGTCTCTCATAACAACTTGACTTTTCGCGGATTTCGCGCTATACTGCCCACATCCGAATGGATAAAATGCATATCGAAAGGGGCTGAAGTGTAATGTTGGCCCGCGAGTTGGTTTTCAGCTAAAACCACATACGCGGGCGCAAGGGGAATCAAGGGGCGATGATGAGCAGCCCTTGGTTTTGTTTGCGCCGCACAAGCAAACCTTTCGTGATTCCGCGCCGCGAGCGTGGCAGCCACTACAAGGCTGCTTGCGCCGCGGTATTTCTATACCCGCATGTTTATTAAGGAGGATATACCCCATTGATCGATCTTGCAGATTACGGTTACCACGGCCCGGCTGAGATTGACGGGCTGCTGGCCGCCCGCATCACAGCGGTGCACCGCGAGAAATCCCTGGCCATCTGCGCCCATGGCGAGGTGAGCACAGTCCTGACCGGCACATTCCAGAGAAACGTGATGGAGCGTGCCGACCTGCCCACCGTGGGCGATTACGCGCTGATTCGGCACAATCCCATCGGCGACAGCCTCATCGAGCGCCTGCTGCCCAGAACATCCCAGTTCTCCAGGCTTGACAACTTTGGCCACGCGTCCCGCTTTCAGAAGCTCAGCTTCGAGCAGGTTGTGGCCGCCAACTTCGACTACGTTTTCATCATGTCCTCGCTGAACCAGGACTTCAACCTGAGCCGTATCCAGCGCTACCTGACCGCCGCCTACGAGAGCGGCGCGATGCCGCTGGTCGTGTTGACCAAGGCGGATCTGACAGACAGGCTGAGCGAGCAGATTCGCGCGGTAGAAGACATCGCCATCGGCGTGCCTGTGAGTGCGGTCAGCGCCCGCACCGGACAGGGGCTAGATCAATTGTCCCCCTATGTCGCGCCGGGCAAGACCTCCGTTTTCCTGGGCATGAGCGGCATCGGCAAGTCGTCTCTGCTGAACGCGCTGGCGGGCGAAGAACGGATGCGCGTGAACGAGATCCGCGAGGACGACGCGCGCGGCCGACACACCACCACCCACCGTCAGCTGATCAGGCTGCCTTCCGGCGGGCTGGTGATCGACACGCCCGGCATGCGAGAGCTTGGGCTGTGGGACGCGGACGAGGGCATCGGGGCGGCATTCTCCGATGTGGAGGCGCTGTTCGACGGATGCCGGTTCGCCGACTGCCGGCATGAGAGCGAACCCGGCTGCGCGGTGCGCTCGGCGCTTGAAAGCGGTGCGCTGAGCGAAAAGCGCTGGACCACCTACCAGGCCCAGAAGCGCGAGGTGGCCTACGCCATGGATCGCACGAAGTATGCCCAGCAGCGCACCCAGAAGTTTAAGCAGATCGCCAAGCAGCTCCGCCAGAACCCCAGCCCAAAAAGGTGAATCCAGCCTACCACTAAACAAAAAAGGGGCTTTCGCCCCTTTCAGGTGGAACGTCTTGCTTTGGCATTCACGGCGGTTCAGTACCACACTTCCATCAGCGTCAGCCCATGCGCCGGGGCGGTGACGCCAAGGGCGAGACGGTCTTTGGTGTCGATCGCGCGCGCAAAAGCACCGGGCCCGAGCTTGCCGGAGCCAACGGAGATCAGCGTGCCCGCAATGATGCGCACCATGTTGTACAGAAAGCCGGTGCCGGAGATCAGCAGCCGAATCTCGTCGCCGCTGCGGGTGAGCTCGACGGAATGAATCGTGCGCACGGTATCCTTCACGATGGAACCGGACGCCGCGAACGCCGCAAAGTCGTGGGTACCGAGCAGTGCTTGGGCTTCCTCCCGCATCCGCTCGACATTCAGCGGATAGATCACATGGGCATGGGTGTTCCGGCGCAATGCGCTGGCATGGGGCGCCTCAAGGATCAGATATCGGTACAGCTTGCCCTTCGCGCAGAAGCGCGCGTGGAAATCGGCGCCGACGTCCTCCGAATGCTGAACCCGGATATCACTCGGCAGCATGGTGTTCAGCGCGAAGCTGAACTTGTCGCCGGGGATGCCGCATGAGGTGTCAAAGTGCACCGTCTGGGCGAGTGCGTGCACCCCCGCGTCGGTGCGGCTGGAACCGGTGGTGGCGACGGATTCCGCGGTGAGCTTTGTCAACGCCTCCTCCAGCGCCTGCTGGACGCTGAGCGCGTTGATCTGCCGCTGCCAACCAGCATAGGCCGTGCCGTCGTATTCCAGGATCAGCTTGATTCGGCGCAAGAAATCACCCCCGAACGGTTTGCGGGCGCACGCTGCGCACCTAAAAAGGCCCTGGATTCTCCATACGATCGCGCGTGAAACCTGCTATAGCCGCAGGGGCGCGCCGCACGCGTCCGCAAGAATTCTCAAAACGGCAGCAGCACCACAACCGCCATCAGCACAGCCACCGCCAGCGCGGCGAACAGATCGACGCTTCCAAACCTCAGCACTTTCAGCCGGGTCCTGTGCGCGCCGCCGCGATAGCAGCGGGCCTCCATGGCCAGCGCCAGCTCGTCCGCCCGCCTGAACGCGCTGACAAACAGCGGCACCAGCAGCGGAATCATCGCCCTGGCCCGTGCCAGCAGATTGCCGGATTCAAAGTCGGCGCCCCGCGCCATCTGGGCCTTCATGATCTTGTCGGCCTCCTCGAGCAGCGTGGGGATGAACCGAAGCGCGATCGACATCATCATTGCCAGCTCATGGGCCGGAAAGCCGATCTTGCTGAGTGGCTTCATCAGCGATTCCAGGCCGTCGGTCAGCTCAATGGGCGAGGTGGTCAGCGTCATCAGCTGGGTTCCGAACACCAGCAGCACCAGCCGGATCGCCATATACACGGCGGTCAGCAGCCCCTGGTCCGTGATGGTCACGAACGCCCACTGAAAGATCACCCGCCCGCCCGGCGAGAAGAACACGTTCAGCACGAAGGTCAGCAGCACGATGAACAGGATCGGCTTCACGGCCTTCAGCATCACCCGCAGCCGGATGCCCGACAACAGCGCGCAGCCGAGGACGAACGCGAACAGCAGCCCGTAGCCGAGGAACCCCTTGGCCAGAAAAACCGCTACGATCAGCGCGATGGTCAGCGTGATTTTCGTCCTCGGATCCAGTCGGTGCAAAAGGGAATCGCCCGGGAAATACTGGCCCAGCGTGATGTTACTCAGCATGGGTGCTCCCTCCCTTCAGCAGGGACGGAAGCGCCCGGGTCAGGTCCCCCGTCTTCCAGATGCCCCCCGGCAGCGGGAACCCCGCCTCGCGCAGCGCACGGGCCAGCCGCGCCCCGTCCGGGAGGCCCAAGCCCATCGAAACCAGCTCGTCCCCCCGGGCAAACACCTCGTCCGGCGTGCCGTCCATGGCGAGTTTGCCCTTGTTCATCACCAGAATCCGCGAGCACAGCCGCGCCACATCTGTCATGGCGTGAGACACCATGATCATCGTGCAGCCCCGCTCCTGATGCAGCTGCTTCAAGAGGGCCAGCATCTCCTCGCGGCCGCGCGGATCCAGGCCCGCCGTGGGCTCATCCAGAATCAGCGCCTCGGGGCGCATGGCCAGCACCCCCGCGATGGCGCAGCGGCGCTTCTGTCCGCCGCTGAGCTCAAACGGCGACTTTTGCAGCGTGTCGCCATCCAGCCCAACCTGCGCGGCGGCCTCGGCCACGCGCTCGTCTATCTCTCTTTGGGGCAGACCCAGATTCTTCGGCCCAAACGCGATGTCCAGCGCCACGGTCTCCTCGAACAGCTGATATTCCGGGTACTGGAACACAAGCCCCACCCGCATCCTGAGTTTCCTCAGGTCGGTGCTCTTGTCCGCCAGATCCTGTCCGTCCACCAGCACCGCGCCCGAGCTGGGTTTCAGCAGGCCATTCAGGTGCTGGATCAGCGTGGACTTGCCGCTTCCCGTGTGGCCGATCAGCCCCACGAACTCGCCGCCCTCCACGCAAAAACTCACATTCTCAATCGCGGTGGTCGTCAGCGGGCTGCCCTCCATATAGACATGGGAAAGGTCTCTTACCTCAAGGCGCACAGTGCCACCACCATTTCCTCAACCGTCAGGATGCCGTCCGGCAGCGCGACGCCCGCATCTCGCAATCGTTTGCTCAGATCCGCCATGGGCGGCACATCCAGCCCCAGCGCCTTCACCTGCGCCACCTGGGAGAACACAGAGGCCGGCGTTCCCTGCATGGCGAGCTTGCCGTGATCCATCACCAGCACCCGGTCGGCCTGGGCGGCCTCCTCCATAAAATGGGTGATCCACACCACCGTGATGCCCTCGTCCTTGTTCAGCCGCTTCACGATTCCAAGGATGTCCTCGCGGCCGGACGGGTCCAGCATGGCGGTGGCCTCGTCAAACACGATCACGCGCGGGCGCATGGCCAGCACCCCCGCGATGGCGACGCGCTGCTTCTGCCCGCCGCTGAGCATGTGGGGCGCGCGGCCCGCGAACGCAGACATGCCCACCATCGCGAGCGCCTCGTCCACCCGTCTGCGGATCTCGGCGGAATCGACGCCCAGGTTCTCCAGCCCAAACGCAACGTCCTCCTCGACGATGGTGGCCACCAGCTGGTTGTCCGGATTCTGAAACACCATGCCGCAGCGGGCGCGCACGTCCCATTCCGCGCCGTCGGCCCTCGTGTCTATGCCGTCCACCAGCACCGCCCCGCCGCTCGGCAAAAACAGCGCGTTGAGCAGCTTCGCCATGCTGGATTTGCCGCTGCCGTTGTGCCCCAGCACACAGAGGAATTCGCCCTCTGCCACGCCAAAACTCAAGGAGTCCACCGCCGGAACCGTCTGCTCCGGATAGGTGAAACTGGCCTCATTCAGTTCAATAATCGCCCGTTCCTGCGCCATATTCGTGTCCTTTCGCTCGTGTGCGGTTTATCATACCATCCTAAGGTTAAAAATACTGCTTTTCGCGCAATCTAATTTCATTCCCCCGCCCCCAAACTAGACAGCTTAACATAGATAAGGTATATTATGGGGTGGTAGGGTAGTTATATTTTTATCAAGCACAATCAGGTGAGGAGCGTGTCATTCATGAACAAAAAGACCATAAAAGACATCGACGTGAAGGGCAAGAAGCTGCTGGTGCGTTGCGACTTCAACGTGCCGCTGGACGAGAATGGAAACATCACTGACAGCACGCGCATCGACGCCGCGCTGCCCACGATCAAGTACCTGCTGGATCAGGGCGCCGCGCTGATCCTGTGCTCGCACCTGGGCCGCCCGAAGGGCGCTTTCAACACGAAGTATTCGCTGGTGCCGGTGGCCAAGGCCCTCAGCGAAAAGCTGGGCTTTGAGGTTCGCCTGGCCAAGGACGTCATCGGCGAGGATGCGAAGAAGCTGGCCGCTGAAGTCCAGGCGGGCAAGGCGGTCCTGCTCGAGAACCTGCGCTTTCACGCCGAGGAAGAGGCCAACGACCCGGGCTTCGCCAAGGCGCTTGCCGACATGGCGGACATCTATGTGTCCGACGCTTTTGGCACCGTGCACCGCGCCCACGCCTCCACCGCCGGCGTCGCCGACTACCGTCCTGCCGTCGCGGGCTTCCTGATCGGCAAGGAGCTGGATTTCCTGGGCAATGCCGTCAACAATCCCAAGCGTCCCTTCGTGGCCATCCTGGGCGGCGCCAAGGTCAAGGACAAGATCGGCGTCATCACCAACCTGCTCGAGAAGGTCGACACGCTGCTGATCGGCGGCGGCATGGCCTACACCTTCATCAAGGCCCAGGGCGGCTCCATCGGCACCTCGCTGCTCGATGAGGAGAACCTCGAAACCGCCAAACAGATGCTGGCCGCCGCGAACGCCAAAGGCGTGAAGTTCCTGCTGCCCGTGGATCACGTGTGCGCCGACGCCTTCTCAAACGACGCCAACATCAAGGTGGTCGAGGGCAACGACATCCCGGACGGTTACATGGCGCTGGACATCGGCCCGAAGAGCGCCGAGCTGTTCGCCAACGAAATCAAGTCCGCCAAGACGGTCGTCTGGAACGGCCCGATGGGCTGCTTTGAGATGCCCAACTTCGCCAAGGGCACGCTGGCCGTGGCCCAGGCCATGGCCGACAGCGACGCCGTGACCATCATCGGCGGCGGCGACAGCGCCGCAGCTGTCACCCAGATGGGCCTGGCCGACAAGATGAGCCACATCAGCACCGGCGGCGGCGCGTCCCTCGAGTTCCTTGAGGGCAAGGTGCTGCCCGGCGTGGCGTGCCTGCTGGATAAGTAATGCAAAATGCACAATTTTTCATGAGCGCGTGTGAGCCCGTGCCGCGCCGGCGCGGCGTCACCAGACCCAAGCCAATTGTGCGTTGTCAATGATTTAGGAGGAGTTAGTTATGCGCAAACCCATCATCGCAGGCAACTGGAAGATGAACAAGACGCCCGAAGAGGCGGCCGCCCTCGTGAAGGAACTGATCCCGCTCGTGAAGGACGCCAAGTGCGACGTGGTCGTGTGCCCGCCCGCCATCTGCATTCCCGCCGTGAAGGCCGTGCTCAAGGGCACGAACATCAAGCTGGGCGCGCAGAACGTACACTTCGCTGAAAGCGGCGCGTACACCGGCGAGACCAGCGCCGCCATGCTGAAGGCCGCAGGCGTGAGCTACGTCATCATTGGACACAGCGAGCGCCGCCAGTATTTTGGCGAGACCGACAAGACCGTGAACGCCCGGACCCTGGCCGCCGTCAAAGCGGGCCTCACCCCCATCGTGTGCGTGGGCGAGCTGAAGGACGAGCGCGAGACCGGCTACACCGACATCCTCGTCACCTACCAGACCCAGATGGCGCTGCACGGGCTGACCGCCGCCGAAGTCGCGAAGGTCGTCATCGCCTATGAGCCGGTTTGGGCCATCGGCACCGGCCTCACCGCCACCGACGAGCAGGCCAACGAGACCATTGGCGTGATCCGCAAGGCCGTGGCCGCCATCTACGGCAAGGGCACCGCAGGCAAGGTGCGCATCCAGTACGGCGGCTCCATGAAGGGCAGCAACGTGAAGGGCCTGATGGCGCAGCCCGAGATCGACGGCGGCCTGATCGGCGGCGCAGCGCTGAAGGCGAAGGACTTCTCCGAGGTGGTGAACTACTGATGCCGATCACCGCGCTCATCATCATGGACGGGTTCGGCGTGAACCCGGCGCACGAGGGCAACGCCATCTATCTTGAGGGAACGCCCCACATCGACGCGCTCAAATCCAAATACGCTTTCACCCAGATCGGCGCCTCGGGCATGGACGTGGGCCTGCCTGACGGTCAGATGGGCAACTCCGAGGTCGGCCACCTGAACATCGGAGCGGGACGCATCGTCTATCAGGAGTTCACCCGGATCAGCAAGTCCATCGCGGACGGCGACTTTTTCGAGAACCCGGCCATCCTGTCGGCCATGGGCAGCGCCATGTCCTCGGGCGGCAAGCTGCACCTGATGGGCCTGTGCTCAGACGGGGGCGTGCACAGCCATCTGGAGCATGTGTACGCGCTGATTGAGCTGGCCAAGAAGCAGGGGCTGGCCGGCCGCACCTTCGTGCACTGCTTCATGGACGGGCGCGACGTGCCCCCATCCTCCGGCAAAGGCTATGTCACCCAGCTCGAAAACCAGATGAAGAAGATCGGCAACGGCGAGATCGCCACCGTGTCCGGGCGCTACTTCAGCATGGACCGTGACAAGCGCTGGGATCGCGTGCAGAAGGGCTATGAGGCGCTGATGGGCACCGGCGTGACCGCCAATTCGGCGGAGGAAGCCATGCAGCAGAGCTATGACGCGGGCGAGACCGATGAATTCGTGAAGCCCACGGTCATCCTGAAGAGCGGCCGCCCGACCGCCACCATCACGGAGGGCGACTCGGTCATTTTCTTCAATTTCCGCCCCGACCGCACCCGCGAGCTGACGCGCGCGCTGATCGAACCGGATTTCGCCGAGTTCCCGCGCATCACCGGCTACCAAAAGGTCAGTTTCGTGTCCATGACGCAGTATGACGCCACGTTCACCAACCTGGAGATTGCCTTCAGGCCGCAGTCCCTTTCGAATACGCTGGGCGAGTATGTGGCTTCTCTGGGCAAAAAACAGCTGCGCATTGCCGAGACCGAGAAGTATGCGCATGTGACGTTCTTCTTCAACGGCGGCGTCGAGGCGCCGAACCCCGGCGAGGATCGCGCGCTGATCCCTTCACCCAAGGTGGCGACCTACGATCTGCAGCCACAGATGAGCGCGCCCGAGGTCACGGAGGAAGCCGTGAGGCGCGTGAAGTCTGGTCTGTACGACCTGATGATCCTGAACTTTGCCAACTGCGACATGGTGGGCCACACTGGCGTCATGGACGCGGCTAAGCTGGCTGTCAAGACGGTGGATGAGTGCGTGGGCAAGGTGATCGACGCGGTGCTCAGCATGGGCGGCAAGGCCATCGTGACCGCCGACCACGGCAACGCCGACCAGATGATCGACCCCGAGACCGGAGAGGCTTTCACCGCGCACACCACCTTCCCCGTGCCGATGATCCTGATCGATCCCGCGCAGCCCAAGCGCGAACTGCGCGCCGGCGGCAAGCTGTGCGACCTCGCGCCCACGCTGCTCCAGATGATGGGGATTCAGAAGCCCGAGGAGATGACCGGGGAGAGCCTGATCCTGTAATCGGTCCGCCTGAACGCAAAGTGGGGATTCCAAAGGGTATGATGCCCCTGGGAATCCCCACTCGTTTTAGGCTTATACCAATGAAAAATAGTAACGCCTCCAAAGCGGCGAGCGTTTTTTCTCGCCCTGCAAGGAACTGGAGTGCAGCGTAGCAGAGCTACGCTAAACGGAGGGCGACGCCGCAGGGCGGAAATAAATCCGGCGCGACGTGGCGTTACGATTTTGAATTGGTATTATAACAAATAGGTCAGCGCGATCACCAGCGCCGCTCCGGGCAATCCCAGCACTCCCACCGCCAAGCAGGTGAACGGATTGATCGGCACATCCAGCCCGATCATGATGCCGAACCTGTTGATCAGAAACAGCGCCAATCCGCCGAGCAGACCACCGGCCACCAGCCGCCATAACAGCTTCATCGGCACCAGCAGCAGCCAACCCACCAGATACAACAGCACCAAGCCCAGCCCAAAGCTGAGCACCAGCTCCCACGGAATGCGCACTCCACCCCACCCCCTGCCCCTGCCTGTTTCAGCCTATGCGACCTGTCCATGATTATGTTTAGCACTCGAAGGTTAAGAGTGCCAAAATCACTTGACAATCCTTCCCTCCACGACTACAATAAAAGGAACAAAACATCATGGAGGCATTGTCTGCATGGCGAAAAAGGGCACAATCTCGATACACGCACAAAACATCATGCCGATCATCAAGCGCTGGCTGTATTCAGACAAGGACATCTTCCTGCGCGAGCTGGTGAGCAACGGCTGCGACGCGATCGCGAAGCACAAGCTGCTGGCGGGGAATGGCGAGGCGACTGTTGAGGAAAGCTACCGCATCGATGTGCATCTGGATGAGACTGCCGGAACGCTCATGATCTCCGACAACGGCATCGGCATGACCGAAGACGAGGTCAAGCGCTTCATCGCGCAGGTGGCGTTCTCGGGCGCGGAGGAGTTTCTGCAGAAATACAAGCAGGACGACCAGGACGCCGGCATCATCGGCCATTTCGGGCTGGGATTCTACTCGGCGTTCATGGTGTCCAGCCAGGTTGTCATCGACACGCTCAGCTATCTGCCGGGCGCCGAGGCCGTGCGCTGGACCAGCAAGGACGGCATGAAATACGAGATGGAACCGTCGGACCGCAGCGAGCGCGGCACCACCATCACGCTCACCATCAGCGAGGAAGAGCATGAGTTCCTGCACCGCCACACCATCGAGGCCACGCTCGAGAAATACTGCGCGTTCATGCCGGTGCCGATCTTCCTTTCAGACGCCAAGCCCGCCAAGGAGGGCGAGGAACCCAAAGCCCCCGAGCAGGTAAACGACACGCATCCGCTCTGGATGCACAAGCCCGCCGAGGTAACCGACGAGCAGTACCAGCAGTTCTATCAAAAGGTGTTCCACGACTACGAGCAGCCGCTGTTCTGGATCCACCTGAACGCCGAATACCCCTTCAACCTGAAGGGCATTCTGTTTTTCCCGAGGTTGAAGAACGAGTTTCAGGCGCAGGAGGGCGTCATCAAGCTGTTCAGCAACCAGGTGTTCGTCGCCGACAACATCAAGGAAGTCATCCCCGAGTTCCTGATGCTGCTCAAGGGCGTCATCGACTGCCCCGATCTGCCGCTGAACGTGAGCCGCTCCTTCCTGCAAAACGATGGCTACGTCAAGAAAATGCAGGCCTACATCACCCGCAAGGTGGCCGACCGGCTGGTGAGCGAGTTCACGGGCAAGCGCGAGGATTACCAGAAGTACTGGGAAGACATCCAGCCCTTCGTCAAGTACGGCTGCCTGAAGGACGAGAAGTTCTATGAGCGGGTCAAGGAGGCGCTACTGCTCAAGACCACCGACGGGCGCTACTTGACCATCGCCGAATACCTCGAAAAGGCCGGCGACAACAAGACGATCTACTACACCTCTGACGAGAAGCGCCAGGCGCAGCTCATCGAACAGTACACCAGCCAGGGCAAGGACGTGGTGGTGCTGGGCACGCTGATCGACAACAATTTCATCAGCTTCCTGGAGTACCAACAGCAGGACGGCCCGAAATTTCAGCGCGTGGACGCCGACCTCTCCGGGCTCACAGAGGCCTCGGAAACCGATGCCGAACGCCAGAAGCGGCTTGAGGAGACCTTCAGAAAAGCGCTTTCAGACGAACAGCTGTCTGTGAAGCTGGAGGCTTTTAAGGGCAGCGAGCTGCCTGCCATGATCACGGTCGACGAGCAATCCCGCCGCTTCAGCGAGATGAGCCGCATGTGGAACGCGGGCATGGAGATGCCTGAGCGCGTCACGCTGGTGCTGAACGCCAAGAGCCCGATGGTGAGCTTTATCGAGGCTTGCCAGGACGAGACGCTGCAAAGCGAGCTGTGCCAGCAGGTGATGGACCTGTCGCAGATGGCGCGCGAGCCGCTGTCCGGCGCGCGCATGGTGGACTTCCTCAAGCGCAGCAACGAGCTGCTGAACCGGCTGATCCCCTGACCCCGCGTTGGTGGAATCGATGCGCACAGAAGAAGTAATCGTTGGAGGACAAACACCATGACACTACCCATTGGTCTGCTGATCGCGCTGATCGTACCCGTCGCGTGTGCGGTGATGAGCATTCGCACCGGCACCTACTACTACAACCTGGGCGTCACCGGTGCGTGTGTCGTGCTGCTGCTTTTGTGCGGTCAACCGATGGCCTATCTGCCGCTGATCGTGTGCCTGTTGGTCTCCATGGTGGGCGACTACTTCATGGGGCACCAGCAGCACAGCCACCGATTCTACCTGTACGGCATCGTCAGCTTTCTGCTGGCCCACTGCTGTTTGGCGTGGTTCGCCTGGGACAAGCTGGAGCTCTCCACCTGGGCGATGGTCATTGGCGCCCTGCTGGCCGCAGGCTATGGGGTGTACTTGTCCCACCGGATCCTTCCCCACGCCGGGAACATGGCGATGCGCGTGGCGCTGTGCGCCTACGCCGCCATCTCGGTGCTGGCGCTGGTGCTGGCCATTGCGCTTGGCTGGCCGACACTGCCCCGCGTCCTGTTCGCGCTGGGCGTGCTGATGATCGTGTTCAGCGACACGGTGATCTCCGAGTGCGACTTCGCCGAGGAAGACCGCTTGGGATTCCTGATTATGCCGACCTACTTCTCCTGCCACATCCTGATCACCGCCGCGGCGCTGGTGGCGCTGATCTAAGCGCAACGGCGGAAGCGCGCCTTCCGTCGCCCGATGGACCAACAAACTCCTGCCGAAACCGTGCGTTTCTGGCAGGAGTTTTGCATGCCCGCACCGAATCCTTCTATGAGCTGCGCACATCATGATGGGGAGGATTTTACTCATGGGTAAATACGTGATCGGCATTGATTTTGGCACGCTGTCGGCGCGCGCGCTGGTGGCTGAGGTTGGTACCGGCAGGGAGCTGGCCAGCGCTACCATGGACTACCCCCACGCGGTCATGGACGAGTTCCTTCCGGACGGCACCAGGCTGCCCCCCGACTGGGCGCTTCAGCACCCGCAGGATTATCTGGACTGCATGGCCCACGCCATCCCCGAGGCCATGAAAAAGGCGGGCATCTCGGCGGGCGACGTGATCGGCGTTGGCCTCGACTTCACGGCCTGCACGGTGATCGCCGTGGACAAAGACGGCGTGCCCATGTGCTTTCACGAGGAACTCAAGGGCAATCCCCACGCCTACATCAAGCTGTGGAAGCACCACGCCGCCCAGGATGAGGCCAACAAGCTGAACGAAATCGCCGCCCAGCGCGGCGAAGCGTTCCTGCCCCGCTACGGCGGCAAGATCAGCTCGGAGTGGATGTTCCCGAAAATCTGGCAGGTGCTGAACGAAGACCCGGCCATGTACGAAGCCACCGACCGCTACATGGAGGCGGCCGACTGGGTCATCATGCAGCTGACCGGAAACGAGCGCAGGAACAGCTGCACCGCGGGCTACAAGGCCATCTGGCACAAGAAAGACGGCTATCCGGGCAAGGAATTCTTCAAGGCACTGGATCCGCGCCTCGAGAACGTCATCGATGACAAGATGTCCATGGACATCTACCCCATCGGCGCCAAGGCGGGCGAGATCACACCGGAGGCGGCCGCGCTGACCGGACTTCGGGTGGGCACCGCCGTGGCCGTCGCCAACGTGGACGCCCACGTATCCCTGCCCCCCACCGGGCTGACCCAGGCGGGCGACATGCTGATGATCATGGGCACCTCCACCTGCCATGTGATGGTGGACGACGTGGAGAAGGTCGTTCCCGGCATGTGCGGCGTGGTGGAGGATGGTGTGATCCCCGGCCTGATGGGCTACGAGGCGGGCCAGAGCTGCGTGGGCGACCACTTCAACTGGTTTGTCGACAACTGCGTGCCCGAAGACTACGCGAAGGAGGCCGCGCAGAAGGGGTTGGACCTGCACCAGCTGCTGACGGAGAAGGCCGAGGCGCTGAAGGTGGGCCAGAGCGGCTTGGTGGCGCTGGATTGGTGGAACGGCAACCGCTCCGTGCTGGTGGATGTGGACCTGACCGGCATGATGCTAGGGATGACGCTGCTGACCAAGCCCGAAGAAATCTACCGCGCGCTGGTCGAGGCCACCGCCTACGGCACGCGCATGATCTTTGACACCTTCGAGGAGAGCGGCGTACACATCAAGCGGCTTTACGCCTGCGGCGGCATTTCGCAGAAGAACCCTTTTGTGATGCAGATCTACGCCGACGTGCTGCAGCGCGAGATCCGGATCGCGAAATCCACCCAGGCGCCCGCGCTGGGCAGCGCCATGTGGGGGGCCGTGGCCGCCGGCAAAGCCAACGGCGGCTATGACAACATCAAGGACGCGGCCGCCGACATGGGCGGCGAGAAGGATGTGGTCTACCGCCCGATTCCCGAAAACGTGACCGTCTGCCAGAAGCTCTACGACGAGTACCACATTCTGCATGACTACTTCGGGCGCGGCGGCAACGATGTCATGAAGCGCCTCAAGAAGATCAAGGAAGAACAGTCAAGGTAACGGCGCGGGGCTTCGCGCCCAGCGCCCCATCAAGACCCGGAAACCCTTTCTAAGTTCGACCGATGGAGGCGAACAAACAAATACGATTGCGCGCTGTGCGCCCGTTCAAAGGAGGCCCTCATGAACTTCGAACTCTTACACCCGGCAGACCAGCTGGTCATGATCATGGACCGCATCTATCGCTGTGGCATGACCACCACCTCGGGCGGCAACCTGTCCATCAAGGACCAGAACGGCGACATCTGGATCACCCCTTCCGGCATCGACAAGGGCACGCTGACCCGCGCCGACATCATCCGCGTCACCCCGGGCGGCGAGATCATCGGCGTGCACAAGCCCTCGGTGGAGCTGCCTTTCCACAGAGACATCTACGTGCACCGCCCGGACCTCGGGGCCATCCTTCACGCCCACCCGCCCACGCTCGTGGCCTTCAGTCTGGCCAGGCAGACGCCCAACGCCAAGCTGATCCCTACGGTATCCCGGGTGTGCGGCGACATCGCCGTGGCCAAGTACGAGGTGCCCGGATCCGAGAAGCTGGGGCACCACATCTCCGAGAAGTTTGCAAAGGGTAGCAACACCGTGCTCATGGAGAACCACGGCGTGGTCTGCGGCGCGAAGGATCTGTTTAGCGCGTTCATGGCATTTGAGACGCTGGATTTCTGCGGCCGCATCCAGATTGACGCGCTGAAGCTGGGCACGCTGAACGAGCTGTCCCAGGCGCAGATCAACATCGACAGCGACAAGAGTCACCCGCCGCTGGACGCTTTCGTGGCCAGGATCGCCTCCAGCGAGGAGTGCGCCGCCCGCCGCGACATGTGCACTCTGATCCACCGGGCTTACGACCAGCGCCTGTTCAATTCGGCCCAGGGCACTTTCAGCCAGCGTCTGAGCGACGGCTCATTCCTGATCACGCCCTACTGGAAGGACCGGAAGTACCTGGAACCCCAGGACATAGTGCGCATCAAGGGCGGCATGGGCGAGGCCGGAAAGACCCCGTCACGCTCGGCGCTGCTGCACCAGCAGATCTACGAAACCCACCCGGAGATCGGCTCAGTCATCATCGCCCATCCTCCGGCCATCATGGCTTTCGCGTGCACCGACGCCGAGTTCGACTCGCGCCTCATCCCGGAAAGCTACATCTTGCTGCGCGACGTGAAGCGCGTGCCTTACGCCTCTGCCACGCTGGATCCCATCGGCACAGCCGCCGCGTTTTCCAGCAAGACCCCTGTGCTGATCGTCGAGAACCAGTGCGTGATCGTGTCGGGCAGCTCGCTGCTGAACGCGTTTGACCGCCTGGAAGTGCTGGACTACAGCGCCAAGGCCATCATCGCCGCCAAGGACATCGGCCCCATCGTCACCATCTCTGACAAAGAGGTAAAGGACATCGAGGTGGCGTTCAAGCTGACGTAGGGCGCAAAGAATTTGGACGCCGGCCATGAAACGCCGTCCAAGGAATTGCAGCCCTTGGGCGTCCGCCGCAACCAACAGGGGCGCGCCTTGCGCGTCCGTCAAAGGAGCAAGCGCATGGATACAGGCGCGCTGAAGCGCCAATGGCTCATCGAGGAATCCGCCGCCTTCCAGGGCTGGGATTTCTCACGCCTGGATGGCCGCTGGCGCGTCGAGGATACACCCTGGGACTACGGTTCGGTTGTGCGAGCGCATCTGCGCCCTGCGGACATGCTGCTGGACATGGGCACTGGCGGCGGCGAGTTCCTGCTGACGCTCGGGCATCCGCCGCATCAAACCTGTGTCACTGAGGGCTGGCCGCCCAACCACGCGCTGTGCCAGGCGCGCCTCGCGCCGCTGGGCATCCGGGTAGAGCAAGTGCTTCCGGATGACCAACTTCGTTTCGGGGACGCGCTGTTTGACGTGATCATCAACCGCCATGAGTCCTTCGACATGGCCGAAGTCCGGCGAGTGCTGAAGCCCGGCGGGCTGTTCATCACCCAGCAGGTGGGCGGCGTGAACGAGCTAGAACTGGGCCGCGCGCTGGTCCCTGACTTTGTCCACCCCTTCGCTCACCACACGCTGGCGCACAACGCGGCGCTGATTGAAGCCGCTGGCTTCGCGGTGCTGGATCAGCGCGAGGCATTCCCTCATTGCATCTTCGACGACGTGGGCGCAGTCGTGTATTACGCCAAGACCATCCCCTGGATCTTTCCGGACTTCTCTGTGGAGCGCTATCTGCCCGGATTGCTGAGGCTGCAGGAACAGCTTGAAACCAACGGCCAGATCGACGCCACCGGGCACCGCTTTCTGCTCGTGGCGCGGAAGACCCCGTAGCGGGGACGCCGCCCCTGCGCCCAAGACGAAACCGCAGCGTGCGCCAGGGCGCACCTCGAAACACCGGGCGGACCGCAGCCGCAGGGCGCGAAACCCCCAATGTGCCGAATTCTTTGGGAATCCCCCTATGAGGTGATTGGATGATTGTTCTCCCCCTTTGCATATTCATTGCTCCATGCATCGCCTGATGAAGGACGGTCCGTGCATGGAGCGGTAGTCTCTTTTTGGCCGTCCCCACATCGGGCTTTGCATTCAGATCACCACACATGATTTGAAGGAGCGAGTCCGATATGAAACAACCCATTGCCTTTTGGGGACTTCGCGGTTTCCTGATTCTGTGGGCGGGCCAGTCGGTATCGACGCTGGGCAGCGCCTTGACGAGTTATGCCCTGATCCTGTGGATCTACACCCAGCGAGGCACCGCCACCAGCGTGGCCATGCTAAGTTTCTTTACCTATTTGCCGTCCATCCTGCTGTGCTTCGCGGCGGGCGCGCTGACCGACCGCTGGGACAAGAAGCGCGTGATGCTGTGCGCGGATTTCGTGGCCGCGCTGGGCACGGCTTCGGTGCTTGCGCTGCACCTGACCGGTCGGCTGGAGATCTGGCACCTGTACCTGGTCAACTTCGTCATCAGCTGCATGAACGCGTTTCAGAACCCGGCCAGCTACGTGTTTGAGCCGTTCATGCTGGGCAACTCTTGCTTTGCCGCATGGCTTTCCCCTGTCTTGGGCGCCGGCCCCGGCTCCGGCATGGCGCTGATGTTCTTGATCGTGGGGATTGTCGGCAGCACGGTCAGCTTCCGGAGCCGGAGAGACAAGGAATATTGGACTTTAGATTAAACACTGGACGTGCACTGCGCGTCCGCTATCTCTGCTAAGCGTAAATGAAGCAAGCATAGCCGATGATCGGCTATGCTTGCTTTATCCGCTCTCATGAAACCCGCGTTATACCAATGAAAAATAGTAACGCCTCCAAAGCGGCGAGAGTTTTTTCGCCCTGCAAGGAGCTGGAGTGCAGCGTAGCAGAGCTACGCTAAGCGGAGGGCGACACCGCAGGGCGGAAAATAATCCGGCGCGACGTGGCGTTACGATTTTGAATTGGTAT
>JAVBQA010000034.1:0-20200 GCA_031549325.1 Eubacteriales bacterium | reverse complement strand
TCCTTCAGGGGCGTCATTTTTGAGCCGCATTTTTGTGTATCAGTATCCTCGCTTGGTGGCGATTCCCTTCAGAAATCCCGCGCCGTAAGAAACGTGCAGCAGCACATGCACCCAAACCAATAGCAGCTTGTCAAAAACGCTGCTCAGTTTTTTGCAGCTAAAGGAGAAAAACAGGTTCAACAGAGCATACACGGCCATCACGCTCAGATATATGACGCGTGCCGGGCGCAGACAGAGCGTTGCAAGCCCCACCGCATTGAACAGCACGAAGGCGGCCGGCACCAGATGCGTCAGCCGGGCGGGCTTTTTGTGCTTGCGGATCACGGCCACCTTCCACTCGCCATACTGAAAATACTGAGAGCACATGGCCTTCAGCGACGCGCGGGAATAGTACAGCGACCTGATCTTGGGGGTCAGGTAGATCTTGCCGCCGGCATTGGCGATGCGCAGGTTCAGTTCGTCATCCTGGTTCCTTGTGAACCGCTCGTCAAACATCCCAACCTTGTCAAATATCTCTTTTCGGAATGCGCCCAGATACACCGTGTCCACATCGCCCTGATGGTTCGGATCATGAAACCTGCCGCCGCCCAGCGCAAAAGGGGACTCGTAGCTGGCGGCGACCACGCGCTGCAGCCGGCTTCTGCCCACGGCGACCATCGGGCCGCCCACATTGTCCGCGCCGGTTTGTTCAAGCGCATCCACGCAGGCTTGCACATAGTCGTCCGCATATTCGCTGTGCGCATCCAGCCGCACGACGAACTCTCCAAGCGCCGCGCGGATGCCGATGTTCATGGCGTAGGGCACGGTTTTGCTCGGATTGTGAAGCAGCCGGATGTGGGGATGGCGCTTGACATAAGACTCGATGATTTCGCATGTGCGATCCTTCGAATCACCGTCCACCAGCAAGATTTCCATCCTGGAAGGATCATAGCTCTGCTTCAGAAGAGACTCGATGCAGGCGCCGATGTATTTCTCCTCGTTGTACAGCGGCATGACCACGGACACAATGATCGGTTGTTCGGGCATGTTCCACCTCAAGTGAAGATTTTCGCGAGTGTTTTCAGGATGATTTTGAGGTCGTTTGCGATGGTGATTCTCTGCAGATACACCATGTTCAGCCGCAGCTTTTCGGGCATGATCTCCTCGATATAGGTGCGCTCCGGATCAGCGCTCTTGGCCAACAGCTCGCTCTCCTTGCGGTACTCGATTGACGCAATGTCGGTGATGCCCGGCCGCACCTGCAACACGACGCGCTGCGCGTCCGTGTAGAGCGCCACGTATTTCGGCACCTCGGGGCGCGGTCCGACAAAGCTCATGTCGCCCACAAGCACATTGAATAGCTGGGGCAGCTCGTCCAGCTTGGTCTTGCGCAAAAATGCGCCCACCCGGGTGATGCGCTTGTCGGCGCCCACGGTGATCTGCATACCCTGGCGCTCAGCCAGCGGCACCATGGTGCGAAACTTCAGAATCAGGAACGGCTGGCCATGGAGTCCGATGCGCTGCTGGCGGAACAGCGCGCCGCCGCGCGAATCGAGCGCCACAGCGACGGCGATCAGCAACAGAATCGGGGACAGCACAAAAATCCCCAGCGCTGAACAAACCACGTCAAACAAGCGCTTCAGCGCCAGGTTATGGCCTCGGTTGTCGATGACCATCACGCCAGCTCGTCCCGCACGATGGACAGGAATGTCTCTGCGACAAAGCGCGCGTCCTCGTCGGAAATCAGCGTGTGCAGTGGCAGCGTGATCTGGTTTTTGTATTGGTTGTATGCGTTCGGATAGTCCTTGCTGTCAAACCCCAGCTTCTGATAACCGGTCATCAGGGGCAGGGGCTTAAAGTGCACGTTGACCGACACGCCAGCCTGTGCCATGCGCTGGATGATGCGGTTGCGCATGGCTTCGTCTGCGCCGCGCACGCGCACCAAGTACAGGTGCATATTGGACTGGTAGGCATCGCTGTTGTGCTGCAAAATGTCCAGCCCATGGCCCTGCAGCACCGCATCGTAAATCGACGCGATATGACCGCGCTTTTTCATCAGTTCCGGAAAGCGCTTGAGCTGCACGAGACCGAGAGACGCCATCAGGTCGGTCATGTTGCACTTATAACCCGGGAAAGCGATATCGTACTCCCAAGAGCCGGGGTTTTTGATCTTGTCCAGTGCGTCTTTCGACTGGCCGTGCAGCGACAACAACTGCAGCTGCTTATAGATCTCATCGTCCGGTATGCCGTGGAGCTCCCGCCAGGTGACCGCGCCGCCCTCGGCAGTGGTCAGGTTCTTGACGGCATGGAAAGAGAATGCGGAGAAATCGCCATAGGCGCCCGAGGCGATGCCGTCGCGCACCGAACCAAAGGAATGCGCCGCGTCTGCCAAAACCAGCGCTCGGCCCAGCGCCTGCTGATACTTGCCGGCGGGGGTAAACAACGCTTTTTTGGCCTCGACGATCTCAAAGATCCGCTTGTAGTCGCACATAAAGCCCGCTAGATCCACCGGAATGACCGCCTTGGTTCGGGGAGTGACGGCGTTCAGGAGCTGGTCGTAGTCCATCTCAAAGGCGCCGTTCTGCGTGTCCACCAGCACGATTTGTGCGCCCACGTGCTCGATGATGCTGGCGGAGGCGGAATAGGTGTAAGCGGAGGTAATGACCTCATCGCCCGGACCGATGCCAAACAGACGCAGCACCAGCTCCATGCCGGCGGTGGCCGAGTTCAGGCACACGGCGCGGTTCACTGAGCAGTACGCGGCAATGTCCCGCTCGAACTGCTTGGTCTTGGGCCCGGTGGTGATCCAGCCGGATTTTAGCGTGTCTACGACCTCATCAATCTCTTCCTGGGAGATGTCGGGCGGTGAAAACTCCACTCTCATGGGCGGTGTCCTCCTATGTTTACTGCGGCGGGTTCAGCATGTAGCGCGCCACCAGCTTGGGGCAGCGTGTATCGTTATAGAACTCGGTGCCGTTCACTTCCGCGTAGGTGTTGTAGCGCTTGCCCACCTCAGGCGCACTCACGCTGCTGCGGTTTTCAAGCACGACATACTTGGGTTCGGTATCCGCATCCGTCGAAACGTCCACGATCACCAGTTGGGGCGCGTCGTCCGTCGGCGGAATGATCTCGACCACCGGGCCGCTGCACAGAAAGACCTGCTTATCCCACTGATCAATCATCTTGAGCAGCGCGTCGTAATCCATCTTCCACGCCTTTTTCGAGTAGATGTTCAGCGTAGGCACGTAGTTGACGGTGTAGCTGGCGTAGGTGTCTTCGCGGCCGGGCATGGTGGCGTGGAAGTTGATTGTGTTCTCGCCAATGATGGACAGCTTGGCTTTGAAGCTAAAGCTGCCTGTGCCCTTAACCACCAAGCTGTTCTCCACATACTTGCTATCCACCACAATTTGCGCGCCGGGCTCTGTCGTGCCATACATGACAAACAGCTCTTTGTTGGTGCTCTTCGCGAGGTTCGGGTCGCGCTCCAGGTTGATGGACTGGGGCTCGCGGAACAGGTTGAGCTCGACGCGCGTCTGCTTGTGGTGCGGCGTCGAGACAAACACGGAGATGCGGTTGTCGCCCTGGGGATACACGTTCACATTGTGCTCCAGCAGGCCCTCGTGGTTCAGCGTGTCGGAGGCGTCCTCGCCGCTGATCAACACCTTGCTGCCCGGCACGACCTTGAGCTTCAGGTTGTAAATCGACATGTCGGCGACGGCATAATCGGTGGTTGGATCGATCAGCTGAAGCGGGGAAGTGGGGGTTTTTACATCCAGCGTCAGCTCGGGCAGGCGGATGCGGTCGCCGCCCTCGGTGTAAATCACCGGCAGCATGGTCACGATGGCCGCGTCCTGGTCCTCGGGCGACAGGTCGAACCAAGTGCTGTCCGGAATCTCGATCCGGGCCACGCCGCCGACAAACATGTGGCTCTTCCCGAGCTGGCTGATGAACAGCTCATCCCCGTCTCGCCCATAGAAGGTGATTGCATGGCCGACGCGGCCGTCCGCCAGCGTGATTTCCTCAATTTCAGGCGGGATGACGTCGCCGGATGCGTAGATCCGGTTGATGCGCCAGCTGTCATACCAGAAATAACCATTGTAGACGACCAAACCGAAAAAGCTGATGCTGACCACCACCAGCAAAAACATCATGAATGCGTTCAGCACATGCTTGGGGCGCAGCTGCTGGGGCTGCTGCTGCTCTTCGCCGCCCGCTTCCTGCTGCGCGACCCGGTACCCGCAGCTTTGGCAGATCTCGGCCGGTCTGCGCACATTCGCGCCGCATTTGGGACATCTCAACTGTGCAATCCTCCGTGATCTGAATTGATTTATAAACATACATATATTCTATGGTTAGACGCGAAAATCCTGCCAAAGAGCCCGAGTTCCTGCAGAATTCACATTCGGTGCAAGGAAATGTCAAAAAACCGTATCGACAACCATGCTCGATGTGTTATAATAGAGCATCAGTGTCGGGAGGTATCGCAAATTGGACAATTTTCGCGAAGAAGTCGTCGTGCGCCGCAATCCGGGGCTCTACACCCTGGCGTATTACCTGAGTTGGGTGTTTTTGGTGATCTTCGGGCTGTATGCCGCCATGAGCCTGATGTCCGTCATGGGCGAGGGTGGATTCAACTTGGTTGCGCTGGTTTCCGCGCTGCTGGCGGGTGGCTTGGCGTTTCTGATTTGGCGCAACAAGGACGAGCTGAGGACCGAGTATGAATACTCGTTTACCAACGGTGATCTGGACGTCGCCAAGGTGCTGAACAACAGCCGCCGGAAGTACCTGACCTCTCTGCCGATGAAGAATGTCGAGGCCTGCGGCGAGGTAAAGAACCAGAGTTTTCGGCGGTATCTCAGCATGAAGGACGTCAAAAAGCACAACTGGTTTCTGAACCGCGAGGCCAATCTGCAGTACTTCTTTTTCACCAAGAGCGGCGTGAAACACCTGGTCGTGGTGGAGCTGTCGGGCGAAATGGTGGATCTGGTCAAGAGTCGCGGCTATTTGAACTTTGGGGTGTGGCAAAATTAGCCGCTCGCATGACGGTTACAAGCCTCATGGGCCGAGATTTCGGCCCGTTTTTATGGATAGGAGAAGTGTCTTTGAGCGCGTATCTGGACAACAGCGCCACCACGAAGCCCTGCGATCGGGCGGTGGATCGCATGATGACCTGTCTGCGCGAGGGGTATTTTAATCCTTCGTCGCTTTACGCGCCCGCCATTCAGGCTGAGAAGGCGATCAAAACCTGTGCCGACCAGCTGAGGCAGGCGCTGAACGCCGACGGACATGACGTGCTGTTCACATCTGGTGGTACCGAGGCCAACAATCTGGCGATCCTGGGCGTCGTTTTGGCCATGCATGGCCTCCAAAAGATCGTTACCACGGCGGTGGAGCATCCGTCGGTGCTGGAGCCTATGGAGGCGCTTCGCGACATGGGGCATGAGCTGATTGTGTTGCGGGTGGATGCGCGCGGCGTCTTGGATGAAGACGCTTTGGCACAGGCGCTGGCGCAGGGGCCTTCGCTGCTGAGCCTGATGCAGGTGAACAACGAGACCGGGGCGGTCAATGAAGTGGCAGCGATTGCGCAGCGAGCAAAGCGCATCGCGCCGAACTGCCTGGTGCATGTGGACGCCGTGCAGGGCTTTCTGCGGCTGCCGCTGGACGCACGGGGGATTGACATGCTGACCGTCAGCGCCCACAAAATCCACGGGCCCAAGGGCATCGGAGCGCTGCTGGCAAGGAAGGGCGTGCGCTTAAGGCCGCGCCAGCTGGGCGGGGGCCAGCAGGAGGCGCTGCGCTCGGGCACCGAGAACACCCCGGGCATCGCGGGATTGATGGGTGCGGTGGAGCACATGCGCGGCATCGACGATGTGCATGCGCTACTGATGGCTAAGAAGCGCCGTTTTTTTGACGGACTCGCAGGGCGGATTGACGGCGTGCTTTTGAACGGGCCCTCACTGGAAAGCGGCGCGCCGCACATCATCAACCTGAGCTTCCCGGGCGTGCGCGGCGAGGTGCTCCTGCACGCGCTGGAAGCCGATGGGGTTTACTGCTCGACAGGCTCCGCTTGCTCATCAAAGAAGCGCAAGCTGTCACAGGTTTTGCTGGCTATGGGCATTCACCCGGACAGGGCTGAGTCCGCGCTGCGGTTCAGCTTCGCGCCGGACACGACCGATGAACAGATCGATTTTGCCACTCGGCGCATCGCGGAGCGGTACGCGGAGCTGAAAAGATTCAGGAGGAGATGACACATGCGCGAGCTGTTGCTGGTGCGCTTCGGCGAGGTGTTCCTGAAGGGGGACAATCGCCCGTATTTCTTGAAAAAACTGGTGGACAACATCAAGCGGGCGGTGACGCCGGACGGCGGGCGCGTGGTGCTAAGCGACGCGCGCATCTTCGTGTCCGACATGGATATGCAAAGGGCTGTCGAGCGGGTAACGAAAGTGTTCGGTGTGTATTCTGTCAGCCCGGCCATCGAAATGGAGAAGGATTTCGAGGCGGTTTCCGCGCAGTGTTTGAAGCTAATGGCGCCGCTTTCCGGCAGCTTCAAGGTGTTCGCCCGGCGGAGCGACAAGCGCTACCCGATGGATTCCATGCAGATCCAGCGCGAGATCGGAGGGCGGGTGCTTTTGTCCAACCCGAACCTGCGCGTGGACGTGCACAAGCCCGCGCACAAGCTGAACATTGAGATCCGCGACAAGGCGTATCTTTACGTGACTGAGGTCATGGCCGTGGGCGGAATGCCCGTCGGCACCGGCGGCAAGGCTTTGTTGCTGCTGTCCGGCGGCATCGACAGCCCGGTGGCGGGCTTCCAGCTGATGCGGCGCGGCGTGCAGCTGCAGGCGATCCACTTCTACAGCTTCCCGTACACCTCCGAGCGCGCCAAGGACAAGGTGATCGAGCTCGGGAAACGCGTCGCCGCCTATGGAAACGGCATGCTGATCCATGTGGTGCCCTTCACGAAGATTCAGATGGAGATCCACGGGAAGTGCCCGGATCCGCTGGGCACGCTACTGATGCGGCGCTATATGATGCGCATCGCAGAACGGCTGGCGCGGCAGCAAGGCTGTCTGGCGCTGATCACGGGCGAGAGCCTTGGACAGGTGGCGAGCCAGACGCTGCAGGCGCTGTGCGCCACCGACGCTGTGGTGGACCTACCGGTGTTCCGGCCGCTGATCGGGCTGGACAAGATAGAGATCATGGGAATTGCCCAGAGGATTGGCACCTATGAGACCTCGATTTTACCCTATGAGGATTGTTGCACGGTGTTCACGCCGCGCCATCCGGTCACCAAGCCAAAGATCAGCGATTTGATCGAGGCCGAGCAGGCGCTGGACGGCGAGGCGCTGATCGCAGAGGCGCTGAACGGAACCGAGCAGATTCGAACCTGGGAATTATAGTAAAGAAGAGCCCGCGCGGGCTCTTCTTAGCGAAGCGCGATTGCCTTCATGAGTGTTGCTTTAGAAGAAATAGTGGAAGAAGTATTGATCCAGCAGCACCGCGATGCCCAACAGACCCGTGTACAGCCCAAACCAGGGCAGCCGCACGCGGCGTACAATCTTTAGCATGAACTTGATTGCCAGAAAACCGCTGATGGTCGCAGCCAGCACGCCCACGATGATGGGCATGAGCTCCATAGAGTTCATGGCGGATTCGCCCTTGAGCATCTTGACGAGCTCCAGCACCATGCTGCCCAAGATCGCCGGAATGGACATCAGGAACGCGAAGTCGGCCGCGCGCTTGCGAGACAGCCCGGTCGCGATGCCGCCTGAGATCGTGGACCCTGAGCGCGAGAGGCCCGGCACAATGGCCACAGCCTGCATGAGACCCATGACCACGGCGTTGTACCACTTGACCTCCTTGGTTTCAAACGCCACGCCCGAGACCAGATCGGCCAGCCACAGAATCAGCGTGGTCATCAAAAAGGCGTAGCCCAGGTATTCGCCTTCAAAGGATCCTTCAAAGAAATCTCCAAACAGCAGCGCCGCGATGACTGCGGGAATTGTCGCGATCACCAACAGCACAAGATCCCACTTGAGCGGTTCCTTGAAGTTCGGATGCAGGAACATGTCCAGAATGCGGCGCCAATATACACAGAAAACAGCCACCAGCGTGCCCATATGCAGCAGCACATCAAACAGCATGGGCACCTCATGGCCAATGCCGAAAATCTTCTGCATCAACACCAGATGCCCCGATGAGCTAACCGGCAAAAACTCGGTCAACCCCTGCACCAAACCCAGCCAAAGCGCCTGAAACAACTCCATGAATGCATCCCCCTACGATGGATTCTCAAGAATTCTATGCGGCTGACGCCGCCCGAAATGCTCCCTATATATTACAACAATTCACGCATCCTGACAATACTTAATTCAGCCCCAGCGCGATCGCTTTTTTGAATGCCTTCGCGGCCAACGGAGCCGCCGCGCCGCCGCCGGTGCCGCCCTGCTCAATGACGATGGCGATGGCGAAGGGGGCATCCGCTTCCTGGATGTACCCGACGTACCAGGCGTCGGTCTGCTTGCGCTTGTCGTTGCTGGTTTCTGCGGAGCCGGTCTTGCCGCACACAGTGTATCCCTTGACCTTGGACTGCGTGGCCGTGCCGGATTCCACGGCTCGCCGCATGTATTGCTGCATGGCGGCCGCGGTATCCTCCCGCATCACGCGGGCAAAATTGCCGGCGGGCGCGCGCAGCTTGGGAACGCCGCCCGCGCCGATCACCTGCTGGATCAGCTGGGGCTCACGCATCATGCCGCCATTGGCGATGGACGAAGTGATCATGGCCATATGCAGCGGGGTGACCAGCAGCTTGCCCTGGCCGACGCCTGTCCAGGCCAGCTCGCCGACGGATGGAATGTCGTCCGGGATGGTGGACTGGTAGAGCACCAGATCGCGGAACTTGAAGTTGAAATTGAAACCCATGGTTTCGGCTTTCGCACGCAGCACGTTCTGCTGCATCTCGTAGGCCAGCGCGGCAAAGGTCACGTTGCAGCTCTGGGCAAAGGCTTGCATTAGGTTCATGTCGCCGTGTTTGATGTGCCCAAAGCAGGTCACCTGGCTGTCGCCGAACATGCGCGGGCCTGTGCAGGTAAACGTGCGCTTGGCCACGCCGGGCAGGTTCTCTAGCGCCGCCGCCAGCGTCACCACTTTGAACACCGAGCCTGGCGTATACTGCCCCTGCAGGCAGCGGTTCAGGTAGGCGGAGCCGCTATCGTCGGCGTCGGTGCGGCGGCTCTGCACCGCTTGCGGGTCGTAATCCGGCTTGCTGACCATGCCGAGGATCTCGCCCGTCTTGTAGTTCATCAGCACCACAGCGCCCTCTTTGCCCTTGGGGAACTGCTGAGATATGTAGCTGCTCAACTCGGCGGACACAGTCAGTCGGATGTCGTCGCCCTTGAAGTCCTGTCCGCTGATGAACTGCCAGGTGCGGTCGACCAGCGAGCCTGAAAAGCCCAGCAGCGTGCCCGCGTGGAAGGTCTCCACGCCTGTTCCGGACATGGACATCTGGTCGCCAACGGTCTGGGATAGCGCGCGCCGCTCGCTCTTGTCGGCGGCATACACGCGATTGCCATCGGCATCCGTGCTGGCCAGCACCTCGCCGGCGCGATCCAGAATACTGCCCATGACCATGTGCTTTTTGGCGGCGTTCAGGCGCGGGTTGTTCTGGGCGATCACCCAGCGGCTGCCCTGCGAATAGACTGTCATGCCCACCCAGGCGCCCGTGGCGATGAGGGCGGCCAGCAACAGCACGCCCACCAGCCGCATGGATCTGCGGAGCTGTTTCACGCGCGGGCACCTTCTCTCCACTGCAGCCGCTCCAGATCGGACACCTCGTCGTTGGCGTTCAATGAGGACACGCCAAGCAGCATGCCCATGCCCCCCATCATGGTGATAATCGAGCTGCCGCCCGCCGATACGAAGGGCAGCGTAACGCCGGTCAGCGGCAGCATCTTGGTGTTGCCGCCCACGATCACGAAGGTTTGGAGCCCAATGAGCGTGACCACGCCGAACGCCACCAGCGCGTGGAAGCTGGTCCGGGCGTTCATGGCGGCGGTCATGCCGCGCAGCACGACCACTGCATACACGCACAAAACGCCAATGCCGAAGATGAGACCAAACTCCTCGCAGATGGAGGAGAAGATGAAGTCGGAGTGGTAGAGGGGGACGCTCCTCGGATACCCAAGCCCCAATCCCATGCCGAACGCGCCGCCTGAGCCGATGGCGATCAGCGCCTGCACCAGCTGGTAGCCGCCCTTCTGCGGGTCGGACCACGGGTTTTGAAACAGCGCGACGCGGGTCTGTACCAGCGGCACAAACTTATACGCCAGGAAAGCGCCAGCCACACCCATGCCCAGCCCTCCCAGCGTCACGACGATGTTGGAGGTGGCGGCGAAATACATGGCCACGGTCGTCAAGAAATACAGCAGCAGCGCGCCCAAATCCTTCTGCATCAGCAGCACGCCGCACAGCAGCCCGGAGAACAACAGCCAGGGCAGGCACTGCTTGAATCGCGGCTTGCTCGAAAGGCTGGCCGCCAGAATCACGATCAGCGCCAGTTTTACGAATTCGGACGGCTGGATGGACAACCAGGACAGCACGTGGTCGTCCGGAAAGCCGAGCCAGTTCTTTGCGCCATTGATTTCCCGGCCAAAGACCAGCGGCAGCACCACCAGCGCAAACGACGCGACCGCCAGCGGAACTGCCCAGTTGTCCCAGTTACGCACGCGCCGGATGAACACGATGCCCATCACCATGGCGACCAGCCCGGCACTCATGTGGATGGCTTGGTTCCGAGGCGTGACGGCGGCGCGAGCGATATCCTGCAGCGTGACGAGACTGATGGAGCACAGAAACAGCGTCAGGATGAGCAGCGTCCTGTCGACGGGCCAGATTTTCGAGAAACCCATGGACACCAAATAGGTGGCGGTGGGCAGCGCCACGGCAAAGATCAGCGCTTGATGGTCGAACGGGCTGGTTTTAAAAGTAAGCAGCAGCATCGCCGTGAACTGAAACAGCATCACGGAGCTCAAAAGCAGCGAGGTGTTGGCTCGCTTCAGGTTGTCTCTGAGCGCGTTGGCGCTTACTTTGTTTCCTCTTGCCATAGTCGCTCCTCATCGAAGAATGGATCGTCGTCGGGGTCGTCGTAAGGTTCCGCGCTCTGTGCGGGCGCGGGCTTTTTCTGGGCCGCTTTTTTTGCCGCCGGATCGAAAAGCACGATCAGCAGCCGCTGCTTGCCGATCATCAGCACGTCGCCGTCCTGAGCGAACAGCTGCTCGCCGGTGAAAGCGCCCTCGCCCAGCGCGATTCTCGCGCGCCCGAGCGGCCGGATCAGCAGGCCCCCTTCGCGCTGCTCGATGTGCGCATGCATGGGCGACACGTCTTTGTATTTCAGGCGGATGTCGGCCTTCGCGCTTCTGCCAAGCACGCCTTCTTTGGGGATGAGGGCCGACAGGCGCTTCTTGCCGCCTGGATTGATCAGCAGCTCGCCCACGCAGCCGGTTTCGGGCGACCAGGACCGCAGCACCTTGGCGCGCCGGTTGTCAAACATCGTGGCGCGGAAGGCGCGAAACACGATCAGCACCATTAAGCCAGCAAAGAAGTAGCTGGCGAATATCGCGATCACCGAATACAATTGGTCCATCTCGCGCCCCCGTCCGCTGAATTCTATTCATTATACCATATCTATGTTAAGGGGATTGGGTTATGAGCGGGAGACCGTCGCCCGGCATAGTATGCAATGGCCGCCTCGGGCACTGATTCGGGGCCAGCCAAGCTATGCCATCGGAGCGTGATTCCATGATAGAGAGGGGAGAACTATATAGCGCGAATCTGGATCCAGTCGTCGGTTCCGAGCAAGGCGGGATTCGGCCTGTGCTTGTTGTGCAAAACGATACGGGCAACCGCTTCAGCCCGACGGTCATCGTGCTGGCGGTGACGGGCCGCCTGAACAAGGCCCGATTGCCCACTCATGTGGAGATCAGCGCCGAGGGACACGGGCTCGCGAGCGACTCGGTGGTGCTGGCCGAACAGGTGCGAACCCTCGACAAGCGCAGGCTCAGGGAGCGAATCGGCCGGCTGTCGCCGGAGGCGATGACGCGCGTGACGCGGGCAATGATGATATCGCTCGGGTTGGACGAATAAGAGCTATGCGCGCGGGGCATTCTGTGATATACTAAAAAGTGGCTTTAAATTCTTGCCACTTGGAGTGAATGCCATGAAAAAACGCGGTCAAAACTCGGTTCTTTCTTGGATACAGATCGTTGCAGGGTTGTGCTTTGGCGCGTTTGCCTACCGCATGTACCTGATACCCAATGACATCGCGCCGGGCGGGTTTACCGGCATTGGCCAGTTGGTGAATCACTACACCGGCTGGCCTGTTGGCTTGATCACGCTGGCGCTGAACGTGCCGCTGTTCGCGCTGTCCATGCGCTCCATGGGGATGCAGTTTGGCCTCAAATCGATGTTTGCCTCGTTCGGCCTCTCGCTGTCGATCGACCATTTCACGTTCATCCACCAGGTGACCACGGACCCACTGCTGTCCGCCGTGTTTGGCGGTGTGATGGCGGGTGGCGCCTTTGGCCTGATCCTGCGCGGCGGCGCCACCACGGGAGGCTCGGACATGTTAGGCACGCTGGTGCACCAGCGCGTCCCGGTGCTGCGCATCAGCATCATCACCTTTGCCATCGACGCCTGTGTCATCATCGCGTCCGGGTTCGTGTTCGATGTGACCAAGGCCATGTACGCGCTGATCGCGTCCTTTCTGCTCACGCAGATGCTGGACATGGTGCTGGAAGGGCCGAACTCGGCGAAAGCCTATTACATCATCTCCGGCAAGTCCGAGCAGATCGCCGCGCGGCTGATGACCGAGCTCGACCGGGGCGTAACGGCGCTGCAGGGCGTGGGCATGTACAGCAGAGACGAAAAAGTGGTGCTGCTGTGCGTCATCAACCGGCTCGAGACGATGAAAATCAGAAGCATTGTGTCCGAGCTCGATCCGCAGGCGTTCATGATCGCCACCAATGTGCATGAGGCGCTGGGCGAGGGGTTCAAGCCGCACAAATAATCGGAGCTTCCATACATAGACTGGAAATGCGGCGCAATAGTTCACGGGAGGCCGGAATCCATGTTTACCAAAGACAGGCAGTTCTATCGTGACTTTTCTTCGCTGTTCTGGGTGCTGGTTTTACAAAACGTGATTGTGCTGGCGGTGAACCTGCTGGACAACTGGATGCTGGCCAATTATGACCAGGGCGCGCTTTCGGGCGCATACATGGTGAACAACATTCAGTTCGTGGTGCAAAACCTGATCGCGGGCATCGGGGACGCGATGGTGGTGCTGTGCAGCCAGTACTGGGGTAAGCGGGAGATCGGCCCGATCAAGCGGCTGTCCGGCATTGCAATGCGCATCGCAATGGGATTTGCGCTGCTCATGTTCCTTCTGGTGAGCGCATTCCCGCACGGCATCTTGTTGCGCTTCAGCCAAAACGAATCGTACATCGGCGAGGGCATGAAGTACCTGTCCATCATTCGCTTCAGCTATCCGATCTTTGCCGTCACCTCGGTGCTGCTGGCCACCATGCGCAGCGTGCAGACGGTGCGCATCGCGTTCGGGGTGTCGCTGGTGGCGCTCGTCGTCAATTACTGCATCAATTATCTGCTGATCGCCGGGCGCTTGGGCGCGCCCGAGCTGGGCGTCACCGGCGCGGCGATCGGCACGATCTCTGCGCGGGTGATCGAGCTTGTCATTGTACTCATCTATGCGTTCCGGGCAGACAAAAAGCTGTCTCTCAAGCCGTCTGACTACAAAAAGACGGATGGCGCTTTGATGCGGGATTATCTGAAAACTGCCCGGCCCATTATGTTCGTCTCTGGCATGTGGGGCGTGAATCTGGCGCTGCAAACGATGGTGCTCGGGCACCTGACGGACGACGCCATGGCGGCCAATTCGGTGGCGTCCAACCTGATGATGCTGCTCAAGGTAGCCTCCGTTGGCGCCGCCGCTTCGGCGGCTGTGGTCATCGGGAAAACCGTTGGCATGGGCGACCTTAGGAAGGTCAGGGAATACGCGAGAACGCTGCAAGGCGTCTTTTTGATCATCGGGGTGTTTACGGGCCTCGGGATCCTGACGCTGCGCTGGCTGATGCCATCCATGTTCAGCGGGCTTTCTCAGGGCGCCAAGGATCTGGCTTACTCGTTCATGCTGGTCATGAGCGTGACCGCCACCGGCATGGCCTATCAGATGCCCACATCCACCGGCATCATTCGGGGGGGCGGCGACAGCAGATACTGCATGATCGTGGACATCATCAGCATTTGGTGTATCGTGCTGCCGGTGTCGTTCATGGCGGCGTTTCTGTGGCATTGGCCGCCTGTCGCGGTGGTGATCTGCCTGAACGCCGACCAGGTGTTCAAGTGTATACCGGCGGCGATCTGGTGCAACCGTTTCAAGTGGATCAAACAGCTGACCAGGGCATAGGGGAGGGCGGGCGAGCCCAAGGGTTTGCCCGCGGCAGCGAATCCATATGCCTTTTTGAAGTCGCGCGCCGAGTGTGAAAGTTTTCAGATTCCAGCTTGCAAACACATTGTTTTTTGCGAGGATTTGTGGTATTCTAATGAGAAGTCATAGAGCGTCGGCTGCATGTCGCGCGCGATGAATTGGACGTAGGAGGGGTTACCATGAGGAGATTGTTTGCCTTGCTGCTTTGCCTGATGCTGGCGCTGAGCGTGTTCAGCGTGCCGGCCTCGGCCGAGACCGCCTACCGCATGCTGTACGACGCTGAGCTGCCCTCGCTGAACTACCTGCTGTCTTCAACAGCGGTGGAATTTAGGGTGTCGGCGAACGTGATCGATACGCTGATCGAGTTTGACAACCTGGGCCGCATCCAGCCTGCGCTGGCCAAGGAGTGGACGGTTTCGGACGACGGCCTGACCTACACCTTCAAGCTGCGGGACAACGCGTCTTGGGTAAACGGCGCGGGCGAACAAGTCGCCAATGTCACCGCACAGGACTTTGTGGATGCCGCTGCCTACATTCTGGACGGCAAGAACGCAGCGCCCACCGCATGGATCCTGACTGACATCATCGAGGGCGCAAAAGCCTACAACGCGGGCACTACGCCGCCTGAGGAGGGCAAGGAAGCCGCGCCGGCGACCGAGTGGGGCGCCGTGGGCGTGAAGGCAATTGACGAGTATACGCTGGAGTACAAGCTCACCAATCCCGCGCCGTACTTCCTGTCCATGCTGGACTACGTGTGCTTCATGCCCGTAAACAAAGCGTTCATGGATCAGCAGGGCGCCAATTTCGGCCTGGGTACTGGCAACGATACGATCCTGTACTGCGGCGCCTACACGCTGTCCACCTTCAAGCCGCAGGAAAAGATGGTGTTCACCAAGAACCCGCTGTACTGGGACGCGGAGCAAGTCTACATCGACACCATCGACAAGACGTTCAATAAAGAGGCCGTCACGCTGTCTCCTGAACTGTTTCAGCGCGGCGAGATCGACGAAGTGGAGGGCATGGGCACCACCGTGGCGCAGCAGTGGCTGGCCAATCCTGACACCGCCAACCTGCTCCGCCCGCAGAAGCAAACGGGGCAGTACACCTACTTCTACAATTTCAACTACGATCCGCAGTTCGACGCGCAGTATGAGCCTGCCAACTGGAAGCTGGCCGTCAACAACGAGAACTTTAGAAAGTCGTTCTTCTTCGGGCTGGACCGCGTGAAGGCCATGACCGTGCACGAGGCCGACAACCCCGAGGCGCTGCTGTACACCACCATCACCCCGCCCAACATCATGAGCGCCGACGATGTGGACTACACCAAGACCGGCGCGCTGGCTCAGTTCGACAAGCCTGCGTTTGAGCCGGAGAAGGCGCTGGAGTTCAAAGCCAAGGCCATGGAAGAGCTGACCGCCGCTGGCGCCACCTTCCCGGTGAAGGTGCTGATGTGCTACAACCCAACCACCACTGGCTGGGCGGAGGAGTGCCAGGTAGTCGAGCAACAGCTGGAAGCGTTGCTGGGCTTAGACTATATCGACATCATCGTTGAGGCCGGCCCGGCCACGGGATTCCTGGGTGAGATTCGCCGCTCGGGGAAATACGCTTTCATGAGATGCAACTGGGGCCTTGATTTCGCCGATCCGGTGAACACCGCAGAACCTTTCCGACCCCAGGACACGTATTGCTTCCTGCGCAATATTGAGGGCTATCGCGACGCCGCTGGGAACCTCGAGTACTACAACCTGATCGACGCTGCCAAGCCGGTCTATGGGGACCTCGGCGCGCGCTATGCGGCGTTCGCAGAGGCCGAGGCTTGGCTGATAGAGCACGCAATCACCATCCCGTTCGGCTCGGACGAGGGCGGCTATTGGGCGTCGCGCATGAATCCGTTCGAGCGCCAGCACAACGCCTGCGGCTTGGCCATGTACCGTTACAAGGGCGTGCATCTGATGGATCACCCCATGTCCACGGACGAGTTCTTCGATGCCTATGACGCCTGGACGGCCGCGCGCGAGAACGCCGGGGCATAAGCGGGGGAGCGTTTGGGGACGGAGCGTTCCCTCGAAACCCCGGCCCAAAGGTCGCGTCCTTTGGGAATCCCATCTTGAAATTCTTGGCATAGGGGCGGGATAAGTCCCGCCCCTTATCGTGCGAAGGTTGTGACTTTTCGTTGCTGAAGTACTCCATAAAGAGGTTGCTGTTCGCGTTGCTGTCACTGTTCATCATCGTCACGGTGGTGTTCATTTTGCTGCGCCAGATGCCCATTGAGGGCTATTTTGACAACTTCGACAAGCTGGACAAGGCCACCATCACTCAGCGCTTGCGGCTGATGGGGCTGCTGGATCCCATGATTGAGCAGCTGAAAAACTTCTACGTCAAGCTGTTTCAGGGCGACCTGGGCGTCTCGGCGCGCTACCGCGTGGGTGCGTCGGTCACTGGGATCATCGCCGAGAAAGCGCCGCTGTCGCTGCAGATTGGCCTCATGTCCATGGTGCTGGCGCTGCTGCTGGGCGTGCCGCTCGGGGCCGCCATGGCCCGCTCCAAATCCCGGTTCTGGGACAAGTTCGGCACGCTGTTCATCGTGCTGGTCAACGCCGTCCCGGCGGCCATCTATTACATCCTTTTGCAGATGTACGTCACCGATCTCTTCAAGCTGCCCATGCTGTTTCAGAGGGAGAATCCGCTGACCTGGATTCTGCCTGTGTTCTCCATGTCGCTTGGGAACATGGCCTATTTTGCCATGTGGCTCAGGCGCTATATGCTCGATGAGATGAACAAGGACTATGTGCGACTGGCCCGCGCCAAAGGCGTCTCCACCAAGAAAATCACCATGCGGCACGTGTTCCGGAATGCGTTTGTGCCCATGATCCAATACCTGCCCACGCTGATTTTGTACACGGTGATGGGCTCGATCTATATTGAGTCGCTGTACTCGATCCCGGGCATGGGCGGCTTGCTCGTGAACGTGATCGGGCGGCAGGACAACCCCATGGTGCAGGCGCTGGTGATGATCTACAGCTGCATTGGCATCGTGGGTCTGCTTGTTGGAGACCTGCTGATGGCGGTGCTCGATCCCCGGATCAGCTTTGCCGGAAAGGAGGGCGCGCGCTGATGAAACTGTTTCAGAGCAAGAAGCGCGTCGCGCTCGAGGCGCACCTTGGCGAGACGATTCAAACAAAGCTGGACGAGCGGACCGCGTTTTCTTTTGACAACCGGCCGGATGATGAGGCCGAGCGCACCGGCTACTCAAACTACTCCTACTGGCGCAGCACGCTGCAGGTGTTCCTGAAGAACCGCGCGGCGCTGTCGCTGCTGTGTCTGCTGCTGATCGTGCTGGCGTTCACGTTCATCCAGCCGTATCTGCCCGGCCAGTACGACGCCAACACCATCAATAACCACCCGGAGACCGGTATGCAGCTGTCCAACGTGCCCCCCAGCACCACCACCGTGGCCAAGACGGTTCCGGCGGGCGAGGCGCTCAGCGTGTCGCCTGTGGACGCCGATTGGTGCCGCGTCTCCAGCGTCAGTTTCGCCATTCAAAAGCGCATTAAGTTCAACGTGATCGAGCACACCGGCGCCTGGAGCAAGATCGAGCACGAGGGCAAGACGGGGTACGTGGAAAACACCAACCTGAAGCTGCCGGAGGATCCATCCGCCACACCATATGAATGTCTGTCCAACTTCAAGACCAATGTGTATTCGAGCCCCGCAGGGATTGCCTCCGGCGGCGGCGCGCTGTATGTAGAAAAAGCGGCATTGGAAATGAAAGACGCCGCCACCGGCGAGGCCGTCACCACCCGCGAAACCCAGCTGCGCACGCTGCCCACCCGGCACGCGCACTGGTTTGGCACCAACAACATCGGGCAGGATTTATGGGCCCGGGTGTGGTCGGGCACGCGCACCTCGCTGTTCATCGGGTTCCTCGTGGCGCTGGTGGAGGCCCTGGTGGGCATCATGATGGGTGTGCTGTGGGGTTACGTTCGAAAGCTTGACAAGCTGATGACCGAGATCTACAACGTGCTCGACAACATTCCAACAACCATCGTGTTGATTCTGATTTCCTATGTTCTTCGCCCCAGCATCCAGACGCTGATTCTGGCCATGTGCCTGACCGGCTGGCTGAACATGGCGTTGTTTATCAGAAACCAGATTGTCATCATCCGCGACCGCGATTACAACCTGGCATCGCGCTGCCTCGGCACCAGCACATTTCGCATCATCGCGCGCAACTTGCTGCCCTACCTGGTGTCTGTGATCACGCTGCGCATGGCGCTGGCGATCCCAGTGGCCATCGGCAATGAAGTCTTCATCACTTACATTGGTCTCGGGTTGCCGGTGTCGATCCCCTCTCTGGGCAACCTGCTGAACGAGGGCCGCCAGCTGATCAGCTCGCCATCGCTCAGGTACCAGCTGCTGTTCCCAGCGGCGGTGCTTTCGATGATCACGATCTCGTTTTACATCATTGGCAACGCGTTTGCGGATGCCGCCGACCCGAAGAACCATATTTAGGAAGGAGGCGAGCGAATGAATCCCATTCTGAGCGTTCAGGATTTGCACGTCCAGTTCAGCCTGCGCGGGCAAATGCTGCACGCGATTCGCGGCGTGTCGCTCGACCTCTTCAAGAGCGAGAGCTTGGCCATCGTGGGCGAATCCGGCAGCGGCAAGTCGGTGCTTGTCAAGACATTTATGGGTCTGCTGGATGCCAATGGCCGGATCGAGAGCGGCCGGATTCTGTATGAAGGCCAAGACCTGGCCAGGTTTGCGGACGAGAGGGACTGGCTGAAGATCCGCGGGCGCGAGATCGCCATGGTGCTGCAGGATCCGCTGACCAGCCTGAACCCGCTGATGCCCATCGGGCAGCAGATTGGTGAAGCCTTGGCGCTTCACCAAAACCTGCACGGCGACGCTGCCCACAAGGCCACGCAGGAACTGTTGACGGATGTGGGCATCACCGAGCCAGCGCGCCGCGCGCGCCAGTATCCACACGAGTTTTCCGGCGGCATGCGCCAGCGCGTGGTCATCGCCATCGCCATGGCCTGCCGGCCGAAGATCCTGATTTGCGACGAGCCCACCACCGCGCTGGACGTCACGGTGCAGGCGCAGGTGCTCAAACTCATCCGGCAGCTGCAGGCCAAATATCAGCTGACCACCGTCTACATCACTCACGACCTGGGCGTGGTGGCCAATGTGGCCGACCGCATCGCGGTGATGTACGCGGGCGACATTGTGGAGATCGGGCGAACCGACGAGGTGTTTTACGACCCGCGCCATCCGTACACCTGGGCGCTGCTCAGCTCTCTGCCGCAATTGGGGGTGAGAGGGGAGGACCTGTTCTCCATCAAGGGCACGCCGCCAAGCCTCTTCAAAACCATCGTTGGCGACGCTTTCGCCCCCCGAAATCCTTATGCGCTGGGCATCGATTTCGTGGAGCGGCCGCCGCTGTTTCAGGTGTCAGAGACCCACTGGGCGCGCACCTGGCTGCTAGATCCGCGCGCGCCGGAAGTTGAGCGTCCGGAGGCCGTTGCCCGGCTGCGCCAAATGGGAGGTGAAGCCCGATGAGCGAGAGGGAGATCCTGCTCGGCGTGCGCGATCTGCGCGTGCGGTTCGGGAAAAAGCGCGCGCCGTTTGAGGCGGTGCGCGGCGTCAGCTTTGACATCCATCGCGGCGAGACCTTCGGGCTGGTGGGCGAGTCCGGATCGGGCAAAACCACCATCGGCCGCG
>JAVBQA010000076.1:0-16467 GCA_031549325.1 Eubacteriales bacterium | reverse complement strand
TTATTCACATCTTCTCTTCAGGCGCTTCCGGTACCCTCTCGGGTCCCTTCCGCTCCCTCCGCTAAGCTGCTCGCTCTTCGGAATTCTGACTTATTTCTTCTTGTTACTTCCACTCTCTATGCCGTTTTCAAGGATCGTTTCTCGCCGTCCGCGCTCGGAGCAGCTTAGATATAATATCACATGGGCATACCCGTGTCAAGCACAATGAATGTTAATTCGTCTGATTTCGGGTAACTTGTGGCCGCCGGCATATCGTTGAAGCGATTTCGAGTATAGATAGCTAGAGGTGAGACGCTATGAAGTGGGTTTTGAGGGGCTTGGCCTGGCTGGTGCTGGGCGCGCTGGTGGCGCTTGCGCCCACCCTGAAGGCACAGCTGCCCAGCAGCTCGGAAGGCATCGCGGCACAGACCTATGAGGGTTGGTCGGGCGTGCTGCGGGTGTGGGTTCCGGAGAGCTACTCGCCGGGCGGCGCGTCGATGATCCCCTGGCTGAACAAGTGCTTCGCGCGGTTTGAGCGCGCGCATCCGGGCGTATATGTACAGGCACAGCCCATGTCCGAGCGGTTCATTACGCAATTTGCCGACGGCGAGCTGAACCCGCCCGACCTGCTGATGTTCGCGCCTGGCATGCTTCGGGACACGACGCATCTGCTCGCGATCCCCGGCAACGAAAACCTGCTGGAATCGCTGCGGAACACGGGCGAACGGCGGGGCGCGACCTATGCGCTGCCCATTGCGATGGGCGGCTACGCCTGGGCGGTCAACACGCAGCTGCTGTCCAGCGCGCCGCTTGGTCAGCTCCAAATTCCCCAACCCAAAAAAGGCGGTCCGGTTTATCTGATGCAGGCGCCCAAGGACAGCGCGCTTGTGAGCTGGTCGGGGGCGCTGCTCTCGCTGTGCCTGCGCACGCCCGATCAGGAGCAACCCGAGACCACGCGCCCGCCGGTGGGCGAGGGCATCGACCTGGGTTTGACCCTTGAAGAAGCGCCGCTCGATGAGGCCGCGCCCGCGCCCATGCCGCTGGAGCTGTCTTTCCCTCAAACACGCCCGAAAGATTTCCGGCAGGTGGCGTCGGCGATGCCCGAGTTCGTGGCCGGACAGGCGGCGGCGATCCCGGTCACACCCAAAGAAATCCAGCGCCTGATGCAGCGCAGCGACCTGGGGCGCGGCCCGGAATACCAGATCATCTCCGGACTGCAGGCGTTTACCGATCAGCTCCTGCTGTGCGCCGTCGTGGATTGGCCCCGCGAGGACATCCCGGCAAGGCAGGCGCTCTGCCAGGAACTATTGAATCTGGTGCTGGACGAGAAAGCCCAGTCGGCACTGGGGATCGCGCGAGCGCTGCGGGTGACAGCGGGCGCGCCGCTCTATACCGGCCAACAGCCTCTGGCGGCGCTGGAGCGCGGCTACCAGCGCGCGATCCAGTGTCCCAACGCGTTTGACGCCGAGTTTCGCGCGCGAATGTCGCAACTGCTTGACAGGAAATTATTGACTGAATGATGTCCTTGTGTTATACTTACCGCACTGTCATTACCTATATAATACGAGGAGGAACCCTTCATGGAGAAGAAGAACATTGCTTGGATTGTGATTCTCGTCATTGCCATCGTCGCCCTTGCTATCTTTGCTTTCGTGAAAGCGGGCAATCTGAACAGCCTTTCCGGCCTGAATGACGCGCTCACCAAAGACATTGAAGCGGTCAAAGCCGAGCTGGATGGCGCCAAGGGTGAGCTGGAAACCGCGAAGGGCGAACTTGAAACCACCAAGACCGCGCTGACCGACAAGGTCGCCGAGATGGAGCTGGCCGCGGCCGACCACGCAAAGGCGCTTGCCGATGCCGCCGCCGATAAGGAACAGGCGCTGAAGACCGCCGCCGATGCGCAGGCCAAGGCGTTGGAGCAAGCCGCCGCAGATAAGGAAGCGGCAGTGCTGGCCGCCGCCGGCCAGGGCGCGGACGCCCTCAACCAGGCGGTTTCCGATGCGGTTGCGCAGACCGAGACCAAGCTGAAGACCGAGTTCGCGAAGGAAAAGAGCGTGCTGGAAGGCAAGGTTAAGGAGCTTGAGACCAAGCTGGCCGAGCTGACCAAGCAGTTGGAAGGTGCGCTGAAGTCGGCGGCGACGCCCGTGCCCACCGTCGCTCCGATCGCCACCCCGAAGCCCTAAGGCGGGGATTCCAAGGGGACTCCGTTCCTTGGGCGAGATTCTCAAGGGGCGGCCCGCGGAGTGCGCAGCGTCATATCACAGAAAGAACCCCTCCTGGCGGCCGAAGCCACCGGAGGGGTTCTTTTTTGTACGCCGGGCCCCGCTGCCGGCCCTCATACCAATGAAAAATAGTAACGCCTCCAAAGCGGCGAGCGTTTTTTCGCCCTGCAAGGAGCTGGAGTACAGCGTAGCAGAGCTACGCTAAGCGGAGGGCGACGCCGCAAGGCGGAAAAAAAATCCAGCGCGACGAGGCGTTACTATTTCGAATTGGTATCACTCGGTCATTGGTAGGGCCTGCTCATGCCGGCCTCTTCCTCATCAGAGATCAGCACATACTTCTCGCGCACCGAGACCACTTCGTCATACCCGGAGAACGCCTCGTCGATCAGCTTCTGCCCGGGCGCCCGGGTGAGCAGGCTGACCAGCGGCATCACCAGAAGCGGAACCACCATGGCGATCGCGCCGGCGTCGGTCGGCGCCACCGCGAACGGCGCGCCCGCTAAATTCAGGAAGAAATTGGTCACCGTGACCGCGATCCCCGCGATGAAGCTGGCCCACACGCCTGCCACAGTGGCGCGTTTCCAGAACAATCCAAACAGGAACGGCGCCAGAAACGCGCCCGCCAGCGTGCCCCAGGACAGCGCCATCAGCGCGCTGATCAGCGAGCCCGGGTTCAGCGCGATCACCACCGACAACGCGATAAAGCCCGCGCACATCAGCCGGATCAGCAGCATCTGGGTTCTGTCCGACATATCTTTCCTGAATCGATCCTTCACAAAATCCAGCACGAACGTGGACGAGCTGGTGAGCACCAGCGAGGACAGCGTGGACATGGACGCCGACAACACCAGCAACACCACCACGCCCATCAGAAAATCTCCGAGCAGCCCGGACAGCATCGTGGGCACAATGCCGTCGAAGCCGCCCACGCTGGCCAGATCTTTCACATACAGCCTGCCGAACGCGCCCATGAAGTAGGAACCGCCCGCCACCACCAGCGCAAACACTGTGGAGATGATCGTGCCCGACTTGATGGACTTCTCATCGCGGATTGCATAGAACTTATGCACCATCTGAGGCAGCCCCCATGTGCCGAGGCTGGTCAGCACGATCACGCCCAGCAGGCTGGCCGGGTTCGGCCCAAAAAACGAGGCAAACGCGCCATTCAGCCCTGGCGTTGCTTCAGACGGAATCTGCGACAGCGTGTGTACCGCCTGGGTGAACCCGCCCTGGCCGCTCAGCACCGTGTAGATCACCGCGGAGATCCCCCCAAGCATGATCAGCCCCTGCACAAAATCGCTGATGGCCGTGGCCACATAGCCGCCCAGTATCACATAGATCGCCGTCAGGATGGCCATGCCCCAGATGCAGTAGGTGTAGTCCACGTTGAACGCCGCCGAGAACAACTGCGACAGCCCCTTGTACACCGACGCCGAGTACGGCACCAGGAACACGAAGATGATCACCGACGCCACCACCTTGATCTGCCGCGAGCCAAACCGCTTCTCGAAGAACTCGGGCATGGTGGACGCGTGCAGGTGGCGCGTCATGATGCGCGTCCTGCGCCCTAGGATCACCCAGGCCATCAGCGAGCCGATCAGCGCGTTTCCGATGCCGATCCAGGTGGCTGCCAACCCGAAATTCCAGCCGAACTGGCCCGCGTAGCCGATGAACACCACCCCGGAAAAATAGGTGGTGCCATACGCGAACGCCGTCAGCCACGGCCCCACGTCGCGCCCGCCCAGCACGAAATCACCCACGCTCTTGACTTTGCGCCGCGCGTACACGCCGATCACCGCCATCGACCCAAAGAACAGAACCAGCAGCATGATTTTGATCGCCATAAGGTCACCCTTCCTTCTTCGCCGTCCCGCGCACCGCGCCGCCGGCACATCCATTCGCCTGTGTGCTTTCCCTCTCGCATGGTCCGTCCCGCCCGAGGCATATTCTGATGAACCGATTTTTCCCCCGGCTGAGCACGGCATCCCGCGCCACCACCAGCCCCAAATCCGAAACCGGCTCACCGTCCAGCCGGATGCCCCGCCCTTCGATCAGCCGGCGCGCTTCCGAATTGGTCTGCGCCATGCCGGCGCGCCGGAGCAGCTCGACCAGCCCGATTTCGCGCTCCGGCAGCAGCAGTTCCGGCATCTGCCCAGGCGGCCCGCCCGATGCGATGCGGGCGTAACGCGCTTGCGCGGCTCGCGCCGCCGCCTCGCCGTGGTACATCCGAACGATCTCCCGCGCATACAGCAAGTGCGCCTGGTAGGGGTCCCGCCCGATGAGCGGCCCATATTCGGCCTCGGGCACATCGCTGGTCAGGCGGAAGTAGTCGTCCAGCAGCGCGTCCGGGACCCGCATGCATTTTTCAAACATGACCTCCGCCGGTTCGCTGATGCCAATGTAGTTGTTCAGCGACTTGCTCATCTTTTCGCGGCCGTCCAGACCGAGCAACAGCGGGAAGGTGATCACCGCCTGCGGCGGTTGGCCGTGATCACGCTGCAACTCGCGGCCCACCAGCAGGTTGAACGTCTGGTCGGTGCCCCCGACCTCGACGTCCGCACGGAGCGCCACTGAATCGTAGCCCTGCATCAGCGGATACAACAACTCGTGCAGCCCAATGGGCTGCCCCCGCGCGAACCGCCTGGCGAAATCGTCGCGCTCCAGCATGCGCGCCAGCGTGCAGTGGCCCGCCAGCTTAAGCACCTCGTCAAACCGCAGATCCGCCAGCCACTCGGAATTGTAGGCGATGCGCGTCTTCCCCGGATCCAGGATGCGAGTGACCTGCTCAAAATAGCTGCGGCCATTCGCGCGCGTCTGCTCGAAGCTCAGCGGAACGCGCGCCTTGTTGCGCCCGGTCGGATCGCCGATCATACCGGTAAAGTCCCCGATTACGAAGACGACCTCGTGCCCGGCCTGTTGAAGCAGCCGAAGCTTCCGCAGCACCACCGAGTGCCCAAGGTGCAAGTCCGGCCGGGATGGGTCGGCGCCCAGCTTGATCCGAAGCGGTTCACCGCTCAGCTTTTCGCGGAGCTCGGCCTCCGAGAAGATGGCCACCGCGTCCCTGCGGATCTGTTCGAGTACCCCATTTGCATCATCCTTTCCTGTGCATATAAATAGCGGCCCAAAGCGCTAAGGCCTTGAGCCGCCGGGAAACTGAACCGGAGCGAAATCCGTCAGCGCACAGGGCAACTCAAAGCCGTTTCGTAATAATACGAAACAACCTGGCAGCCGTAGACGCGGATGACGTTGCTCATGTCGGCACCTCGAAAATGAATTATGGGTAGTATAGCAGGGTTATTTGGCAATGTCAAGCAATATTTAATCGCCGAACGTGATGCCGATGTCGCGCGCGGTTCGAACCAGCTGATGGTCGGGCGGCACGAGCTTGGTCTTTCCCGCCACCTCGCCGAGCGGGTTGGCATCCACCGCGCTGCCCTTCATCGCCACCGACAGGCCATAGCGGTTGTCCCGGATCAGCTGCGCCGCGAACACGCCGAACTCGGTGGAGAGCACGCGGTCATACGGCGACGGGCTGCCCCCGCGCTGGATGTGGCCGGGCACCACCGCGCGCGTCTCAAGCCCGGTCAGCGCCTGAATTTGCTCGGCCACCCGGTGCGCCACCGTGCGGTAGGGATTGTCGTCAAGCGGGCGGTCCTTCTTCTTCTGGGATGACTCCTCGGTGGACAGCGCGCCCTCCGCCACCGCGATGATCGAAAAGCTCTTCTTGCGCGCGCTTCTGGCCTGGCAGGCCGCCGCCACCCTCTGGATGTTGTACGGGATCTCGGGCAGCAGCACAACGTCCGCGCCGCCGGCGAGGCCCGCCTGCAGCGTGAGCCATCCGGCCTTGTTCCCCATCAGCTCGATCACCATCACGCGGCCGTGCGCATCCGCCGTGGTGTGGATGCGGTCGATCACCTCGGTGGCGATGCCCGCCGCCGTGTGGAACCCGAACGTAACATCCGTGCCCCAGATGTCGTTGTCGATGGTCTTGGGCAACCCGATCACGTTCAGCCCTTCCTCGCTCAGCAGGTTGGCCGTCTTGTGGGTGCCGTTGCCGCCCAGCGTGATCAGGCAGTCCAGCTTCATCTTCTCGTAGTTCTGCTTCATCGCGCCGACCTTGTCCACCTTGTCGTCGCCGATGACCCGCATGTCGCGATACGGCGTGCGGGTCGTGCCGAGGATCGTGCCCCCCAGATTCAGAATCCCGGAAAACTCGCCCGGATGCATCTCGCGGTGCTCGCCCCGAATCAACCCGCCGTAGCCGCCCTGGATGCCCACGATCTCGGCGTCGAACAGCTCATACGCCGCCTTTGCCACCCCGCGAATGCACGCGTTCAATCCCGGACAGTCGCCGCCGGCCGTCAGAAGCCCGATTCTCTTTTTCATGGAGATCCCCCCCTCTTTTCTATAGTTTACCATGGGGTGGGGATTCATGTAAACCGTTGGTTGGGGGCTAGGGTGGCGCGGCCGCTTCCGGTCATTTCACCAGCTTAATGCTATTCAGGCCGCTCTTCATCACGAGCCGGCGCAGGGCGGGGACATACATGAACAAAGACTTGAGGTTCTTCGTGGAAAGTTTGAGCCGCATCGGGAGCATGGCGCGGTCGTAGCTGGCGTTGGGGTTCGGCGCAGCCAGCGCGTGGGCGAGGATCCGGGCGCTATCCAGCGCATAGCTGATGCCCTCCAGCGAGCTGGGGCTGATGAATCCGGCGGCCTCGCCGATCAGGAACGCGCCGTCCGCGCCGGTCGCGAAATCAAAGAAACCCAGCGGCCGCAGCACGGCGCAGGCCTCCGTTTTGACCGGCTCGCCCAGCACATAGCCTTCGCGCACCAGCTTTTCTTTGAGCAGGTCAAACCGGCGCTTACAGTCTGCCTTGGGAAACGCGCCGCCCACGATCAGCCGGCCGTCCTTGCTGATGCTCCAGGCATAGCAGTCGGTGATCTCCGGGTCGAAAAAGCAGGCGTACAGCGGGCGCGGGTTCTTGTCCTGATACCACGCCTGCAGCGCCACGTAACTGCGGATGCGCGCGCCCGGAAACAGCGACCGGCGCAGGATGGAGTTCGCGCCGTCCGCGCCGACGATGCGCTTCGCCTCGATCTGCCGCGCCTCGCCATCCCGGCGGAAGCGCACGCGAAAGCCGCCGTTGATGCGCTCGATGCCAAACACGGCCGCCCGGTCGAGCACGCTGACATCCTCCGGAATCAACCCCATAAGCCACAGATCGAACTGGTGGCGGTCCATGTTTACGTAAAACCTCTGGTAGTTTCGCATCAGGCGCCTGCCCGTGTCCAGCGTTTGCACCGCAAAGATTTGCGGGTCGACCAGCACGGACTTGGGCAGCGTCAGGCTGAACTTGCTGAGCGCCTTCTGGGCGTCGGTGGCCAGCAGGCCCCCGCAGGGCTTGTGAAACCCCTCGCCGCCCGAACGATCTTTTAAATCCAGGGCAACGACCTTCAGCTTTTTCGCCAGCAGCCGCGCCAGTGTAGAGCCGGCCGGACCCAGCCCGACAATCGCGATGTCATACATGGTTATCTCCCTCTGTTTCTTGGGGTGTGGGGCAGCATGCCCCGGCGGGAACCGAAGATGCGCGCGTCCGGCAGGCAAAAAAGCGAATCGAAGATCCCCCTGACCATGGGAATCACAGCCGGGACAGCGCGCGGAACGACCCCTGGGGCAAAGCGGAAGGGCCGCACCCCGCATCGTCCCCCGCCCCCACCGTTCCCCCGCCGATGCACTCCTCTCCCAAGTAAAACACGGCGGCCTGACCGGGCGTAATGGCGCGCTGGGCTTGGGCAAAGTCGATCCGGATCAGGTCGCCATCCAGCCGGATCGCCACATCCTGCAGCGGCTGGCGGTGGCGAAAGCGCGCCTGACAGGCGAGGACCTCCCCGTCCGGCACGGGCGGCACACCTGCGGTCCAGTGGGGCTGGTCGGCCAGCGCGCTTGTGGTGTAAAGCCGGGGCGAGTCCTCCCCTTGCTCAACGACGAGCGTGTTGCGCGCAAGGTCCTTCTCCACCACGAACCAGCGCCTTCCGTCGCCCGAGCCGCCGATACCAAGGCCCCTTCTCTGGCCCAAAGTATAGTACATCAGCCCGTCGTGCTGACCCACCCGCTTGCCGTCAGGGGTCTCGATTGGGCCCGGCTGGGCCGGCAGGTACTGCTTTAAGAAGTTTTTGAAATCACGCTCGCCGATGAAGCACACGCCGGTGGAGTCTTTCTTGTGACTGACGGGCAGACCCGCCGCCTCGGCTTCCGCCCGGATCTTCGCCTTTGTCATGTTGCCCACTGGGAACATGGCGCTCTTCAGCGCGCGCTGCCCCAGCATGTACAAAAAATAGGTCTGATCCTTGTTCTCATCGGCGCTGCGCAGCAGTTTGTAGGCGCCGTCGGCGTAGCCGATGTTGGCGAAGTGGCCGGTGGCCACCCGGTCCGCCCCCAGTGTCAGCGCGAAATCCAGAAATGCGCTGAACTTGATCTCGCGATTGCACAGCACGTCGGGGTTCGGGGTGCGGCCCCGCCGGTACTCGGCCAGAAAATGCTCGAACACCCGCTCCTTGTATTCCCTGGCGAAATTCACCGCGTAGAATGGTATGTCCAAAATGGCGCACACGTCGCGCACATCGGCCCAGTCCCGCTCGGAGGTGCAGACGCCATCGCCTGCCTGCTCCTCCCAGTTGTTCATGAACACGCCGATGACCTCGTGCCCCTGCCTTTTCAGCAACAGCGCCGCCACCGACGAGTCCACCCCGCCAGACATGCCCACCACCACTCGCAACGCATTCACCTCCATTGCTCTCTATACACGGGAAACGGGACTTTCCAGAATCTGGAAAGTCCCCTCTTTGCTTGGGTTTACGCCTCCGGTATCATGGCGCTCATCAGCGCCGTGTAGGTCGGATCGTCCAGCACGCCGTCGGCATTGATGGGCGTTTCCGGGTTGTCTTCATTGTATTGGATCTGGAATGCCTGCAGCGCGCGCGTGGTGTTTTTGCCGAACACGCCGTCAGGGGCTTCCATCTCCAGAAGCCCAAGCGCGATCAGCTGCATCTGCGCGTCCAAAATCATCTCGGGGGAAGGAACCACTACCTCGGACGTGGGTTCGGGCGTGGGCTCCGGCGTCGGCACTGGCGTCGGTTCCGGCGTCGGCTCCGGGGTCGGCTCCGGTGTGGGCTCGGGCGTCGGTTCCGGCGTCGGCTCCGGTGTGGGCTCAGGCGTCGGCACTGGCGTCGGTTCCGGTGTGGGCTCAGGCGTCGGCACTGGCGTCGGCTCCGGTGTGGGCTCAGGCGTCGGCACTGGCGTCGGCTCCGGTGTGGGGTCAGGCGTCGGCTCCTGTGTGGGCTCCGGCGTCGGCACTGGCGTCGGCTCCGGGGTGGGTTCGGGCGTCGGCACTGGCGTCGGTTCCGGCGTCGGCACTGGTGTCGGCCCCGGTGTGGGTTCCGGGGTCGGCACTGGCGTAGGGCCCAGCGTTGGCGCCAGAGTGGGCGCCTGCGTCGGCTCCGCTGTGGGCGCTTGGGTCGGCGGCGGGGTGGGCGCTGCAGTGGGCGCGGCCGTCGGCCCCTGCGTGGGCGCCAGGGTGGGCGCTGGCGTCGGCCCGACCGTCGGAACGGGCGTGGGCAGCGGGCGGGTGGGCGTGTCGGGCTTGTTCAGCCAGTTGATCGTCTTTCTGCCCGCAATGCCATCCTCCGTAAGGTTTTCGTCATAAACCTCATTCACGTAGCGCTGGAAGTCCTTGACGGCGTTGACCGTCGCGCGGTCATACTTGCCGCTGGGCTTGTTGATCTCCAGCCAACCCAGGTCGATCAGCCGCCACTGGAACTCCTGGATCTGCTCGGGCGAGGCCTTGGAGTAATCCTGCACCGGGGTGGGCTTGGGCGTGACGGCCGGGTCTGTGTAATTCTCTTCCTCGTCGTCGTAATACTCTTCTTCGTCATCCGGATAGGGATTGAAATCGTCCGGATCCTCGATGTTGTCGCCCCCCTGCTGGTCGCGCCAGTTGGGGATGCCGTTGGTGGGCGCGGGGGTGCCAAAATCCAGCGGCTCGGCGGTGGGCATGGGCGTGGCCGTGGGCGCCACCCACATATCATTGCTGACGCCGTCAAATGGCGAGCCCGCGTTATCCCGTCCGGCGCGCATCATGTTCAGCACGCCGACCAGCACGCACACCACCACCACCACGGCCACCGCGCCCATGATGAACATGCGGCGGGTGAGCAGCGTGGTTTCCACCCGTTCCTCCTCGGTGGCGTGCGGCAGATCGGGCGCGGGCAGCTTGCGCTGCACCAGGTAACCGGTGCCGTTGTCCTCAAAGAAGATGCGCCTTTTCCCGGCGTCGCCGGTCTCGGTGCTCTCGCGCATCAGCGCAAACCCCGCGGCAAAGGCATCTTCCCCACCGGGCACCTGGCGCACCGAACCGTCCGTCATGCGCATGGCGGCATCCTTGGGCATATACTCGCGAATGCGCAGCTTGGCGCCGGTGTGGTTGTCCAGCGCGGCATACACGATGCCGTCGCCGTCCTGCCCCAGCGCTCTGCCCACCACAAAGCGCCCCTTCAGCAGGGTGCCGGGGGTCAAGTGATCCTCGGGCACGGGGGTGTTCTCGTTTTTGCCGCAACTGGGGCAGACTGCGCCGCCCGTCGTCGGCTCGAAGCAGAACAGGCAGTAACGGTTGTTGTTTTCCATGAGTTACCCTCCTTGGGCGCGGACGCCCGCTTATAGGAACGGCGTGATGAACGCTCTAAGGTTCTGCTGCACCTGGTCGGGCGTGCCGTTGGCGTCAAACCGCTTCGCGCGGCCCGACTCCTTTCCGGTCAGCTGGTGATAATAATCGCAGGTCTTTTTGAAGAACTCCAGCGCGGCCACCTCGATGCGGTCGGGCTCGTCGCTCCGCTTGCGGCGGGCAATGGCCTCGCGGGGATCGATGTCAAACACGATCGTCAGGTCGGGCATGGTGCCCGCAACGCCCGGAGCGTTCAGCGACCAGACGAGGTCGATGCCCAGATCGCGCCCCACCCCCTGGTAGGCAATGGACGAATCCACATAGCGGTCACACAGCACCGTCTTGCCCTGATCCAGCGCTGGGCGGATCACGTCGTGCACGTGCTGGGCGCGCGCCGCCGCGAACAGCAGCGCCTCGGTCAGGTCGGTCATCCCCTGGGCTTTGATGTCCAGCACCACCTCACGGATGCGCTCGGCTACCGGACAGCCGCCCGGCTCGCGGGTGGGCAGCACATCGTGGCCGCACTGCCGAAGCCACTCGGTCAGGCCCGCCATCTGGGTGGACTTGCCGGAGCCATCTGAGCCCTCCAGCGAGACAAACAGCCCTGGAACCGGCGGGCAGTCCCCCAGCAGCAGCCTGGTGAGCTGGGGCACGTCGTCGGCGATCCAATGAGCGCCCGCAATGGACAGCTCCTCTCGGCTGCCGTAACCGTACAGCGCGCCGATGCCGTCGATGCCGTTGGCCCTGGCCCCCTCGATGTCATACTTTCGGTCGCCCACCATGCACGCGCGGGTGAACCGGTCGGGCAGCGCCCGCTTCACAAGCGCGGGCTTGTCGCTCGTCTCGCAGTCGGGATGCGCGGCGATCACGCGGTCGAAATACTGGAGCAGTCCGAAGTGCTGAAGGATGCGCCTTGAGAACTGCTCGGGCTTGGACGTGGCGATCGCCAAAAAGGCGCCGTGGGCCTTGAGGCTCCTGAGCAAGCGCGGGATGCCGAGATACACCGAGTTCTCCGTCCAGCCAATTTTTGAGAACCGCTCCCGGTACAGCCGCACGCCCTCGTTGGCGGTTTTCTCGTCCATGCCCATGGTTTGAACGTAGCTCTCATACAGCGGCGGGCCGATAAAGCTCCTAAGCAAATCCTGGGTATAGCTGTAGCCCAATGTATCCAACGAATATTGGACGGATTTTGTGATGCCGGGTTCCGACTCGGTCAGCGTTCCGTCCAAGTCAAATATTACCGCGTCGTAGGGAAGGCGCATGCGTTTGTTCATCCTCTCGTGGGGTATACCCCCTTCATTGTATAGAAGGGTTCGCGAAAAATCAACCGTAAATGCGCGAATTTGGGCGCACGTTTTGGACGTTTCAGACAAGCCGGCGTTCCCAAGCGCGTCAAAATGGTGTATGATAGTCATCGAAAACCGAAAGGAGTCCAACACATGAACCTGCAACTGATTGTCGCGCCGCTCGTGGGCTGCGTGATTGGCTACATCACCAACTGGCTGGCCATCAAGATGCTGTTTCGGCCATTCAAGCCGGTCTATCTGTTCGGTCGCCAACTGCCGTTCACGCCCGGCCTGATCCCCAAGGAGAAGGTGCGGCTGTCCGCTGCGGTGGGTGACGTGATCGGGAAAACCCTGCTGGATCCAGACACCCTGAAGGGCGCGCTGCTGTCCGGCGATATGCACGAAAAGCTCGAAAAGGGCATCGACTCGCTGATCGAAAACCACAGAGAGAATCCGAGCACGCTGCGCGAGATTCTGGCGGGCATGGCGGGCGAGGAGAGCGTGGGGCAAGGCCTGACCTCCGTGCGGGGCGCGCTGATCTCCACGCTGAAGGACCGGCTGGTGGATGCGCGCCTGGGGGACGTGGCCGCGCAGGCGATCACGGACTACATCAAAAAGAAGTCGCCGTCGGCGCTGGCCAGCCTGGTTTCCGGCGTGCTGGATGAGCGGATCAAGCAGTCGATCTCGCGCCAACTGAGCGAAGGCGTGAACCAATACATCGAGGAAAACGCCCAAGGTATGCTGACGCAGGTTTTCGACAACGAAACCGACAAGCTGCTGAACATGCGCTTGAACGAGTTGATCGCCGGGCACAAAGACAACCTGCCCCAGCTCAAGCAGAAGCTGCTCACGGGCTATGAGGCCTTCGTGCGGGTGGGCGCCGAGCGCGCGCTGTCGGCCATCGACCTGTCGCAGATCGTGCAGGGCAAGATCGGCACATTTGACGAGCGCGAGCTCGAGGGGCTCATCCTGAGCGTGATCAACCGCGAGCTGAACGCCATCGTCTGGCTGGGCGCCGGTCTCGGGTTTGCCATGGGCTTTATAAATCTGTTATTTCATTAATCTCTGGTATTTACAACAATTTTCCTGTATAATGGCAGCACATATGAAAAGGAGAGCCACATGCAACAGGTTGCACTGGAACTGAAGGGACTCACCCACCGCTACGGGCGCACCCTGGCGCTGGACAACGTGAGCTTGCGCCTGCCGGAGGGAAAGATCTACGGGCTGCTGGGCCGCAACGGCGCCGGCAAGAGCACCATCATCAACATCCTCATCGCCGGCATGCGCCAGAGCGCCGGTCAGGCGCTGGTGTTCGGCGAGGGTACCTACGAAAACGCGCGCGCGCTGAGCAAGCTGTGCGTGGTGCGCGAAAAGGGCATGTTCCCGTCCCGCATCAGCGTGCGCCAGACGCTCGACATCTGCGCCGGGCTCTACCCCAACTGGGACGCGGACTACGCGCAGCGGCTGGTGCGGCTGTTTGAACTCAAGCCCAGGAAGCGGTTTCGCCAGCTGTCCCGCGGCATGGAATCGGCGCTGGGGCTGATCATTGGCCTCGCGTCCCGCGCGCCGCTGACGGTGTTTGACGAGCCGTCGCTGGGGCTGGACGCCGTGGCCCGCGAAAATTTCTACGACGAGCTGGTGCACGACGTGGACCGGCACCCGCGCACGGTGCTGATCAGCACGCACATGATCGACGAGGCGGCCCGCGTGTTTGAGGACGTCATCATCATCGACAAGGGCCGGGTGCTGATGCAGGGCGACGTGAGGGACCTGCAGACCACGGCCGTGATCGTCAGCGGCGAGGAAGCGACCGTCAAAAGCGCCATCGGCAGCCGCCCGGTGCTGCACGAGGAGCGCCTGCACACCATGTATTCCGCGGCCATTCGCGTGGCTCAGGGGGAGACCTTCGAGGGCGTGCACACCGAGCCGCTGCCCTTGCAGCGCCTGTTCGTCTACCTCACCAATTCCGAGGGGGGTGACGCGCGATGAGAATGCTCGGCGTAATGAACTACCACTGGCGCAGGCGCTGGCTGGAGGCGCTGCTGTTCGCGGTTTTGGTGACCCTGGTTCTGGTGACCACGCTGGTCATGACGGTCCCGTGGATGCACACCACCACCCAGATGCAGGTCGGCCCCCAGGGCCATGTCCAGATCAACACCCTGTTCAGCGAAGCCACCCTGTCCAAAAACCCCAACGCGCTGTCCGATTACTCCAACTATGCGTTTCTGATCATGGTGTTCGCGCTGCTGACGCTCAAGCGCAACCGCCAGTTTCTGGTGTCGCTGTCCATCTCCCGCTGGGAGACCCTGGCCGGCTCGTTCCTGTTCCTGGTCACGATGTCGGCGGCGCTGACGCTGTTGGGCGGCTTCATCATGCCCACGCTGGTGCGCGCCGTGCTGTGGCCGCTGGGCTTCCCGATCCGGGGCGGCTGGACGCTTGAAGCCCTGCTCATCGGCAACGACGCCGGCTTCTTCTCCGGGCTCTGGTGGTCGCTTTGCCTGATGGTCATGATCGCTGGGCTGAGCGTGCTGATCGGCTACATCATGCTTCGCTGGTGGAAGGTGGTCCTGATCGCTTTCGCGGTGGCCATCGCGGGCGGCATCTTCTTCATCAAGATGGTGGAGTGGTCCAGCTACGTGCGGGATTTCGCCGAGACCCTGATCGACTGGATTCAATGGTCCGCCAACACCGCCCTGCCCGCCATCCAGAACTTCTTCGCCAGGACGAGCCTGAACTGGCTGGCTCTTCAGATGATGGGCGTTGGCGTGCTCTCCACCGCGCTGAGCTATCCGGTGATGCGCGGCATGAAGGTAACTTAGCAAAACACGGGCGGGCAAACACAAGATAGGGGGAAACACACATGAATCTCAAGAAGCTCCTGGCGACTCTGCTGGCGCTGATGCTGGCACTGATTCCGATGACCGCGATGGCGGCGGACGGGCAGGGCTCGTTCACGCTCACCCTCAGCGACCCGCAGATCACCCTGCAGCAGGGCGACTCGCCCATCACGCAGGACTTCACCGGCGTGGGCCTGCAGCTGGGCGGCGTGATGACCTCGGGCAGCGAGGCGCTGCTCAGCCTGGCGGTGCTGGCGCAGGGCCAGCAGGCCGCCAGCGCCTTGGCGCTGGTTTCGGGCAATGAGGTGCAGCTGCTGATCAACGGCCTCTCAAGCGCGCTCACCCTGACGACGGAAGAGGCACTGAAGGTGGCCGAGCAAGCGGGTGTCGGGATCCCGCAGGCAGGCGCGATCCCGTCCCTTCCGGACATCGCCGCGAACATGGCCACGCCGGTCGCGGGGCTGACGTTCACCGAGGGGCCGGCCGAGCAGGTGCAGTTTTACAGCAAGACCGGCAGTTATCCGCGCCACAGCCTGAGCCTGAGCAACGAGCAACTCAAGCTGCTGCTCAAGGACGTGCCCCAGGACGTGCAGCTGCCCGAGAACATGACCTGTGACATCAGCTACTTCACCGATGGCGGCGAGAATGTGCGCGTCGAGGGAACGCTGAACAACGTCGTGGAAGCGGCAGACGCCGACGAGCGCAACCTGGACTTCCTGGCGCTCGCCGAAACCAAGGACGACGGCGAGGTCAACGTGGACGGCCACATCGGCAACAAGACCGGCAACATCAGCTTCAAGTTCAACGGCGCGCCCGACGACCAGTATGAGGGCCACTATTCGCTGGAAGGCGCCGTCGACGTCACCAGCAAGAGCAGCGCCGACGACACCTACCAGCTGCAGGTGAGCTACGGCCCGGGCGAGGCCGAGGACGGCACGGTGTACGACATGCTCGGCGTGACCGCCCTGGCGGGTGAAACCCCGCTGGGTTCGCTGAACGCGGTGAGCTACAACGACGGCCAGTCCGAAGGCTACTCGCTGTATGTGGGCGACGCCTCCGAGCAGAACTACGTGGGCCTGGCCTACGACGGCGCCATCAAAACTTCCGGCACCAGCCGTGTTCATGAGGGCACGCTGCAGTTTGGCTTCTCGGATGGCCAGGTGGAGACATCGGGCAGCGTGAAGACCAGCCTGGACATCTCGGATGACGTGGCCGGAAAGATGCCGGACTTCTCTTCCATGCCCAAGATCGAGGTCAGCAAGATGACCGCCGAGCAGCAGCAGCAACTGATGACCGAGCTGCAGGCGGTGGGCATTACCGCCATGGGCAGCCTGATGACGATCCCGTCGGTGGCCGCGATCCTGTCCTCCATGATGGGCGGCATGATGTAATCGCCAGTCACAGCGCCAGCGCCCCGGTCTAC
>JAVBQA010000033.1:0-16346 GCA_031549325.1 Eubacteriales bacterium | reverse complement strand
GCTTGGAACTGCGCGTCCTGAAAGCCCTTTCCGGTCATAATAATCTCGCGGTAAGGCGCGTCCTTCGGATCTTTAAAATGCACGTCTCCTGTAGCGACGACAGGCTTACCTAATTTTTCTCCAAGCTTTACAATGGTACGGTTAAATTCCTTTAGCTTCTCAATATCCGCGCTGCCGTCACGCACCATAAACATATTGTTGCCCAAAGGCTGAATCTCAAGATAATCGTAATATTCGGCAATTTTACACAAATCATCGAACCCATCTCCACGCACAACCGCCTTAAAGAGCTCGCCCGCCTCGCAGGCGCTGCCGATCAGCAGGCCCTTTCTGTGCTTGTTCACCAGCGCCCGCGGCATGCGCGGCGTGCGCTTGAAGTGGTGCAAGTGCGCTTCGCTGACCAGACGGTACAGGTTGGTGATGCCTTCCTGGTCGATGGCCAGCAGAATAAAGTGGTGGCTCTGGCCGCCCGTGCCACCGTCAAACAGATGATTCAGGTCGGACAGGCGGTCCGCGCCCTGGATCTTTCCCAGCATTTGCAGCAGCAGCTGGCTGGTGGCGCGGGCGTCGTGCACGGCGCGGTGGGCATCCTTCAGGCTGATCTTCAGATGCTTGCACAGCGCGCCCAGCTTGTGGCTCTTGAGCTCCGGGTGCACAGCGCGGGACATCGCGAGCGTGTCCAGCACCGGGTAGTCGCAGGTAAACCCGTTGTTCGTCAGCGCGCGGCGTATGAAACCCATGTCGAAATCGGCATTGTGCGCCACCAGCACGCAGCCGTCGATGAATTCCGCGAACTGAGGGATGACCTCCTTCAGCAGCGGCATCCCGGTCAGCATGCCGTCGGTGATGCCGGTGATCTCGGTGATCTTCTGAGACAGCGGGCGCAGCGGGTTGATGAGCTGGTTGAACTCCGCCACCTCGACTCCATTCTCAATGCGCACGGCGCCCAGCTCGATGATCGAGTCCATGCCCGGATTCAGTCCGGTCGTTTCGACGTCCAGCACCACGTAGCGCGCGCCTTGCAGCGCCCGGTCGTCCGGCTGTTTGCACAGCACCGCTGTGTCGTCGATCAAGTACCCCTCGCAGCCGGGGATCAGCTTGATGTTGTTCTTCTTGGCCGCCGAAAACGCCTCAGGGAACGCCTGCACCACGCCGTGATCGGTGATGGCGATGGCCGGATGGCCCCACTTTGCGGCCTGCTTGATGAGATCCGACGGGGACGCCAGCGCGTCCATGGCGGACATGTTGGTGTGCAGATGCAGCTCCACGCGCTTGTCGCTCGCGGTATCTTTTCGCTCGGGCTTCTCGGCGCGCACGCAGTCGCGCACCATCAGCACCATTTCGCGTTTGAAGTCGTCGTATCGGTATTCGCCCCGCACGCGCACCCATTTGCCGGGGGCGATGCCGTCCTGCGCGGCCTCGATCAGCTTCTCCAGCGTCATCCCGGGCTCCATGCGCTTGCCGCCGATGAACGCCTTGCAGGCACACGCGCCGGTATGGTCGGTGATGGAGAAGGAAACCAGCTTGCTGGCGCCATTCTTGAGATCCCGGATTTCGGCATCGACAATCTCGCCCACCAGGCACACTTTGCCCGCATCCTCGGTCAGCTCGGAGATGGGGATGGCCGGGTCCGAAAACGTGTTTCCGATCAGCGCGCCCCTGGGGATAGGCTTGCCCTCCCGCTTTTTCAGCTGGGCCTCCTGCTCCTTTTGCGCCTCTGCCAGCAGCCGCTCCTCCTCCAGGCGCTTCTCCTGAATGCGCTGCAGCTGCTGCTCCTCGTCGCCGATCACGTCCACGATCACGCGGCACTCGATGTGGAACAGCTCTTTCATCATGGCCTCGATGCCCCTGTCAACCTGCTGGGCGGACAAAAAGTCCGCACCCATCTTGCCGTTGACCGCCACATGCAGCCGCTGCTTGTCGCCTGAGAGCCGCCACTTGGCGTCGTCCCAGAACAGATATGGCAGCGCGCCCGGCTTCTCTTCGGCGATCAACCCGCCCACGAATTTGGCATAGGCGTTCACGTCGTCCAGCACCTGCTGGCGAAGCGCCGGGTAGGCCACCCTCAGCTGCACCTGCGTGTCCGGGAATCCCTTACGCAGCCCCTTCTGCAGCTGGCGGAACTCTTTGCCCGTCAGCAGCCGCACGGCGTGCATGCGCACCTGCATCTTCCTGCCGTCACGCGAAACCAGAACCCGCTCCAGCTGCAGCGTTTGCAGCAAGGCCGGATCCAGGCTTTCCAACAGTTGTGGCCACATCTCGCTCATGTTCAGACGTCCCCATGCTTTCGTATCTCATCGATCAGTACCTGCGCCAGATCGCCGGTGATTTTCCTGGGCGGCTGCCCCTTTACAAACAGCGCGCCGCCATCCTTGCCTCCCGCGATGCCCAGGTCGGCCTCCCTCGCCTCTCCCGGTCCGTTCACGACGCAGCCCATAACGGCCACGGTCAGCGGGGTTTTGATGTCCAGCGTGGCCTCGCGCACCCGGTCGGCGATCTCGGCCACCGGAATGCAGGCGCGGCCGCAGGTCGGGCAGGACACCACGTCGACAGCGTCTTTGCGAAGTCCGACGGCGCGCAGAATCGACAGTCCAGCGCCTGCCTCGGGCAGCGGATCGCCGGACAGCGACACGCGAATGGTGTCGCCGATGCCGTCCAGCAGCAGAGCCCCAATGCCAATGGCCGATTTCACCGTGCCCATGCCGGGGGTTCCGGCCTCCGTCACCCCCAGGTGCAGCGGGTAATCGCAGCCCTGAGCCGCCAGCCGGTACGCATCCACCGTGGTGCGCACTGAGGACGCCTTCATCGACAGGCAGATGTCGCGAAACCCGTGCTTCTCCAGCAGCCAGGCGTGGGACAGCGCGCTGTCCACCAGCGCCGCCGGAACCGGCCCGCCGTACTTTTGAAGCAGATCCTTCTCCAGCGACCCGGCGTTCACGCCCACGCGCACCGGGATCTTGTGCATCTTCAGACAATCCGCAAGCTCCCGAACCTTGGCCTCGCCGCCGATGTTGCCCGGGTTGATGCGCACCTTGGCAATGCCGCTCTCGATGGAGCGGATGGCCAAGCGGTGATCGAAATGGATGTCGGCCACCAGCGGCACGGGGCTGCCGTCCACCAGCGCCTTGACGGCCTGCGCGCAGGCCTCGTCGTACACCGACACGCGCACGAGATCGCACCCCGCTTCGGCCAGACTTCGAATCTGGGAAAGCGTTGCTTCTACGTCGCTGGTCTCCGTGTTCGTCATGGACTGCACCGACAGAGGCGCGCCCCCGCCGATGCGCACCGCACCCACGCGTATTTGCTTGGTCATAACAAAGCCCTCCATGTGCTATCATTCATTATAGCCGGAGGGCAGCGCTTTGTCACGCGCGGTAGGTTTAATTTTGTTATGGGGTTCCCCTACGGCCTCACCCTCGTCAGCACCCCGGCCTCCATCTCGCACACGCTGTCGCACAGCTGGTCGATGTCGGCCTGGTCGTGGGTGGCCAGCAGGATGGTGACGCCCTCCTCGCGCAGCTGCTTCAGCAACCGCCGAATGTCCGACACGCCCGCGTTGTCGAGCCCGTTCATTGGCTCATCCAGGATCAGAAGGTTCGGATTCTCCATGATTGCCTGGGCGATGCCCAGGCGCTGGCGCATGCCCAGGCTATACTTCGACACCCATTTGCGGCTGTTCGGATCCAGCCCCACGCGCGCCATGGCGGCGCGGATCTCCTCCTCGCCGATCTGGCCGCGGATGCCCGCCAAAAACCGCAGGTTCCTGAAGCCCGAGTAGTTTGGCAGGAACCCGGGCGTCTCGATGATGGCGCCCATGCGGGGCGGCATCTCGATGTCCTTGCCGATGCGCGCGCCGTCCACGGTGATGCTGCCGTCCGTGAGCGGCACCAGCCCCGCGATGCACTTGAGCAGCAGCGTTTTCCCCGAGCCGTTTCGCCCCACCAGCGCATGGATGCGCCCGCCGGGGAAGTTGGCAGACACGTCATTCAGCACGACGTCCCGCCCATACGCCTTGATGGCATGCCTTACTTTGATCACAGGTAGATCTCCCTCTTTCTGAGCAGCCGGTAACAGACGACCAGCAGGATTGTGAGCAGCAGACCCAGGAACGCGTAAGCATACCACACCGGCGGCCGGCCCATCTCATCGCCGTAATCCAGCTGAGACAGGCGCGACAGCGTCACCGGCAGCGCGTACAGGATGTTCCCGGAGAAATACTCGTCCGCCACGTAGTCCAGCATCACCGGCGCGGCGGCCACCAGAAACCCCAGCCGGTTTCTGGCCAGCGCGTTGACCGCGCACAGCAGCAGCGCCAGGCACGCATAGGCCAGATAGTGCAGCGTCATGCTCAACAGCGCGCCGCTGAATGGGGTGAACGCCCGCATCAGCCACACGTCGTAGTTGAGCATCGTGTCATAGACCTCATACATTCCGTCCTCGACCAGCGCTTTGAGGCCTGTCCCCCAGCCCGTCCAGTCCGCCCAGGGCAGCACAAGCATCAGCACGACCAGCATTTGGAACAGCATGAACAGAAAGGTGGCCGCCAGCAGATACCCGATTTGTCCCCGCGCCCAGCTGGCACGCCCCGTGCGGCTGATGATGTAGCGCTGCGTCTCATCGACCATGGGCGCCTCAAACACGAGCATCAGCAGCATCATGGCGGTGATCATGGTGACGGCCGGGTCGTTGAACAGATACATCAAAAGTCCCGCCCAGCTGATTGTCATGCGCTCATCCTGGAGCAGCAGACGGATGGGCATGAACTCGTTCCGGAAAAACAGCACGCACACGATCAGCGCCACCCAGGCGCGGGGCGTGCTCATCAGCCGCCGCAGGTTGTGTAGGCAGCAGGTCAGGCTACGCATAGCTCAGCCTCCTCCCCGCACGCCAGCGAAACAGCGCGGCAAGCGCGACGTCGAACGCAAAGAACACGCCCAGCGCCACCAGCAGCATGGACGCGGCGGGCAGATCCAGCAGGGCATCCTGAAGTTTCGTCACATCCAAATAGCCGGGGATCAACCCGTAGCGCCCCAGCTCCATCACCAGCTGGCACAGCACCAGCGGCGCGCAGAGCGTCAGCGGCAGGTTCGGATAGAAGGCCGAGAAGCACAGGGCCACCAGCGCCCAAAAGCTGCCCGCCAAAAACTCCAGCAGCAGCCGCGCGCCATAGTAGCGGATGTATCCCAGGAAGCCCCCGTTGACCACAAAGGCGCCCAGCCCTTCGGCGGAGGCGAACATCGGCGGCGCGGCCACATCCGGCGGAAACTTGACGTTCAGCAGCAGGGCCATCAGCAGCGCGCCGAGCGCAAGCGCCAGGCCGCCGGCCAGCGCGGTGCACAGCGCCTTGCTCCAGAGATAGCCGCCCTTGCCCGCGCGCAGGCTCAGCGCCACGGAAAACCCGCTTGTGTAGTCCTGACAAAAGCTGGCCGCAAAGGGCAGTGCGGCGCACAGCGGCATCAGCGGAAGTGAAAACCCGATCATCGCGCCGAACTCGAACACCATCAGCGCTTCGTTCTCGTCCTCGGTCAGCATGTAGCTGATGCCGTTGACACGCACCAAAAAATAGGCCAGCGCCGCCAGCAGCATAAGCCAGCCAAACGCGCGCCTCCCCTCGGTTCTTAGCATCTATCGTACCCCTCAGTGAAAAGTTTTGGCGGGAGCAGCGCTCCCGCCAGGAATCTACTGCGATTGTCTAGCCACCGTGAACCAGCCGCACCACGTCCCGGAAGCTGATGGCCAGGATCAGCCCGAACAGCACCATCAGCCCGCCGAAGTGCACCCAGCCCTCCAGCTCGGGCTTGATGGGTTTTCGAGTGACGGCCTCGATCACAATGAACACCAGTCGGCCGCCATCCAGCGCCGGCAACGGCAGCAGATTCATGATGCCCAAATTCAGCGAAATGATGATCAGCAGATTCACAATCTGGTCAATGCCGCTCCTGATCTCCTGCTGCATAAAACCGACAATGCCGACCGGCCCCATCACATCGCCCGCACCCTCGCCTTTAAACACCAGGTTCTTCAGGCCGTCCACCATCAGCACCACGGTGTCTTTGAGCGCCGCCATGGAATTCCCCAGCGCCTGCCAGATCCCCTGGCGCTCGCGCACAGTGGTCATCTTGATGCCGATCTGCACACCCGTCGTGATCCCTTGATCGTTCGTTCGCGCCGTGGGCATCATGGTCAGTGTTTGCGGCTGCCCGTCGCGCTGCACTTCCAGCACAATCTGCTTGCCGGGCTCGGCCGCGCTGATGTTCTGATGCAGCAATACCGACCCTTCAGTGTCATAGCTGATCGGAACGCCGTTGATGCTGGTTACAATATCGCCCGGCAACAATCCGGCCTGCTGCGCCGGCATGCCGTCTATGATCTCATGAATCTGCGGCAGCGCCTTGCTGGGCGTTCCGAGCAGGGTCACGTAGAGAACAGACACCACAAACGCCAGCACAAAATTCATCAGCGGGCCGCTGGCCACCGTGATGAACCGTTTCCAGGGCGGCTGATTGTTCAGCGCGCCGGGGTCGTCAAAGTCGCCGTCGTCATCGCCCTTATACTTGCAAAAACCGCCGATCGGGAACGCGCACAGCGAGTATTCGGTCTCGCCGCGACGGATATTGAGGACCTTCGGCCCCATGCCCACGCCAAACTCCAGCACCGGAATTCCGAGCGCCCGGGCGGACAGGAAGTGCCCCAACTCGTGCGCGATCACGATGATGTCCAGAATCAGCAGCGCGCCCAGCACAAAGAAAAACGTCGTCATTTCATATCCTTTCTGTCCAGCAATGCCTCGATACGCACGTCGGCCAGCGCCCGGGCGCGCGCGTCCGCGTCAAACACCCGCTCGATTGTGTCCACCGGATCGGGTTTGGTGTTCTGCAGCACGAAGTCCACCACCTTGGGGATGGCGCCGAAGCGGATGCGCCCGTCCAGGAATGCGCGCACCGCCGCCTCGTTGGCGCCATTGAGCGCCACCGGCATCTCACCGCCCTGCGCTTGCGCGTCCCGCGCCAGCTTCAGGCACGGGAACCGCGCCTCGTCAGGCGCCTCGAATGTCAGTTTGCCCAGCGTCGGCAGATCCAGCCGCCCGCCGCCAAACGGCAGCCGCTGGGGGTAGCCCATGGCGTAGCCGATCGCGCCGCGCATGTCCGGAACGGAGAGCTGCGCCAGCACCGCGCCGTCCTCATACTCCACCATCGAGTGTATGCAGCTCTCCGGATGGATGACCACATCAATCTTCGGGAGCGGCACGGAGAATAAGTGGTGCGCCTCGATGACTTCCAGCCCTTTGTTCATCATGGTGGCGCAATCCACGGTGATCTTGGCGCCCATGTTCCAGGTGGGGTGCCCAAGCGCCTGCCCAACTAAGGCGTTTTCAATTTCATTTTTGTTCCATGTGCGGAACGGGCCGCCGCTGGCCGTCAGGATCAACCGCCGGGGAACGTTGTCGCCCGCGCCCTGCAGGCACTGGAACAGCGCCGAGTGCTCGCTGTCCACCGGCAGGATGGGCACGCGCCTTTCCCGCGCCCTGTTCATCACCAGCTCGCCGCCGGTCACCAGCGCCTCTTTGTTGGCCAGCAGCACGCGCTTGCACACGTCCAGCGCCGCCATCACCGCGGGCAGCCCGGCGATGCCCACCACCGCGCACAGCGCGTAGTCGGGTTTCACGGCCAGCAGCGCGCGCTCGGAGGCGTCCGGCCCGAAAAACCACTCGATGTGCCTCAAGTCCTCCGGGATGCTGTCCGGGCGCCGGGCAAGCGCGCAGGCGTCGGGCTTGAATCGCCGGGACAGCTCGAACAATGCCTCGGCGCTGGTGCTGGCGCTGAGCACGCTGGCCCTGAACTCGCTCTCGTGCCTTGAAATCAAATCGAGCGCCTGGCCTCCGACGGAGCCCGTGGCGCCCAGGATGGCAATCGTATGCATCGCGTTGGTCCCTTTCCTGATGATCGGGCTTATCTCCATGGGATCAAGAAGAAGATGTAAATCACGACCCCGGTAAACAGCACGCTGTCCATGCGATCAAGCATCCCGCCGTGGCCGGGAAAGATCGCGCCAAAATCCTTGATGCCACAGTAACGCTTGACCATGGAGGCCGTCAGGTCGCCGATCTGGGCGGCCACGCCGCCGATCAACCCCAGCAGCATGAAGAACCACCAGGGTGGCATGGGCACGACGTATTGCTGGAAGTGCGGCACAAAGCGCACCACCAGCGAGGACAGCCAGGGAAACAGCAGCGCGAACAGCACCGACGCGAGAAGCCCGGCGATGGCGCCCTCAATGGTCTTTTTCGGGCTGAGCACCGGGGACAGCGGGCGCGTGCCAAAGCGCATGCCCACCTCATAGGCGAACAGGTCGTTCATCAGCGGCACCAGGAACAGCAACCCGAGCGCCACCGTGGCGACCAGCGGCTGTTGGATGTCCTGAATCGGAAAAACCAGCGTGATCAGCATGCCCGGGTACAGCAGCGGAAACAGCGTGGACACCGCGGAATCAAAACCCACTTCGCCGCGCAGGATCACGCCCGCCAGGCCCAGCATGCAGCACAGCGTCATCAGCGGCATCATGGCCTGCATGCCAAAGCGCATGTACGCGGGCAGCGACAGCAGCGCGTAGGCCATGCCCACCCAGCGGATGGGCTTCGCGCCCTTGATCACAAACGCGCTGTACATTTCCCACATGGACATGACCATCACAAGCACAAAGCCGATGCGCAACGGCCAACCCTGGATGACCCAGAGTGCGCCCATCACCACGGCCATGATGATGCCGGTGATCCTGCGCTTGATCATCATGCTGATCTTCTTTTCGGCTTCGGTCTGCGGTTGTGTGCTCATGCCTGCGTCATTACCTCGGATTCATGAATTGCGGTTCACGGCAGGCGCTCGGGCCTCGCCTCTTTTGTTTATACCTTCCCAAACCGGCGCTCGCGCGCGGCGAAGCGCTGCAAGTCCTTCCAGTAGATCTCACGCGTGTAGTCGGGCCACAGCACGTCGTTCCACAGGATCTCGGCATAGGCGTTCTGCCACAGCAAAAAGTTCGAGATCCGCTGCTCGCCGCTGGTGCGGATCAGCAAATCCACATCCGGCAGGCCATGCGTATACAGTTCACGCCCTAGATCGTCCTCGGTGAAGGATTTGGGATCCTCCCCCGCCAGCGCTCGCTCGCATAGCTTCTTCGCCGCGCCGAGCAGCTCCTTGCGGCTTCCATAGTTCAGCGCGATGTTCAGCTGAAGACCCGTGTTGTCCTTCGTGCGTTTCATCGCCGCTTTCACGGCCTTGCGCTGGGGCACGGGCAGCCCCTGCACGTCCCCTAAGATCAGAATGCGCACATTCTTCTCGTGCAGCTCGTCGATTTCGGAGGCGAAGTATTTCAGCAGCAGCGCCATCAGCGCGCCGACCTCGGTATCCGGGCGGCCCCAGTTCTCGGTGGAAAACGCGTAGATCGTCAGCACCTCGATGCCCCAGTCATCCGACGCGCGAATGATCTCCCGCAGCGCCTCGGTGCCCGCGGCATGCCCATAGGATCGAGGCAGCCCTTGCTTCCTGGCCCAGCGGCCGTTGCCATCCATGATGATGGCCACGTGCCGGGGCATCCGCACTTTCCGCTCTTCTTCTGTGGGCGCGTCCGGTTCCTTGCGCAGCGCGGTTTTCACCCATAGCGCCGTGTTCTGGGCAACGAGGGACGCCCGATCAGTCAGCTTTCTCTTCAAGTTGTCTCCCCACCTCGTCCGGAAAGCGCGCCACCAGCAGGCCTTCCGCGCTTGCGCGAATCACGCGGGGGGTGCCTTGCGCCTCCGGTTTTCTGGGCGCGTGAGTCTGGGTCACGCGCACATTCTCGATGCCTCGCCCGCGCAGCGCCCCAAGCGCCGCCTCGAGCGGCAATCCAAGCAAATCGTCCATCAGACGCTCATGATCTCTTTCTCTTTGTCCGCGCCCAGGGTATCCAGCTCCTTGATGTGGGCATCGGTCACCTTCTGCAGGTCTTCCTCGCCGTCCTTGAGGTCGTCCTCGGTGATCTCCGAGTCTTTCTTCATCTTCTTGAGCAGTTCCATCGTGTCGCGACGGATGGCGCGCACAGCCACCTTGCCGTCTTCGACGTACTTGCGCACCTGCTTGCACAGCTCTTTTCTGCGCTCCTCGTTCAGCTCGGGCACGAGCAGCCGGATCACCTTGCCGTCGTTGGAAGGGTTGATGCCGATGTCGCTCATCTGAATGGCCTTCTCGATCAGCGGGATCAGTTTGGCTTCCCAGGGCGCGATCACGAGCAAGCGGGGCTCGGGCGAGCTGATGTTGCCGATCTGGTTAAGCGCGGTGGGCGTGCCGTAATAGTCCACCTGGATGCGATCCAGAATCTGCGGGTTTGCGCGGCCAGCGCGCAGGGATCCCAGCTCTTTCGTGATCACGCTGATGGTCTTGTTCATTTTTTCACCGGCGGCTTTGATGCATTCTTGAGCCATAAAATGTACCTCCTCGCCGCATACAGCGGACATAATTCTGAAATGATGCCAGCGCATACATTCATTATATAGGGTTTCCAGCAAAACAGCAAGCCCCTATTCGTTACGGAGCGTGGTGCCCAGCGCCTCCCCATCCGCCACGCGCAGGATGTTCTGGAGATCCTCCATGCTGAACACGCGCACCACCGGGATCCGGGCGTCGATGCACAGCTGAAACGCCGTCAGATCCATGGCCTTCAGCCCTCGCCCAGCGGCTTCCCCGCAGCTGATCTCTCGGATGAGCACGGCGTCCGGGTGCTTGTTCGGATCCTTGTCGAACACGCCCTCGACGTTGGTTCCCTTGAACACCGCGTCGGCCTTGAGTTCGGCGGCGCGCAGCACAGCGGCGGTGTCGGTGGTGAAGAACGGCTGCCCCGTGCCCCCGGCCAGCAGCGCGATGCCGCCCGCCCTCATGCAGGCGTCGGCGTCTTTTGCTGTGTACAGGCTGGTAAACCTGTCCATCTGCTGGGCTGAAAACACCTCGGCCACGGCGCCCTGGGCGCGCAGCGCGTCGGCCAGGCACAGCGCGTTGATGATCGTGGCCAGCATGCCCATCTGGTCGGCGTTGACCGGGTCCATTTCATTGGTAAAGCGGCCGCGCCAGATGTTGCCGCCGCCCAGCACAATGCCGAGCTGCACCTTCTCGGAGAGCCGCTTCACCACGTCCGCCGTCACGCGCACGCGCTCGGCGTCAAACGTGCCGCTTCGGTCCTTGGGTGCCAGTGTCTCGCCGCTCAGCTTGAGAATGATTCGGTGGTACTTTGCCAATGCGTTCGACCCCTCTTTCAAAAAAGGAACACGCGACATCCGCGTGTTCCCTTCGTTTGTAGTGATTAGCCCTTCGCACCGATCTGCTCGGCGACCTCGGCGGCCAGGTCGGAGACCTTCTTTTCGATGCCGTCGCCCATCTTGTAGCGGGCGAAGCGGGTGATGCTGATCTTCTCGCCGATGGCCTTGCCCTTCTCGGCGGCCAGCTGCTCGATGGTCTGATCGGGATTCTTCACGAACACCTGCTCCAGCAAGCACACTTCCTTATAGAACTTGCCAACCATGCCCTCCACCATCTTGACGATGATGTTCTCGGGCTTGCCCTCGTTGCGGGCCTTGCCGGCAAAGATTTCCTTCTCGTGCTCCAGATGATCGGCCAGCACTTCGGCGCGGTGCACGTACTCGGGCGCGGACGCCGCAATCTGCAGCGCCACGTCGTGCACGAACTCCTTGAACGCCGGGTTCTGGGCGCCGGCGTCGGTCTCGGCGTGGGCTTCCACCAGCACGCCAACCTTGCCGCCCATGTGGATATAGCTCTCGATGATGCCGGCTCCGGTCAGCTCGTAGCGCTCAAAACGGCGCACGGTGATCTTCTCGCCGATCTTGGCAACCTTCTCGGTCACCAGCTGGTCGACAGTCTGGCCAGCGGCCTTCGACGGCTTCTGAAGCAGCGCGTCCACGTCGGCCGGATTGGCGCTCGCGATGACTTCGGCGATGCCCGCGGCCAGCTCGACGTACTCGGGCGTCTTGGCCACGAAGTCGGTCTCGCAGTTGACTTCCACCAGCGAGCCCAGCTTGGCGTCCGCGCTCAGGTAGCTGGCCACGATGCCTTCGGCCGCGATGCGACTCTGCTTCTTGGCGGCGGCGGCCAGGCCCTTCTCGCGCAGGTAGTCGATGGCTTTTTCGATGTCGCCCTCAACAGCGGCCAAAGCCTTTTTGCAATCCATCATGCCCGCGCCGGTGCGTCCGCGCAGATCCATGACAACTTTTGCGCTGATCTCCTTGATCTCACTCATTGGGAAATACCTCCTATTTGGTTGGGTTTATGCTTCGTCAAGGCCGGGACGGCCTTTGATTATTCGGCGTTCTTCCCCTCGGGATCGGCGGCGGTTTCTGCCGGCGCGGCGGAATCGCTCTCGCCCTGCTTGCCCTCGAGCACGGCGTCGGCCAGCTTGCCCGCGATCAGCTTGACCGCGCGGATGGCGTCGTCGTTGCCGGGGATGACGTAATCGATCTCGTCCGGGTCGCAGTTCGTATCGACGATGCCCACGATCGGGATGCCCAGGATGCGGGCCTCGGCCACGGCGATGTGCTCCTTGCGCGGATCCACGACGAACAGCGCGCCCGGCAGCTTCTTCATCTCGCGGATGCCGCCCAGGTTCTTCTCGAGCTTCTCGCGCTCGGCCATCAGCTTGATGACTTCCTTCTTGGGCAGCAACTCGAACTGGCCGGTCTGCTCCATTTTGTCAATCTGGTTCAGGCGGTCGATGCGGGTGCGGATCGTTTTGAAGTTGGTCAGCGTGCCGCCCAGCCAGCGGTTGTTCACAAAGAACATGCCGCAGCGCAGCGCCTCGGACTCGATGGACTCCTGCGCCTGCTTCTTGGTGCCCACGAACAGGATGGACTTGTTGTCCAGCGCCACGTCGCGCACGAACATGTAGGCCTCGTCGATCTTGCGGACGGTCTTCTGCAGGTCGATGATGTAGATGCCGTTGCGCTCGGTGAAGATGTACTGGGCCATCTTGGGGTTCCAGCGGCGCGTCTGGTGGCCGAAGTGCACGCCCGCTTCCAGGAGCTGTTTCATGGAAATGACTGCCATAGTTGGGGGTCCCTCCTTGTTTTTGCGCTTCCCTCCGCTTCATGTCCGGGCGGAACCCATTGGGCAACACCGCCAGGATCCACAGAAGTGCGATTTCCGAACAATTATAGCATAACCGGGGATTGTTGGCAACATGCAGCCCTCAAAATTTACTTTCAATACATTCGCGGCAAAACCGGAGGTTGTGCAGGCAAATCGATTTTCGCAAGCACCGTCAATAGCGGCAAATCAGTCAGTTTTAGCTCTTCATCGTACAAACCCTCGGGTTCCGTTTTACCACTTGCGACGAGACAAACGTGATCCTCAACTGGATGCAGAGAAAACCGGCCCACGAGAAACGTACTCCCGTCTTTGTTTAAGTAGCAGTTCCTTAAAAAAACACGCTGATTTTCGCAATCCTCTTTTTTTCGAAGGCCGTTCGTGTCAACTTGCAATTAACTTGACTTTTTTCCTGCATGCGCCTATACTATGTGCAATCTTAGGGTATGAAGAAGACCAAGCACCGTTTCTCCCCTGCACCAGAGAGGTTATGCCAAAGGCTGAAAGCATGACCGGCAGGCAGCGGCGCGCACCAGCTTTCTGACCCTCGGCGCTTTGGGCGCGATACAGCCCTTCCAAATTGAGCGGCGCATCTTCATGCGCAAGTTGGGTGGAACCGCGGGCAACAACGCCCGTCCCTACAGATTTTGTTGGGACGGGCTTTTTCTATACCATTTTGCAAGGAGGAATTCACATGTTGATCACAATGAACGGCCGCGCGCACCAGCAGCAGGACGGCGAAAACGCGCTGGACATCGTCAGAAACCGCGAACCCGAGCTGGCCAAGGCGGCGCTGGCGGCCAGGCTGGACGGCGGGGACGTGATCTCGCTGGTCACCCCCATCTACGGCGACCACACCCTGGAAATCCTGACCTTTGACGACAAGGGCGGGCGGGACACGCTCAGGCACACCGCCAGCCACGTCATGGCCCAGGCGGTGCAGAACCTGCGCCCCAATGCCAAGCTTGCCATCGGCCCGTCCGTCGACAACGGTTTCTACTACGACTTCGACGTGGAGGAACCCTTTACGCCCGACTTCCTGCTCGAGGTCGAGAAAGAAATGCAGAAGCTCATCAAGAAGAACGACCGGCTGGAGCGGTTTGAGCTGCCCCGCCATGAGGCCATCAACTTCATGGAGGAGAAGTGCCAGCCCTACAAGGTTGAGTTGATCAACGATCTGCCCGAGGACGCGATCATCTCGTTCTACCGCCAGGGCGACTTTGTGGACCTGTGCGCCGGGCCGCACCTGCCCTCCACGGGCAAGGTGAAGGCGTTCAAGCTGACCTCCATCGCGGGCGCGTACTGGCGCGGCAACGAAAAGAACAAGATGCTGCAGCGCGTGTACGGCACGGCGTTCTTCGACAAGGAGTCGCTGCAGGCCTATCTGGATCGGATGGAGGAGGCCAAAAAGCGCGATCATAGGAAGCTCGGCCGAGAGCTGGATCTGTTCGCGCTGTTCGACGAAGGTCCGGGCTTCCCGTTCTTCTTCCCCAAGGGCATGGTGCTCAGGAACGAGCTGGAGAGTTACTGGCGTCAGCTGCACCGCGAGAACGGCTATGTGGAATGCCGCACCCCCATCATGCTGAACCAGCACCTGTGGGAGGAGTCGGGCCACTGGGATCACTACAAGGAGAACATCTACTCCACCACCATCGACGAGCAGGTTTACTGCCTGAAGCCCATGAACTGCCCGGGCGGCATTCTGACTTACAAACGGAAGAGCTGGTCCTACCGCGAGCTGCCGCTGCGCATGGGGGAGCTTGGGATCGTGCACCGTCACGAGCTGTCCGGCGCCATGCATGGCCTGATGCGCGTGCGCTGCTTCACCCAGGACGACGCCCACCTGTTCATCACCCCCGAGATGATCAAGGACGAGGTCATCGGCGTGCACAAGCTGGACGACCTGGTGTACAGCATGTTCGGCTTCAAATACCGGGTGGAGCTTTCCACCCGTCCCGAGAACTCCATGGGCACAGACGAGATGTGGGAGGCGGCCACCGCGGGCCTCAAGGGCGCGCTGGATGAGCTGGGCGTCGCCTACACCATCAACGAGGGGGACGGCGCGTTCTACGGGCCCAAGATCGACTACCATCTGGAGGACTCCATCGGCCGCACCTGGCAGTGCGGCACGATCCAGCTGGACATGAACATGCCCGAGCGCTTCGACATGACCTACGTCGGGCCGGACGGCGAGAAGCACCGCCCCGTCATGCTGCACCGCACGATCTACGGCTCCATCGAGCGCTTCATCGGGATACTGACCGAGCACTTCGCGGGCGCGTTCCCGCTGTGGCTCAGCCCCGTGCAGGCCAAGATCATGACCATCACCGACCGCGCCGACAACGCCGCCAAGGCGCTCGAGCAGAAGCTGCTGAAGGCCGGTATCCGCGTGGAGATGGACCTGCGCAATGAGAAGATCGGCTTCAAGATCCGCGAGGCGCAGATGGAGAAGGTGCCCTATATGTTCGTCATCGGCGACAAGGAGGCGGAATCCGGTCAGGCGGCCGTCCGTTCCCGCAAGGAGGGCGACCTGGGCTCCATGAGCGCGGAGGACATCCTGAACCGACTCACCGAGGAGATCTCGACCAAGGCGCTGTAAAGCCAGAAAACGCCGCGAGGCTGTGCGCGGCACCCCGACGGGCCAGGGGGCATTGCGCCGGATCCATTTGCAGGGAATCTATAAAGAGCGGGCGGCCAAAGGCCGCCCGCTCCAGCTCAAACCCATGAGTGGAATTGATGCTCTTCGAATCACGCCACCGGCTGCCCATCCTTATCGAACAGCGGCAGCTTCTCGAGGTATATCAAATCGTCCCTGTGCATGGCGTCGCTTTCAGCCAGAATCGCCATCCGCCCAGCGATGATGCCGCCCACGCTCTGCACCAGCGTCTCCATGGCGTGCAGCGACTCGCCCGTCGAAATCACGTCGTCCACCAGCAGCACGCGCTTCCCCTTCATGAACTCGGCGTCCGAGCCGTCGATGTACAGCATCTGCCTGTTGGCGGTGGTGATGGATTGCACCTCGACGGAGTGCACATCCTTCATGTACAGCTTGGGAGCCTTTCGGCACAGCAAATACTTGTTCACGCCGCTCGGGCGCGCCATGGCGTACACCAGTGGGATGCCCTTCGATTCGGCGGTGATCAGCACGTCATGGGGCGGCGCTTTTTTCAGCAGCTCGCGCGCGCAAGCCTCCGTCAGCTCCACATCGCCAAAAATCACAAACGCGCC
>JAVBQA010000096.1:0-5050 GCA_031549325.1 Eubacteriales bacterium | reverse complement strand
GGCTCGCAAGGATCCGGCTTGCCGCATCCTCCCGGGCAACCACACTTGTGCGGATCCTTCAGACCGGACATCCCCGTGGACGGATCCATCAAGCTGTCAAACACTCCAAATAGACTCATGTCGTTTTCCTCCATTGAATCTGTCTCAAGGGAAGTATTCCCTCCTACCAACATATGCGCGCGCACACTTTTTTGTATGCGGGGTGTTGACCTGGCACCCGGTTGGTGCTATGATGGCTTTGGTATTCTGGAACCAAGGAAGTGATCGCATGGACGGCAAGCCTCGAAGTCGCAGGGGCGGCTTCTCCCCCAAGGGCATGAGGCATCGGTTCGGCAGGGGCCGCAGGCGTCCGTCCACGCGTTTTCGTGGGACGGACTGATCCTGCGTTGTTTGCTGCCGCCCGATGGGGCGGCTTTTTTTGATGCATTCATGTGGTTTTGGGGAATCATCAAACAAATGAAGGGGATGATTCCAATGATGCGCTTTCAGAAGGATGACCGGGGCGCGATCCAGCAGCACAAGCGGGAGAGCGAGGAGCGCCTGCGCGAGCTGGCGCGGATGGACATGCAGGCGCTGTACAGCGAGATTGGCGCGCAGCCTGGCGGCCTGAATGCCGAACAGGTGGAGCAGAAGCAAGACGCGTTCGGCCTGAACATCATCACCGGCGGCCACGAGAACACGAAGTTGCACCGGCTGCGCGAGGCCACCATCAACCCATTCAACGTGGTGCTGATCGCGATCGCGTGCATCACCGTGTTTACGGATGTGGTGTTCTCCGACAAGCCCGACTACCTGACGGTGGTCATCATTGCCTCGCTGATCCTGCTCAGCAGCCTGGTGGCGTTTGTGCAGGGGGAGAAGTCCAACAAGGCCGCCGAGGGCCTGAGCAAGATGATCTCGAACAAAGCCGATGTTTGGCGCGACGGCAAGCTCACCGAGATCACCATCGATCAGGTGGTGCCGGGCGACATCGTGAAGCTGAGTGCGGGCGACATGATCCCGGCGGACGTGCGGTTCCTGAGCTCCAAGGACGCGTTCGTGGCGCAGGCGGCGCTGACCGGAGAGAGCAACCCGGTGGAGAAGTTCGCGGAGCCGCGCGGCGATTCTTCGGGCGCGCTGACAGACCTTGGCAACCTCGGCTTCATGGGCAGCAACATGGTGTCGGGCAGCGCCACCGCGCTGGTGCTGGCCACCGGAAACGACACGTTCTTTGGCGCCATGGCGAAGAGCCTGTCGGGCGACCGCGCCAAAAACAGCTTCGAGCGCGGGGTGGACTCGGTGTCGCGGCTGTTGATCCGGCTGATGCTGATCATGGTTCCGGTGGTGTTCCTGATCAACGGGCTCACCAAGCACGACTGGGTGTCGGCGTTGCTGTTCGCCATCACCATCGCCGTGGGGCTGACGCCCGAGATGCTGCCCGTGATCATGACCAGCACGCTCGCCAAGGGCGCCGTCTCCATGTCCGGGCACAAAGTGATCGTGAAGACTCTGGGCGCGATCCAAACCTTTGGCGAGATGGACGTGCTGTGCACCGACAAGACCGGAACCCTGACCGAGGACCGGATCGTGCTCGAGAAATACATGAATGTGCACGGCGACGACGACGCGCGCATTCTGCGCCACGCCTATCTCAACAGCCATTTCCAGACCGGGCTGAAGAACCTGATCGACCTTGCGATCATCAACCGGGCCGTGGAGAATGGGCTTGAGGGCATGCTCAGCCAGTATATCCGGATGGACGAGATCCCGTTTGACTTCGCGCGCCGCCGCATGTCCGTGGTGCTGCAGAGCCGAACGGGCAAGCACCAGCTGATCACCAAGGGCGCGGTGGAGGAGATCCTCGCGATTTCCACCCATGTGGAGCTGGATGGCAAGGTTCAGGAGCTGACCGACGAGAACCGCAGGATGGCCATGGACACCTATGAGCGGTACAACGCCGATGGCCTGCGCATGATCGCCATCGCGCAGAAAAACGAAGTGCCCGGCACCGGCGTGTTCTCGGTGAAAGACGAGTCGGGCATGGTGCTGATCGGGTTTGTTGGCTTTCTCGATCCACCCAAGGAGAGCGCCAAGGCCGCCATCGCGGCGCTGCGAGAGCACGGGGTGCGCACCGTGGTGCTGACCGGCGACAGCGAAGGCGTGGCGCTGAAGGTGTGCGGCAAGGTGGGGCTCGAGGTGACGACTTATCTGAACGGGCGCGACGTGGAAGCCATGGACGATGCCCAACTGCTCGAGGCTGTCAGAACCTGCAACCTGTTCGCAAAGCTGTCGCCCACGCAGAAACAGCGCGTGGTGCGCGCCATGCAGGCGGATGGGCACACCGTGGGCTACATGGGCGACGGCATCAACGACGCGCCGCCGCTGCATCAGGCCGATGTCGGCATCTCGGTGGACAGCGCCGTCGACATCGCCAAGGAGACTGCCGACATCATCCTGCTGAAAAAGGACCTGATGGTGTTGGAGGAGGGCGTGGTGCTGGGCCGCCGCACGTTTGGAAACATCGTGAAATACATCAAGATGGCCGCCAGCGGCAATTTCGGCAACATGATCTCGGTGATCGTGGCCAGCGTCTTCTTGCCTTTTTTGCCCATGCTGCCGGTGCAGATCCTGGCGCAGAACCTGCTGTGCGATTTCTCGCAGATGGGCATCCCGTTTGACGATGTGGACAAGGACTACATCAAGAAGCCCCGCAAGTGGGAGACCCGCTCCATTCAGACCTTCATGGGCTTCATGGGCCCCCTCAGCTCGCTGTTTGACATCCTGTGCTACGCGGTGCTCTGGTGGGCCGTGGGCGCCAACCGGCCCGAGCTGGCCACGCTGTTCCAATGCGGCTGGTTTGTGTTCGGCACGGTGTCCCAGGTGCTGGTCATCCACATGATCCGCACCGGAAAGACGCCCATCCTGCAGAGCAACGCCTCGCTGCCGCTGTATGTGTCCACCGCGCTGGTGGCCCTCGTCACGCTGCTGATCGGGTTCACAAACATGGGCGTGGGCCTGGACATGGCCCGGCTGCCCCTCGGCTTCGCGCCCTGGCTGGCGCTGCTGCTGGCGCTGTATTGCCTGTCCACCCAGCTCATCAAGCGGGTGTATGTGAAGAGGTTTGGCGAGTGGCTGTAAGGGGCGATCGGGCGCTGCCCCCCTGTGATCCCTGCCGGGCACGACATCCATGACCCTGTGTTGCGGGCGGCCATTGGCCGCCCGCTTCTTTTTATAGCCGCAATTCGTCGAGGCGATGCACCGGCAAGAGACAGGTGGTTCCCTGGCACACCTGATAGCTCGTTGGACCCTCTGCGCGCAGAATGCTGGCGCTGACAGCGGGCAGGAAGCGTTCGTTCAAATGCTGAACAAATGCCGTTGCGTCCTGATCGCTGCTGGTGGCGCAAGTGACGCGAACCTCGGGGGACGTCCAGATGAGCCCGGCCATCAGCCCAAACGCATGCCCGCGCGGAGATCCCCGCGCCGCCCCGGCGAGGTAGTCCAGCTGCGCCTGGGCTTGGCGCTTCAGCTCGGGGTCGTCAAAATGTCGGGCCAGGCGCGCCAGCGCCATGCCCAGCGCCGCGTTGCCGCTGGGGAGCGCGCTGTCGGCGCTCTCTTTGGGCCGCACGGAAAGCCCGCTTTCCTCACACAGGTAGCAGCCGCTCGAATCTGCGAATTTGTCCAAGATCTCATCGCACAGCGCCCGCGCCCGCCGCATGTACCCCTCATCCAGCGTGACGTCGTAGAGCGTGGTCAGCGCGTAAGCCAAAAACGCATAGTCGTCCAGCGTGCCCCGGCCCGCCGCCTCGCCGTCCCGCCAGCGCACCAGCAGCCCGTCTGCGTCGGTCAGGCGCTCGTCGAGAAACGCCAGCGCCCGCAGCGCCGCATCCAGAAACGCCGGCCGCCCCAGCGCGCCGGACGCCACGGCCAGCGCCGCGATCATCAGCGCGTTCCAGCTGGTGAGCACCTTGTCGTCTGTGCGCAGCGCCGTGCGGGCGCGTCGGTATGCATACAGCTTGTCCAGCGCGGACGCGGGCAGATCCACCCAGCCATGAAGGCGGTTTGGGATGCTTCGTCCCTCAAAGTTCCCCTCACGCGTGATGCCCAGCGCTCTGCACGCCGCCAGCCCGTCTTCATGGCCCAGCACAGCCAGGATCTCGTCACGATCCAACAGGTAATACGCGCCCTCGCGCCCGCCGCTGTCCGCGTCCTGAGAGGCATAAAACCCGCCGCCGCTGCCCCGCATCTCGCGCAGCGCCCAGCCGAGCGTCCCCTCGGCGATCCGCTTAAAGAGCGGCTTTTTTGTGCACTGATACGCCTCTGTGTACGCGAGCGCCAGCAGCGCGTTGTCGTACAGCATCTTTTCAAAGTGGGGCACCAGGAACTGACGGTCGGTGGAATAGCGGCTAAACCCGCCGCCGATCTGGTCATACATTCCGCCCATAGCCATCTTCTCCAGCGTGACCTCGGCCATTGCCAGCGCCGGCGCGTCGCCCAGCAGCGCGTGGCAGCGCAGCAGAAACATCAGCACGTGGGGCGTTGGAAACTTGGGCGCGGGGCCAAACCCGCCGAACTGCGCGTCGAACTCGTCTTGCAGCTCCGCCAGGCAGCGCCCGATCAGCGCCTGTCCCATCGCTTCTGGGCGCACCGCTTGGGACGCGCGCACCGCGTTGAGAAGCCGGTCGACGTGCTGGAGCAGCGAATTCCGGCCGTCCTGCCACCGCGCCGAAATCGCGCTAAGCAGCTCCACCAGCTGGGCCTTGGGGAAGTAGGCGCCCGCGTAGAACGGCCGCCCGTCCGGCGTCAGAAACACCGTCAGCGGCCAGCCGCCCGAGCCGGTCATCAGCTGGCAGGCGCGCATCAGCAGCGCGTCCACATCGGCCCGCTCCTCCCTGTCCACCTTGACGGCCACATAGCCCGTGTTCAAAAGCTTCGCCACATGCTCGTCCTCAAACGACTCCCGCGCCATCACATGGCACCAGTGGCATGCCGAGTAACCCACGCTGACAAACAGCGGCAGATCCTTCTCTTTGGCCAGCGCGAACGCCGAGTCACCCCAGGGCATCCAGCGCAC
>JAVBQA010000065.1:0-9901 GCA_031549325.1 Eubacteriales bacterium | reverse complement strand
GGCCTCAGGCCCTGGCGGGGCGCGGGGCAGAGCCTCGCCCGGTCTTCCATTCTTAACGCGATTGGGTTATAATATCATGGATTAGAATATTGTGGGAGGCGGCGCATGACGATCAGCGTCCGGGGCGCGGAAGTCGCATATGAGCAGCACGGCGAGGGCAAGCCGTTGCTGTTGCTGCACGGCTGGGGCGGCTCCCGGGACAGCTGGATTCCCGTGGTGCGCGACTTTCAGGATCGGTTCCGCGTGACCGCGCTCGATTTCCCGGGGCACGGGCAATCGGGCGAGCCGCCCGAGCCGTGGTCGGTGACCGAATACATGCTGATGACCGGCGGGCTGATCGAGGCGCTCGGAATTCAGGGTTGCGACGTCATCGCGCACTCGTTCGGCGGGCGGGTGGCCCTGTTGCTGGCGGCGGAGCGCCCGGAGCTGGTTCACCGGCTGGTGCTGACCGGCAGCGCCGGGCTGATCCCGAAGGCGAGCGGCGGGAGAACCATGAAGTCCCGGCTGTACAAGCTGCTGCGCGCGCTGGCCGACAACGGCTTCACGAGGGCGGCGCTGGGCGAAACCCGCGTGGAAGCGCTGCGCCAGGCGCTGCGCCAAAAGTTCGGCTCGGCCGATTACCGGGCGCTGAAGACCGACCGCATGCGCGCCACCTTCAACAGGGTGATTGGTCAGGATTTGGAAGGCTGTCTTCCCGGGATCAAGGCGCCGACGCTCCTGATCTACGGCGATCAGGACACCGCCACGCCGCTCTGGATGGGGCAGACCATGGAGCGGCTGATCCCGGACGCCGGGCTGGTGGTGATGAAGGGCGCGGGGCACTACGCGTACCTCGACCGGTACGCGGAATTCAGGGCGATTGTGAATGCTTTTTTGACGTAGACGGAGGAACACGATTTGACGTTTCTGACTTGGTTCGAGCAGCTGGCGGTGGCCGCGGTTTGCGCCATCTCATGCAGGTATTTCCTGCACATGTTTCAGCTGGAGAGCTATCAGCTGGACGGCTACCAGCGCTGGCTTGAGAAGAACCGCGACGCGCTGCTCGGCTGGCCGCTGAACGTGGGCGTGATGGCGACCGCCGTGCGCTGGGTGCTGCCCGCGCTGCTGGCCGCGTTTTTCGGCAAGCACAGCGAGCACGCCGTCACGGTCGTCAGCGCGCTGCTGGTGCTGGGCGGGTTCGGCTATGCCGCGTACGCGCTCTATATGGGCCGCCACAAGCTGCCCGAGAAGAAGCCGCTGGCGTTCACCCCCCGCATGAAGCGGCTGTGCGCCTGCGTGTTCGTCGTGGCGGTGCTGGTCTGCCTGCTGCTCGGCAGCCTTGGGATCCCGCCGTACATCCTGTTCGTGGGGCTGGCGTACCTGGTGATGGTGTCCGGCTACGTCATGCAGCCCATCGAGCGCCAGATCAACAACTTCTACATGGACGACGCAGAGGAGCGCCTGGAGAAGCGGCCCGAGCTGATCAGGATCGGCATCACGGGAAGCTACGGCAAAACCTCGACCAAGTTCATTCTGCAGACCATCCTGTCCGAGAAATACGACGTGCTGGCCACGCCGTCCAGCTTCAACACGCCCATGGGCCTGACCCGCGTGATCCGCGAGCAGCTCGAGGATCATCATCAGGTGTTCCTGGCGGAGATGGGCGCGCGCCACGTGGGCGACATCGAGGAGCTGTGCGAGCTGGTCAAACCCACGTACGGCGTGCTGACCTCGGTGGGCGAGCAGCACCTGGAGACCTTCGGCAGCCTGGAGAACGTGGCCAAGACCAAGAACGAGCTGATCGCGGGCCTGCCCGAGGACGGCGTGGGCTTCTTCGGCGCGGACGACGGCGAGGTGGACAAACTGTTCCAGGCCGCCGCGTGCGAGAAGTACCGCGCGGGCCTGGGAAGCGGGTTTCTGTCCATGTACGCCGAGGACATTCGGCCGGGGCCTGACGGCAGCCACTTCACGCTGTGCGACGCGGAAGGGCAGCGCATTTCCTGCCACACGCGGATGCTGGGCAAGCACAACATCGCCAACATCGTGCTGGCCTGCATGGTGGCCAAACGGCTGGGGCTGACGCTTCCGCAGATTGCGGCGGGCGTCTCAAAGACCGAGCCCGTCGAGCACCGGCTGCAGCTGATGCGCAACCCCGGCGGCATGACCATCATCGACGACGCGTTCAACGCCAACCCGGTGGGCGCTCAGGCGGCGCTCGAGGTGCTGCGCAGCTTCGAGGGGCGAAAGCTCTTGGTCACGCCGGGCCTGGTGGAGCAGGGTGAGAAGGAAAAAGCGCTGAACCACAAGTTTGGGCAAGAGACCGTGGGCAGCTGCGACATTCTGATTCTGGTCGGCAAAAAACACACCAAGCCCATCGCCGACGGCGCGCTGGCCGCCGGGTTCGACGCGGCCAGCCTGCACGTGGTTTCTAACCTCACCGAGGCCACCGCGCTGCTCGGCAAGCTCGGCCAGCCGGGGGACGTGGTGCTGTTTGAAAACGATTTGCCCGACAATTACAACGAAAAGTAGCGGGGCGCGTCCCCAGAATCGTGATAAATAGGAGGGTTCTGTCCGATGAAACTGACCCTGGCTGTGATCTTTGGCGGCAAAGCCTGCGAGCACGACGTGTCGATCATCACCGGCATCCAGGCGCTTTCGGCGGCCGATCCCAAGCAATACGACACGGTGCCGGTGTTCATTGGCGGCGATGGCGCGTGGTACGTGGGCGACGCGCTGCGCGACATCACGTTTTACACCAAGCTCGACCTTCAAAAGCTCACCCGCGTGCTGCCCGTCGGCGAGCGCCAGAAGCTGGTGCTGCTGCGGTATCCGGACGGCAAGAAGCGCTTCCTGGGTTCGGACCGCGAGGTGCTGCACACGATCGACGTGGCGCTGCCCACCATGCACGGCGTGAACGGCGAGGACGGCACGCTGTCCGGCATGCTGGAGCTGATGGACGTTCCGTACACCTGCTCGGGCGTGCTGGGCGCGTCCGCCGGCATGGACAAGATCGCCATGAAGAAGCTGTTTCAGGGCTGCTCTTTTCCCGTGCTGCCCGCCGTGTGGGCCGAGCGCGCCGAGTTCAAGAAGGACCCGGACGCGGTGCTCGACCGGGTGGAAGGGGAGCTCGCCTATCCGGTGTATGTGAAGCCCGCGAACCTGGGCAGCTCCATCGGCATCACCCGCGCCGACGACCGGGACAGCCTCCGGGACGCCCTGGAAGTGGCTTCGGCGTTCGACCGCCGGCTGCTGATTGAGAAGGGCGTGAAGAAGCTGACCGAGGTGAACTGTTCGGTGCTCGGCTATGCGGGCGAGGTCACGACCTCGGTGCTCGAGATGCCCATCCAGGCCAGCGAGCACACGCACCTTGGCTTCTCGGAAAAGTACCTCAAGGGCGGCAGCAAGTCCCAGGGCATGAAGTCGCTGGCGCGCAAGATTCCCGCCCCCATCCCGGACGACGTGGCCGAGCGCATTCGGCAGATTTCGAAAGAGGCGTTCCAGGTCATGGACTGCAAGGGCGTCGTTAGGATCGACTACATCATCGACGGCGAGGACGACACGCTCTACATCAACGAGATCAACACCATTCCCGGCTCGCTGGCGTTCTACCTGTGGGAGCCGGCGGGCACAAGCTTCTCGAAGCTGGTCGACGAAATGGTGCGCTTCGCGTTCACCGCCGCCGCCGACCGCAGGGAGAGCGTGTTTTCCTACGAGTCCACCCTGCTCAAGCAGATGAGCGGCGGAAAGCTCGGGGGGACGAAGGGCTGAGGCGGGGGCGCTTCGGGGCGTCGCCAAAGGAACAGAGGCAAAGAAAACGGGCGCTCAGCGCCCGTTCAGGCTGTCAAAATACTCCGTCTTTTGACAGCGAAATGCAAGTCTTGTGAATCAAGGATTCACGGGCAGACTTGCATCCAGTGCGGAAGCAGCCTTCGGGCGCGCAGGTCGCCCTTCGGCAGCTTTGATCCGGGGGCTTTGGCCCCCGAAAACCCCATTGGGCTTGGCTGTTCTGCAAGCTCAACATTCCTCTCCTGCATGACATATACTATTTTGACAGGCAAAGAAAACGGGCGCACAGCGCCCGTTTTCTTTGCCTCTGCGGCCAGCCCACAATGGGGTTTGGGGCAGCGCGCCCCTAGCCCTTTTCTTTCTCGATCTTCTTGATCAGCTCCACGTTTTTCATCTCGGTTGAGCTGAGCCAGTTGAAGTCGAAATCGTCGTCGCGGGTGTACCACCACTGGGCATTGAAGTAATCCTTGTACGCCTTGGTTTTGAAAGGGTAGCCGTGGCGGGCGAGGATCTCGTTGCGGATGAAGCCGAGGTCCTCGAGCGAGTAACCGCGCAGCTCGGACTTGGTGAGCAGGCGCACGTCGCTGTCCTCGATGAAATAATCGCCGCGGTCGTCGGCGCTGTCGTCGTAGTCGTCGTCCTGCTTCTCGGCTTCGACCTGCTTGATGGTCTCCACATTGTCCATCTCGAGCTTGCTCAGCCAGTCGTACTCGAACGCGTCATCCGGGAAGTACCAGTCCTGCTCGTAGAAGTAATCGATAAACTTCTTGGTTTTGAAGGGATAGCCGTGGCGGGCCAGGATCTCGTTGCGGATGAAGCCCAAATCGTCCAGCGAATAGTCCCTAAGCTCGGACTTCGTCAGGCGGCGGCTGTCGCTGTCTTCGATATAGTAGTCGTCGGCCGCGTGGGCGGCGGCGGGCGCGAGCAGCGCCAGCAGGAGCGCGGAAACCAGCAGGGTTTTCCAGGTTTTTTTCATGACCCAAACCTCCGAATGAATTAAAACCAGTCAAAAGATAGCCACAATGAATGATAATCTTGCATTTCTAGCCCGCTAAGGCGCGCTTGTAAGAAAATGGGGAACCTGGGGGAACCTGCCTCCCCAATCCCCTCTTTTTCGGTAAAATGCGTTGAAAACGCAAATTGGGCAAAAAATAGGGGCACTTATGCATTGACAAGGCCCCAAAAGGGTGGTATTATAGATAATTGCACAAGTATCGGTAAAATGGCCATTTGCACCCTATTTTGGGCGATGTGGCCGGAAGGGCCCCTGTCTGCTAAAGGTATTGTACACCCAAACGGCGGGCAGCGCAAGTGGCAATTTTCAAGAATTTTACGTGATATTTTGCACGCGCCGTGGACGGCCGTTCGGGCCTGTCCGGCGACGAACCGAAGGGGTGATTTGCTTCATGGGAAAAGTTGAGCGCATCTGCAACGAGCATGAGGTACAGATGGGCAAGCGCACGCGCATGTCGTTTGCGCGCATCGAGGAGACGCTGCCCGTGCCCGACCTGATCGAGATTCAGAAGAACTCCTATCAGCACTTCCTGAAGGAAGACCTGCGCGAGGTGCTGAAGGATGTCTCGCCGATCACGGACTACAGCGAGAGCCTGATTTTGGAGTTCATCGACTACAGCTTGGACGACGCGCCCAAGTACAGCGTGGAGAAGTGCAAAGAGCGCGACGCCACCTATGCCGCGCCGCTCAAGGTGACGGTGCGCCTCACCAACACCGAGACCCATGAAATCAAGGAGTCCGAGGTGTTCATGGGCGATTTCCCGCTCATGACCGACCACGGCACGTTCATCATCAACGGCGCCGAGCGCGTCATCGTCAGCCAGCTGGTCAGGTCCCCCGGCGTGTACTACGCCAAGACCATCGACAAGGCGGGCAACAACCTGTTTTCCTGCACCATGATCCCCAACCGGGGCGCGTGGATTGAATACGAAACCGACAGCAACGGCGTGCTGTACGCCCGCATCGACCGCGCCCGCAAGCTGCCCATCACGGTGCTGCTGCGCGCGCTGGGCTATGAGAGCGACTCGATTCTGCTGGACATGCTGGGCGGCGACGAGCGCGTGCAGGCCACGATTGCCCGCGACGCCTCGAGCGAGGATCGCTCCGAGCGCGTGAAAACCAGGAGAGAGCAGGCGCTGATCGAGATCTACAACAAGCTGCGGCCGGGCGAGCCGCCGTCTGTGGACTCGGCCACCAACCTCATCAACTCGCTGTTCTTCGACCCCAAGCGCTACGACCTGGCGCGCGTGGGCCGCTATAAGTTCAACAAAAAACTGGCGCTGTCCGCCCGCATCCGCGGCCAGGAGGCGGCGGAGGACATCGTGCACCCGGCCACCGGCGAGGTGCTGGCGTCCAAGGGCGCGGTGATCTCCCGCGAGGAGTCGCTGGCCATTCAGGACGCGGGCGTCAACGCCGCGTTGATCCTGGTGGACGGCAACGAGCTGAAAGTGATCGGCAACAACTTCGCCGATTTTGAGGCCTTCATGAAGGACACCGAGCCCGAGCTGTTCAAGCAGTACGACCGGGACGCCGTGCCCATGAAGGAGCGCGTGCACCTGCCGGTGCTGCGTGAGGTGCTGGAGACCGTCAAGCGCGACGGCGCCCAGCTCAACCAGGCGCTCACCGAGAACCTGGGCCGCCTGATCCCCAAGTACATTCTGGTGGACGACATCGTGGCCTCGGCCAGCTATCAGGTGGGCCTGTTCCACGGCGTGGGCGAGATCGACGACATCGACCATCTGGGCAACCGCCGCCTGCGCTCGGTGGGCGAGCTGCTGCAAAACCAGATCCGCGTGGGCCTGTCCCGCCTGGAGCGCGTGGTCAAGGAGCGCATGGCCATCCAGGATCTGGACAAGGTGCGCCCCCAGGACCTGATCAACATCCGGCCCGTTTCGGCCGCGATCAAGGAGTTCTTTGGAAGCTCCCAGCTGTCCCAGTTCATGGACCAGCCGAACCCGCTGGCCGAGCTGACCCACAAGCGCCGCCTGTCGGCGCTGGGCCCGGGCGGCCTGAACCGCGACCGCGCGTCCTTCGCCGTTCGCGACGTTCACTATTCCCACTACGCGCGCATCTGCCCCATCGAGACGCCGGAAGGCCCGAACATCGGCCTGATCGGCTCTCTGGCCACGTACGCGCGCATCAATGAGTACGGCTTCATGGAGGCGCCCTACCGCCGGATCGAGCGTGGCACCGGCCACGCCACCCAGGACATCGTGTACATGACCGCCGATGAAGAGGATCAATACGTCATCGCCCAGGCCAACGAGATGCTGGACAAGAACAACGTGTTCATCAACGAGCGCGTCACGGTGCGCAAGCGCGAGGAGATCATCGAGGTCGACCGCAACGACGTGGATTACATCGACGTTTCGCCCCGCCAGCTGATCTCGGTCGCCACCGGCATGATCCCGTTCCTCGAGAACGACGACGCCAACCGCGCGCTGATGGGCTCGAACATGCAGCGCCAGGCGGTGCCGCTGCTGGTGCCGGAAGCGCCCATCGTGGGCACGGGCATCGAGTACAAGGCCGCCTGCGACTCGGGCGTGGTCACGCTGGCCAGGGAGGCGGGCGCCGTGCTGCGCGCCACCGCCGACGAGATCGTCATCAAGGAGGGCGCGGGCAAGGAAAGCGCGTACCGCCTGAGCAAGTTCGCCCGCAGCAACCAGGGCACCTGCATCAACCAGCACCCGATCGTGTCCCCCGGCGAAAAGGTTCAGAAGGGCCAGGTCATCGCCGACGGCCCGTCCACCGACGAGGGCGAGATCGCGCTGGGCAGGAACGTGCTGATCGGGTTCATGACCTGGGAAGGCTACAACTATGAGGACGCCATCCTGATCAGCGAGCGGCTGGTGAAGGACGACGTTTACACGTCCATCCACATTGAAGAGTACGAATCCGAAGCCCGCGACACCAAGCTCGGGCCGGAGGAGATCACGCGCGACATCCCGGGCGTCGGCGAAGACGCGCTGCGGGATCTGGACGAGCGCGGCATCATCCGCATCGGCGCCGAGGTGCGCGCCAACGACATTCTGGTGGGCAAAGTCACCCCCAAGGGCGAGACCGAGCTGACCGCGGAAGAGCGCCTGCTGCGCGCCATCTTTGGCGACAAGGCCAGGGAAGTGCGCGACACCAGCCTGCGCGTGCCCCACGGCGAGTTTGGCATCGTGGTGGACGTCAAGGTGTTCACGCGGGAGAACAAGGACGAACTGTCCCCCGGCGTGAACCAGATGGTGCGCGTGTACATCGCGCAGAAGCGCAAGATCTCCGTGGGCGACAAGATGGCCGGCCGCCACGGCAACAAGGGCGTTGTGAGCCGCATCCTGCCCGAGGAGGACATGCCGTTCCTGCCGGACGGCACGCCGCTGGACATCGTGCTGAACCCGCTGGGCGTGCCCAGCCGAATGAACATCGGCCAGGTGCTCGAGGTTCACCTGGGTCTGGCGGCCAGGGCGCTGGGGTGGCACGTGGCCACGCCGGTGTTCGACGGCGCCAGCGAGATCGACATCATGAAGTGCCTGGACGCCGCCGGCAAGCAGGTGCGCGGCGAGGACGAGCTGTTCCAGCCAAACGGAAAGCCCGCCATCCAGTTTGACAAGTGCGACATCAACCAGGACGGCAAGCTGACCGTGCACGACGGCCGCACCGGCGACCCGTTTGACAACCCGGTCACCGTGGGCTACATGTACATGCTGAAGCTGCACCACCTGGTCGACGACAAGATCCACGCGCGCTCGACCGGCCCGTACAGCCTGGTCACCCAGCAGCCCCTCGGCGGCAAGGCCCAGTTCGGCGGCCAGCGCTTCGGCGAGATGGAGGTGTGGGCCCTCGAGGCCTACGGCGCGGCGCACGTGCTGCAGGAGATCCTGACCGTCAAGTCGGACGACGTGGTGGGCCGCGTCAAGACCTACGAAGCCATCGTCAAAGGCGAAAACATCCCCGATCCGGGCGTGCCCGAGTCGTTCAAGGTGCTCATCAAGGAGCTGCAGAGCCTGGCCCTGGACATCAAGGTGCTGTCAGAGGACAAGCGAGTCATCGAGATCAAGGAGCTGGACGACGAGGGTCCGCAGCCCGACGCCGAGCTCAAGGAAGACGTCACCATCACCCTCGAGGAGTCCTTCGAGGGCGACGAGGAAGAGGGCGACGCGGACAGCTTCGATTTCGACGACCTGTCGCTGGATGACGACCTGCTGGACGATGATTTTTAAGGGTGAGCCGCCCGTTGGCTGGATAGATGAGGGGAGCGAATTGCTTTGTTTGAACTGACAAATCTTGATTCCATTCAGATTGGCCTGGCCTCGCCCGAGATGATCCGCAGCTGGTCCCACGGCGAGGTGGAGAAGGCCGAGACGATCAACTACAGAACGCTCAAGCCCGAGCGCGACGGCTTGTTCTGCGAGCGCATCTTCGGGCCCACCAAGGACTGGGAGTGCAACTGCGGCAAGTACAAGCGCACCCGCTTCAAGGGCGTGGTGTGCGACAAGTGCGGCGTCGAGGTCACCAAGGCCAAGGTGCGAAGGGAGCGTATGGGGCACATCGAGCTGGCGGCGCCCGTCAGCCACATCTGGTATTTTAAGGGCATCCCCAGCCGCATGGGCATGCTGCTGAACATCAGCCCCCGCGCGCTCGAGCAGGTGCTGTATTTCGCCAGCTACATCGTGCTGGATCCGGGCGAGACCAGCCTGGAGAAGCACCAGCTGCTGTACGAGGCTGAGTATCAGCGCAAGATCACCGAGTACGGTTCCGACGCGTTCCGCGTGGGCATCGGCGCCGAAGCCGTGCGCGAGATGCTGCGCGACATCGACCTTGAAACCCTCAGCGTCGAGCTGCACGAGGAGATCAACAAGCTCATCAAAAAGGAAACCGGCCGCGAGACCGAGGGCCAGAAGCGCACCCGCATCGTGAAGCGCCTGGAAGTGGTCGAGGCGTTCCGCCTGTCGGGCAACAAGCCCGAGTGGATGGTGCTGGACGTGGTGCCGGTCATCCCGCCCGAGCTTCGCCCCATGGTGCAGCTGGACGGCGGACGCTTTGCCACCGCCGACCTGAACGACCTGTACCGCCGGGTCATCAACAGAAACAACCGCCTCAAGCGCATGCTCGAGATGGGCGCGCCCGACATCATCGT
>JAVBQA010000107.1:0-2591 GCA_031549325.1 Eubacteriales bacterium | reverse complement strand
GTAACGCATCGCTTCCGCGCCGCCGTGCTTCGCCAGCACCATCGTGATCGCCGCCGTCAGCGTCGTCTTCCCATGGTCTACGTGCCCGATCGTTCCCACGTTTACGTGCGTCTTGTTGCGCTCAAATTTCGCCTTCGCCATGAGTAGTGTTCCTCCCTTTAGACTGATAATCGGTGTCGATGATGTTCGTATGGAGCGGGTGATGGGAATCGAACCCACGTGATCAGCTTGGGAAGCTGGAGCTCTGCCATTGAGCTACACCCGCGCGCCCGTCAATCATACGGCAATTATTGTAATTGAACGCATTCCTTTTGTCAACATCAATTTAAAGGCACCCGGGTAAAACTTTGTCGCTTCGCGGCCCAATCGCTCATTTTTCCTCCAGGTATTTTTGGAGTTTGCGCTTGACGCGCTGCAGCGCGTTGTCGATGGACTTCACGTGGCGGCCCATCTCGACGGAGATCTCCTGGTAGGACTTGCCGTCGAGATAGCTCAGCAGCACCTGCTTCTCAAGGCCGGACAGCATCTCGCCGATTTTGCCTTCGATGGCGCCGATGTCCTCCCGGTTGATGAGCATCTCCTCGGGATTGCTCACCCAGCCCTCGGTGATCACGTCCAGCAGCGTCCGGTCGGATTCCTCGTCATAGATCGGCTTGTTCAGCGACACATAAGAGTTCAGCGGAATGTGCTTTTGGCGGGTGGCGGTCTTGATGGCGGTGATGATCTGGCGGGTGATGCACAGCTCGGCGAACGCGCGAAAGCTCGAGAGCTTCTCCTCCTTGAAGTCGCGGATCGCCTTGTACAGCCCGATCATGCCCTCCTGCACGATGTCCTCGTGGTCGGCGCCGATCAGGAAATAGCTGCGCGCCTTGCTGCGCACAAAGTTCTTGTACTTGTTCAGCAGAAACTCCAGCGCCTGACCGTCGGCGGCCTGGGCAAGCTTTGTGATCTGCTCGTCGGTCATGCCATCAAATCGATCGTAAATGTCCAATTTCGTCTTATCCTCCACGTCTCATGCGCTCCAGCGCCTCGCGCACGCTCTGGGATTGCCCGTCCAGCACGGTGCTCTTGTTCTGCTTGGGATTCACGCCGGTCCTGACGCCGGCGGCGCGCATGGCGTCCATCTCGGCGATCAGCTCGCGGCTGGAGATCCTCGTGGCGCCCCGGCCGAGCGCCAGCGTCTGCTCGATCCGGTCGGAGGTGGCCACGCGCACCTCCAGCCGCCCGAGATCCATTTCTCCCTCGCGCTCGTCGCACAGCCGCTCGATGTAGTGGTCGGCGGTCTCCCCCCGGCGGGTGAACACCACGGTCAGCGGGCCCATTTTTTCCTCGGTGCGCTGCTTGCGCTCCGACTGCCAGGCGTCAAACACCAGAATCACCCGCTGCCCGGAGTAGCCCGCGTAGTCGTGCAGCTCGCGAATCAGCTTGTCCCGCGCATCATCCAGCGGCTTGCCGCTGAGCATGCCCGGCCCCTGGCCGAGCACGTTGTAGCCGTCCACGATCAGCAGCCGCGCGATGCCCTTCGCCACGGCTACTTCCCCCGAGCGCGCAGCACGGCGTACATCAGAACGCCCGCCGCCACCGAGGCGTTCAGCGAATCGATCTTGCCCTTCATCGGGAGCGCCACGACCTTGTCGCACTGGCGCTTGATTAGCGCGCTGATCCCCTCGCCCTCCGAACCGATCACCAGGCACGCCGGGCCGGACAGATCGGCCCCGAACGCGGGCTCGCCCTCGGCGTCCGCGCCGATGATCCATACGCCCTCGTCCTTCAGATCCCCCAGCGTCCTGCCCAGGTTCACCACCTTGGCCACCCGCAGATGCTCGCACGCGCCGGCGCTGGCCTTGACCGCCGCCGGGCTGAGCAGCGCGCTCCTGCGCTCGGGAATGATCACGCCATGGGCGCCCGCGCACTCGGCGGTGCGGATGATCGCGCCCAGGTTGTGCGGGTCGGTGATGCCGTCCAGCGCCACGATGAAAGGCTGCTCGCCCTTCTCTTTCGCGTAGGACAGGATGTCCTCAACCGTCTTGTACTCGGCCGCCGCCGCGAAAGCGATCATGCCCTGATGATTCGGATAGATCTGGTCGAGCCTGACCCGGTCCACATACTGCACCACGATGTGGGCCTCCCGCGCCCAGGCCACGATCTGGCGCGCCGAGCCGGACAAGTCGCCCTCGGCCACCAGCAGCTTGTCGATGGAGCGCCCGGCCTTGATGGCCTCGCGGATGGGATTGCGCCCAGCCAGGATGTTCTCCTGAAAAGCGACTTCGGTCTGTTCTTCGAAGACGGGCTGCTCATACTGCGGGCGGCGCGGCTCGAAGCCGGGCTTGGGCTCCGGACGGGGCCTCGGCTCGAAGTTGGGCTTGGGCGCGTAGGGCCTCGGCTCGAACGACCTCTGCTGCGGGCGCGGCGCGCTCGGCCTGCCCTGCTGCATCGCGTCGTCCCGGACGGCGGGCGGCACGGGCCTGCCGGTGGGCGTGGCCCGCCTCGGCGCGTTGCCCGGGCGGCGCACGTCGGCCATGCCGCCCATGCGCGGGCCGCTCGGCCCGCCCTGGTTGCGGTTGAAGAACGCATCGCCCGGACCCTTCTGC